>JBBAPL010000102.1:16194-19354 GCA_040400895.1 Aquabacterium sp.
CGCTGGGCACCTGCAGCTTGAGCTGGTTGTCGTCGGTGCGGCTGACCTGCACGCCCGACTCGCGGGTGGCCTGCTCCATCGCCTGCTGCTTGTCCTGCATGCGCTTGGACCACAGGTGGCCACCCACCGCACCGGCCGCGCCGCCCACGGCCGCGCCAGTGCCGGCCGAGCCACCGGTGGCCGAGCTGAGGATGGCGCCGGCCACCGCGCCGATGGCTGCGCCTTGGACCGTGCCGCGTTCGGATTCAGACATGTTGGCGCAGCCTGCGAGCAGGGCGGCGCAGACGAGTGGGGCGATGCTGCGAGCGTTCATGGAGCGCCCTTTCATTTCGGCCACTGCGCGCTGTTCGACCAGAACAGCACCCGCTCGTCCAGCCAGCCGCTGTCGCGTTGCAGCGTCAGCCAGGTGTTGAGGAAGTGCAGGAAGTCCGGGTCGCCCTTGCGCACCGCCATCGCCGCCGGCGTGCTGGCCAGCGGTGCGCTGCGTGGCAGGTACAGCTGGCCGGGTGCGGCCTGCAGCAAGGTCTGCGGCGACAGCGTGGGCGCCAGCGCCGCCTGGGCCTGGCCCTGCAGCACCAGTTGCAACGGGTCATCTGCGGTCACAACCAGCCGCGCCTTGGGCAGCAGCTTGCGGGCCAGCGCCTGCTGCTGCGTGCCGGCATACACCGCGACCGACATGCCGGGCTGGTCGAAGTCGGCCAGGGATGTCTTGCCCGGTGCCCGTGCCTGGCTGGCCACCAGGTAGAGACCGTCATGCACTGTGGGCGTGGTGAAGTTCACCGCCAGCGCGCGCGGCACCGTCATCCACAGGCCGCTGGCCACCACGTCGCAGGCGCGGCCGACCAGGTCGCTGATCACCAGGCCCCAGGAGGTGGCCACGAAGTCGATGTCGACAGCCAGGTCTTGCGCCAGCTTGCGCGACAGGTCGATGCTGAAGCCGACGAAGTCGCCCTTGGCGTCGTGCATCACCATCGGCTCGACCGGCACCACGCACACGCGCAACACGCCGCGCTGGCGCAGCGTGGCCAGCGTGTCGACGGCCGGCGCACGCCAGACCAGGTTGGCCTCGGGCGGCATGGTCACCACCGGCCGGGAGGGGTCGAGAAAGCCGCTGCCGGGCGACGCCGGGGCAGCGGTCTGGGCCCAGGCGGCCGGTGCCAGGCAGGCTGCCAGCAGGGTGGATTGCAGACCGGAGCGCAGGATCTTCATGGTGTGTTGCATCAATAGCCCCCGCCGTCGTAGCCGCGCTGGAAGGTCACGCGGTGGCCAGAATCACGCTCGTCCACAGCGACGAAGCCGTTGCCCGAGCGCGACACGCGGAAGGTATGCCGGCCGGCCTGCAGGCGGGTGCCTTCCAGGCTGCCGGAGAACTCGTTGCGGCCGGCACGGCCCGACACGGCGCCACCGGGCAGGATGCGCAGGGTCACGTCGGTGCCTTCGCGGTCGTCATAGCCGCTGAAGGTGCCCACCGCCCAGGCGTTGACGTCGCCTTCCGACTGCCTGTTCTGGTTGTTGGCGGCCGCCGCGATGGCAGCCAGCCCGATCAGTCCGACCACAGCGGCAGCGGTCTTGTCGCCGCCGCTCATGCTCCGGCCGACGCGAAAATCCGCACCGCAGCCGCGGTTGACCCAGACCCCGGAACTGGAGTAGCCCCAGTTGCGGTCCTGCACACAGCTGGTGTTAGAGATCTGGCGCGTCAGCTCGACCCGGTTGTCGGTGTTGATGCGGCAGAAGCGATAGCCCATGTTGTAGCTCTCACACCGGATGGTGTCGCTGGCTTGCACGGGCAGTGGCCCGGCCACCAGGGCCAGGCAGATCAACGGCGCCACGGCGCGCGTCCATGGTCGAAGAGGCATCGGGGTTCTCCGTGTTGTGATCTGAGGGGCACGCCCAACGGGCAACCAACGCGACGCTAACATTCTCGGCGCGGCTTGGCACTCCGATTTGCGTCAGCCGACGCGCCTCGTCACACCGCTGCAAGCCGACGAGAGAGCAACCATGCAGGACCCGTTCAAGGCCTGCGGCGTCGAATGTTTTGGAACCTTCTGGCTGGTGCTGGGCGGTCGCGGCAGTGCCGTGATCGCCGCCGGCTTCACCGGCGTGGGCATCGGATTGCACGGCGTGTCGCTGGCCTTTGGCCTGACGGTGCTGACCACGGCCGACGCCATCGGCCACATCTCGGGCTGCCCTCTGAACCCGGCGGTGTCGGTCGGACTGTGGTGGGTGCGGTGGCCTACCGTGCCATCGGCGGCGAGCAACGCAGCCCTTGATTCGGGGCGTTGCAGCCGCACCACCGTCAGGTCTGCGGGCTGCCGGCCGCGGCGATCTGCCGCCAGGTGGCCGCATCCAGCTGCACGGACAGGGCGGCCATGGCCTCTTGCGCCACGCCGATGCGGCGCGAGCCCAGGATGGGCAGCGGCTGGCTGGTGTGGCACAGCACCCAGGCGATCACCAGCGTGGTGACGCTGATGTCACGCTCGGCGGCCAGGGGTTCCAGCGTGGCGCGCAGGCGGCAGCTGGCGTCGTCCTGCCCGGTGAAGAGGCGCCCGCCGGCCAGCGGTGCCCAGGCCATCGGGCGCAGGCCCAGGGCCTGGCACTGGTCGAGCACGCCGTCGTGCAGCGCGCGCTGCTGCAGCGGCGACAGCTCGCACTGGTGTGTGACCAGCGGCAGGCGCTGGTGCAGTGCCGCCACCTGCTGTGGCGTGGCACTGCCGGCGCCCACATGCCGCAGCTTGCCGGCGCGCTGCAGATCAGCCACCGCCGCGGCCAGCGCGTCGATGTCGGCCAGCGTGCCGGGTGGGTGGATCAGCAGCAGGTCCAGGTGGTCGGTGCGCAGCGCCTGCAGCGTGCCGTCGACCGAGGCGCGCAGGTCGGTTGCCGCGGTGTCGGCACTGCTGAGGCGGCAGGTGCCCACCAACTGCAGGCCCTGGCGCAGGGCCGGGCTCAGCGCCAGCGCCTCGCCGAGCAGGCGCTCCACCGCATGGCTGCCATCGGCGTCGGCATGGTCGAAGCTGGTGATGCCGATGTCGAGGTTGCCCTCGACCCAGGCCAGCCGCTGCTGCGGTGTCCATTGCCAGTCGGCCAGGCGCCAGGCGCCGGCGACGACAGGCGACAGCCCGGCCGGGTTGCGTGGGTCGGCCATCAGGCCTTGGGTGGCCTG
>JBBAPL010000103.1:0-19300 GCA_040400895.1 Aquabacterium sp.
TTCGGCCAGCGCGCGGCGCAGTGCGGCGTGGGCGGCGCCGGCGCCGGCGGCAGCGGGCAGCGCCAGTGCCGGCTGGCCGGCACGGCCGGCGGCCTCGGCAGCGGCGGCGTCGCCGAACTGGCACAGCGGTACCGCGCCTGCGTCGGTGGGCAGGGTGCGGTCAGGCGTGGCGCCATCGGCGGCCGTGCAGGTGCCTTCGGTCAGCACCAGGCGGCTGGCGACGAAGCAGTCGTCCAGGGCCTGGCCGCCGACCTGCGCCAGCTCCCAAGGCACCTGGGCCAGCGAATCGTCCAGCAGCAGCAGCAGCGGGCCACCACCCGCGCTGGCCAGCGCAGCCTGCAGGGCCGGTGGCAGCAGCGCCTGGGCCAACGCAGCGCCGAAGGCCGGACCATCGGCCGACAGGCGCCAGGCGGTACCCGACCACGGCGCCAACCCGTCGGCCGGCAATGCCTGCCGGCCCTGCCAGGCCAGCCCCGGCCGGCCCGAGACGAGGAACACCAGCACGCCCGGCCCGGCCTGCGCAATGGCCAGGCGCAACGGGGTCAGTGGCGGGGCGGGGACGGTCACGGCGGTGTCAGGGGTGGTCGGCGGTGGCGCAGGTTAAGCGAACTGCGGCCCGAACCGGCCAGCGCCGCGGCCTCAGACGCTGCCCGGCGTCACCGGCAGGCCCTCGATGCGCCAGCGCAACATGCCGCCAGCCAGATTGGCCACCTGGGCGAAACCGGCCTTGGCCAACAGCAGGCTGGCCTGGGCCGAGCGGGCGCCCGAGCGGCACACCGTCACCACCGGCCGGCTGCGGTCCAGTTCACCCAGGCGGTCGAGCAGCTGCGACAGCGGCACCCGCTGCGCGCCGGCCAGGTGGCCCAACGGGTCGATGAATTCGGGCGCCTCGCGCACGTCGACGATCTGCGCCGCGGCCGCATGCTCCAGCAGCGCCATCGGCTCGATCTCCCACACGCCCGAAAAGCGCAGCGTCAGCGGCGCCCAGGCGGGTGCGTCGTCGGGCGGCGGTGCGCCGTCGGGCTGGCCGCAGCGCAGGTTGGCCGGCACGGCCTGCGCCATCTGGCGCGGGTGCGGCAAGTGCAGGGCCTGCATGGAGACGGTGAAGTCGACCTCGTTGACATCACCGCCCAGCCGCGGGTTGAAGCGGCGCTCTTCGGCCACGCTGCTGACGGTGACACCGCGGTAGTCGTGGCCCGGGTAGAGCAGGCAGTCGCCGGGCAGGCTGAGGATCTGCCCATGCACCGACTGGAACAGCTGCGCCGGGCTGCCGCCCTGGAAGTCGGTGCGGCCGCAGCCGCGGATCAGCAGGGCGTCGCCGGTGAAGGCCAAACGCTGGTCGTCCAGCACATAGGTCAGGCAGCCGGCGGTGTGGCCGGGCGTGGCGCGCACGTCCAGATGCCGGCTGCCGAAGGCGACCCGGTCGCCGTGCTGCAGCGGCAAATCCAGCGGCGCGGCGCCGCTGGACGCCGACGCACCGATGCGGCTGCCGCAGCGCTGCTGCAAGCGCCAGGCGCCGGTGACATGGTCGGCATGCACATGGGTGTCGAGCGTGGCCACCAAGCGCAGGCCCAGCTCCTGCAGCAGGGCCAGGTCACGCGGCACCTGCTCGTAGACCGGGTCGATCAGCAGAGCCTCGCCGCTGGCGCTGTCGCCCAGCAGGTAGGTGTAGGTGGAGGACGCGGAGTCGAACAGCGGGCGGAAGATCAGCATGGCGTGGTGCACCTGGGTGGACGTGGGCTGGCGGTCAAGGCGCCGGGAAGGCGGCCCGCGCGGCCGCCAGGCGGTCGAACTTCCTGGCGATGCTGCCGCAGACCAGGTCGCACAGCGCATACACCGACGGGTCGGCGATGCTGTACATTGCGCTGTTGCCGCTGCTCTCGCGCTGCACCAGGCCGTGCTGGGTCAGCAGGCTCAGGTGCCGCGAGATGTTGGCCGAGCTGTAGCCGCACAGTTGCGCCAGGTCACCCACGCTGCGCTCACCCTGACGCAGGATGTTGAGGATCTGCAGCCGCGTGGGCTCGGACAGGGCCTGGAAATAGGCTGCCACCTGGGCGAGCGCTTCGTCGGGGAGACCTTCCATGCGGGGGCAGGCGGTGGGTTGGGGTGTCGACATGATGCCTCGAAGTGGCTGGCACTGCAGTTGTTTGCGCACCATGCTACTTGACTATTTCGCTACTTGCGCAAATACTATCGACAGATTGCTGATGACTCCCGCCCGAAAGGGCCCCGTGTCTGCCGGATGAACGCCATGCGCCTGCCCCGACTCCACCCCCTGCTGCTCAGCTTGGCCCTGGCCCCGACCCTGGCGATGGCGGCGGCTGGCGGGTCGGCGACCCTGGCCACGGTCGAGGCCCGGCCGGCCGGCACCGGCAGCACCACCGCCTTCGACGGCGTGGTGGAGGCGGTGCGCCAGACCGTGGTGGCCGCCCAGGTGCCCGGCGCAGTGGTGCAACTGGGCGTGAAGGTGGGCGACACCGTGGCGGCAGGCCAGGTGCTGCTGCGCCTGGACGCCCGCGCCGCCGACCAGACCGCCGCCGCCGGCGACGCCCAGGTGCTGGCCGCGCGCGCCGCGTTGGACGTCGCCCGCCAGGCGCTGGGCCGCCAGCGCCAGCTGTTCCAGCAGAACTACATCAGCCAGGCGGCGCTGGAGCAGGCCGAGGCCCAGTTCAAGGCCACCCAGGCGCAGGTGGATGCGCAAGGGGCCCAGGCCGGCGCGGCGCGCACGCAGAGCGGCTTCTACGTGGTGCGCGCGCCGTTTGCCGGGGTGGTGTCGGAGGTGCCGGTGCAGCTGGGCGACATGGCCATGCCCGGCCGCCCGCTGGTGACCGTGTACGACCCGGCGGCGCTGCGGGTGACGGCCGCCGTGCCGCAGACGGTGGCGCTGCGCCTGGCTGCCGGCGCGCTGCCGCGCATCGAGTTCCCCGGCCTGCCGGCCGCGCAGCAGTGGGTGCAGCCGCGCCAGGCGCAGGTGCTGCCCACGGTGGACGCCGCCACCCACACGGTGCAGATGCGGGCCGACCTGCCGGCAGGGCTGGCCGCGCTGTCACCGGGCATGTCCGCCCGGCTGTGGCTGCCGGTGGCCGCCGGCGGCACCCGCGCGGCCGGTGCGCCGGCAGCGCTGTCGGTGCCGCTGGCCGCGGTGGTGCGGCGCGCCGAGCTGACCGGCCTGTACGTGCTGGACGCCGCCGGCGCGCCGTTGCTGCGCCAGGTGCGGCTGGGCCGCACGGAGGGCAGCACGGTGGAAGTGCTGTCGGGCCTGATGCCCGGCGAACGGGTGGTGACCGACCCGCAGGCCGCCGCGCGCGCCCTGCCTGCGGCCCGCTGATCCCCGCTGATCGCCCACCGAGCGCCCGCACCATGACCGACCCCACCCGAACGCAAGCCCCGGCACCCGCCGCCCTGGGCGTCTCCGGTCGCATCGCGGCCTTTTTCCAGCGCGCCCAGATCACGCCGCTGCTGGCCCTGGTGGCGCTGCTGCTCGGCATCTTCGCGGTGGCCGTCACCCCGCGCGAGGAAGAGCCGCAGATCAACGTGACCATGGCCAATGTGCTGATCCCCTTCCCCGGCGCCGCGGTGCGGGATGTGGAGCAGATGGTGGCCGGCCCGGCCGAGCAGGTGCTGGCGCAGATCGTGGGCGTCGAGCATGTGATGTCGGTCTCGCGGCCGGGGCTGGCGGTGGTCACCGTGCAGTTCAAGGTGGGCGTGCCGCGCACCGAGGCGCTGGTGCGACTGCACGACACGGTCAACGCCAATGCCGACTGGTTGCCGGCCGGCCTGGGCGTGCTGGCGCCGATCATCAAGCCCAAGGGCATCGACGATGTGCCGATCGTCACGCTGACGCTCTTCAGCGCCAACCCGGCCACCGGCCCATTCGACCTGGAGCGCGTGGCCCACAGCATCGAGGCCGACTTGAAGCGCGTGCCCGGCACACGCGAGGTGCGCAGCGTGGGCGGCCCGGGCCGCGCGGTGCTGGTCGAGATCGACCCCGCCCGCATGGCCGGCGTGGGTGTGACCGTGGGCGATCTGCGCCAGGCGCTGCTGTCGGCCAACCTGGGCCTTCCGGTGGGTGAACTGCTCAGCGGCAACCGCTCGGTGGCCATCGAGTCGGGCCCGTTCCTGCGCGAGGCCAGCGAGGTGGCCGACCTGGTGGTGGGCGTGCGCGCCGGCAAGCCGGTGTTCCTGCGCGACGTGGCCGCGGTGCGCGATGGCCCGCTGCCCGCTGTTCGCTACGTGTGGCACGGCACGGCCGCCCAGGCCGGCGCCGCCCCCGCCGAGTACCCGGCGGTGACGCTGTCCATCACCAAGAAGCCGGGCGAGAACGCCATCGACGTGGCCGACGCGGTGATGGCGCGCGTGGCCGCGCTGCGCAACACCGTGATCCCGGCCGCCGTGCAGGTGGCCGAGACGCGCAACTACGGCGCATCGGCCAATGACAAGGCGCAGAAGCTGATCCAGAAGTTGCTGTTCGCCACCGCCAGCGTGGTGGCGCTGGTGTTCATCGCGCTGGGCCGGCGGGAAGCCACCATCGTCGGCAGCGCGGTGATCCTCACGCTCGCGGCCACGCTGTTCGCATCCTGGGCCTGCGGGTTCACGCTGAACCGGGTGAGCCTGTTCGCGCTGATCTTCTCGATCGGCATCCTGGTCGACGACGCCATCGTGGTGGTGGAGAACATCCACCGCCACCAGGCGCTGCACCCGGGCCGCAGCCTGGCCGACATCATCCCCGGCGCGGTGGACGAGGTGGGTGGCCCCACCATCCTGGCCACGCTGACGGTGATCGCCGCGCTGCTGCCGATGGCCTTCGTCAGCGGGCTGATGGGCCCGTACATGAGCCCCATCCCCATCAACGCCAGCCTGGGCATGGTGCTGTCGCTGGCCATCGCCTTCGTCGTCACGCCCTGGCTCGCGCGGCTGTGGATGAAGACCACGCCGGCGCACCACGCGGATGACAAGCCGCACGGCCTGGCCGCGCGCATCGCCCCGGCGTTCCAGCGGGTGTTCCGCCCGCTGCTGGACGTGCAGCGCGGCGCGCGCAACCGTGGCCTGCTGGGGCTGGGCATTGCGGCGCTGATCGCGGTGTCGCTGGCCCTGCCGGCCACCGGCCTGGTGCTGCTGAAGATGCTGCCCTTCGACAACAAGTCGGAATTCCAGGTCATCGTCGACATGCCCGCCGGCACGCCGGTGGCGCAGACGGCCGCGGTGCTGCAGGCCCTGGGCCGGCACCTGGCCACCGTGCCCGAGGTGACCGACTACCAGGCCTATGCCGGCACCGCCGCGCCGATCAACTTCAACGGCCTGGTGCGGCAGTACGACCTGCGCAGCGGCGGCGAGGTGGGCGACCTGCAGGTGAACCTGGTCGACAAGCACCAGCGCAGCGCGCAGAGCCACGCGATTGCCACCCGCGTGCGGCCGGCGCTGCAGCAGATCGGCCAGCGCTTCGGCGCCAATGTGAAGGTGGTGGAAGTGCCTCCGGGCCCGCCGGTGCTGTCACCCATCGTGGCCGAGATCTACGGCCCCGAGGCCGAAGGCCGCCGCCAGGTGGCACAGGCGGTGCGCCAGGTCTTCGCGCAGACCCCGGGCATCGTCGACGTGGACGACAGCGGCATTGCCGCCGCCCCGAAGACGCTGCTGCTGGTCGACCGGCAGAAAGCCGCGATGCTGGGCGTGCCGCAGCAGGCCATCGTGACCACGCTGCGCGCCGGCCTGGCCGGCGAGGCCACCGCCTACCTGCACGACGGCAGCAAGTACCCGGCCGCAGCCATGCTGCAACTGCCTGCCGAGGCCCATGGCGACCTGAACGCGCTGCTGCAGCTGGCGGTGCGCAGCGCCGACGGCAAGCTGGTGCCCATCCGCGAGCTGGTGACGCTGAGCGACACCCGGCGCGAGCAGCCGATCTTCCACAAGGACCTGCTGCCGGTGCACTACGTGGTGGCCGACATGGCCGGCGCGATCGACAGCCCGCTGTACGGCATGTTCAGGATGCGCGGCGACATCGGCAAGATCGCCACGCCCGGCGGCGGCACGCTGGCCGAGACCTTCATCCGCCAGCCCGACGATGCGTACCGCGGCTACACGCTGAAGTGGGATGGCGAGTCGCAGATCACCTACGAGACCTTCCGCGACATGGGCGCAGCCTATGCGGTGGGCCTGGTGCTGATCTATCTGCTGGTGGTGGCGCAGTTCGGCAGCTACCTGACACCGTTGATCATCATGGCGCCGATCCCGCTGACCATCATCGGCGTGATGCCCGGCCATGCCCTGCTGGGCGCGCAGTACACCGCCACCAGCATGATCGGCATGATCGCGCTGGCCGGCATCATCGTGCGCAACTCCATCCTGCTGGTGGACTTCATCAACCTGCAGGTGCGCGCGGGCATGGCGCTGGACACCGCCATCGTGCAGGCCGCCATCACCCGCGCCCAGCCCATCGTGCTGACCGGCCTGGCGGCGATGCTGGGCGCGTTCTTCATCCTCGACGACCCGATCTTCAACGGCCTGGCGATCTCACTGATCTTCGGCATCTCGGTGTCGACCGTGCTGACCCTGGTGGTCATCCCGATCCTGTACTACGTGGCCTACCGCCACCGCCTGGAGGCCATCACCGGCCAGGCCGACCCGCTCCCCCAACCTGAAGGACAAACGTCATGACATCCTGGCAACTGGTGCGCCTGTTCGCGGGCAGCTTCATCCTGATCTCGCTGGCCCTGGGCATCCCCGGCAGCCCGCTGTTCGTCAGCCACTGGTGGCTGGCCTTCACCGCCTTCGTCGGCGCCAACCTGCTGCAGAGCGCACTCACCCGCTGGTGCCTGATGGAGACCATCCTGCGCAAGCTGGGCGTGCGCGCCGGCGCCTGAGGCAACGGCGCGGGCGCTGGGTGCCCAGACTAACGTTCAGCCCCAGCCGGGCCGGCAGGGTGTGCCCGCCCTCGCGTGCGGGCTGGCACGGCTCAGGGCCAGCTCAGCCTGACCCGGCGCCCGGTCCGGGCGCCGGCCGCACCACCGGCCACTGGCGGCGGGCCCACTCGCGCATGCCACCGTCGACATAGCGCAGGTTGGTCCAGCCGCGCGCGCGCAAGGCATCGTAGGTCGCGCGTGATCGGTTCTGGGTGTTGCAGATCAGCAGCGCCAGCCGGTCGCGCGGCAGTTCGGCCAGGCGGGCGGACAGTTGCTGCGTGGGCAGCAGGCGCGCACCGGGCGCGACCCCGGTGGCGTGCTCGTCGGGCTCACGGATGTCGACCAGCACGGCACGCCCGGATTCGTGGTCTGCACGTGCCTGGTCCAGGCTGACACCGGCGGGCTGCGCGTGCACTGGCCGGCGGACCGCCAGGCCCCCCACGGCCAGCAGCGCGGCAGACAGCCAGCCCCGGCGGCCTGGCTGAATCACCGCCGTGCCAGCAGTTGGTCGTGCAGCACCATGCCCACCAGCATGGCCAGCACGAAGATCGCTGCCGACCCCATGCCGCTGCCCAGCGCCACGATGGCCGGCCCGGGGCAGAAGCCAGCCACGCCCCAGCCGGTGCCGAAGAGCAGGCCACCCACCACCAGCCGGCTGTCGATGGCGGTGCTGGCGGGGATCTCCATCGGCGTGCCCGACCACGACACGGTGCGGCGCTTGGCGCGGGCAAAGGCCACCACGCCCAGCAGGATGGCGCCGCCCATCACCAGCCCCAGGCTGGGGTCCCAGGCGCCAGCCACGTCGAGGAAGCCCTTGACCTTCATCGGGTCGGTCATGCCCGCCAGGATCAGGCCGAGCCCGAAGACCAGGCCGCTGAGCAAGGCCAGAACGTGCCCCATCGGCCCGATCACAGCCAGTGCCTCCAGGCAAAGACCGTGGCAACACCGGCGGCCATGAAGCACACCACGTTGACCAGCGACCGCAGCGAGAGACGGCTGAGCCCGCACACGCCATGGCCGCTGGTGCAGCCGTTGCCCATGCGCACGCCCACACCGACCAGCAGGCCGGCCACCACCAGCGCAGCCGGCCCCACGTCAACAGCCGCTGCCGGCAGCGGCGCCAACAGGCGCCAGCACCAGGGCGCCAGCAGCAGGCCCAGGACGAACAGCACCTGCTGGAGCGACGGCCCCAGGCTGCTGCCGGTCAGCAGCGCCCGCAGGGGGCTGGCCACAATGCCGGCGATGCCGGCAATGCGGCCCGTGCCGAACAGGTAGAGGGCGGTGGCCAGGCCAATCACCAGGCCACCGGCCAGCGAGGCCCAGGGTGTGAACTGGCCCCAATCAATCGTCATGCTGTGTCCTCGGGTCGGGGTGGAACGCGCCTCAGCGCACGGGGCAGCGGCCGCACGTCACCGCCGCGGCGCGGCCACGGCTGCGGGTCGCACCTTGGCGCCGCGCCGGATGCTATGCCAAACCCGGCCTTGGCATGACCCGCCCGGGGCCGCGCATCAAGATCAGCGGCACGGCACCACACCGATGCGGACGGCACGCCCCGAAAGCACAGACGCTGCAGCACACCCTAGGGAAACCCCCAAGATACATTGCATCCGTATTCCCTAATATCCGTCTACTTGCATATCCGGATTAATGGTCTCATGTCCTCTGGCCTTGACGATCGTGTGTTTGAAGTGGCGGCAGACCTGTTCGGCCTGCTGGCTGCACCCACCCGGCTGCGCATCGTCTGTGTGCTGATCAAGGGCGAAAGAAACGTGACTGAACTGCTGGAACGCGTGCCGGTGAGCCAACCCAACATGTCGCAACACCTGGGCATGCTGTACCGCGCCGGCGTGCTGGCACGGCGACGCTGCGGCGCCCAGGTCCGCTACCGGGTCGAGCACGCCCAGGTGCGCCGGTTGTGCGAAGCCCTGCAGCACCAGCTGGGCGGCGCTGTCGGCCAGCCCGCACCACGCGCCGACAGGCGCCCCCACAACCCGCCACAGGAGCACGCGTGAGTTCCCCTGACCAACACGCCGGCCGCCTGATCAAGGCCCCGGAGAACTTCATCGGCCCCGACGGCGTGCGTCAGGTCTTCCGCGAGGCCAAGGCCGGCCGGCGCGACTTCGTGCGCGGCGCCCTGGCCGCCGCCCTGGCCGGCAGCACCGCGCCTGCGGTGCTGGCCCAGGCCAACCCGGTGCCTGCCGAGGGCGGCGACCCCAACATCCTGCAATTGCCGGCGCACAGCACCGGCCTGGGCCAGGCGGTGGCCACCGACGGCTACGGCAAGCCGTCGCGGTACGAGGCCAATGTGCAGCGCCGCCAAAGCCCGGGGTTGACGCAGACCACCCAGGCGTCGGTGTCGTTCGCGCCGCTGCAGAGCCTGTTCGGCATCGTCACGCCCAGCGGCCTGCACTTCGAGCGCCACCACCAGGGCTGGTGGGACATCGACCCGTCCAAGCACCGGCTGATGGTCAACGGCTCGGACGACAAGATGCTCAAGCGGCCGCTGGTGTTCACCGTTGACGAGCTCATGCGGCTGCCGTCGGTGAGCCGCTTCCACTTCATCGAGTGCGGCGCCAACACCGGCATGGAATGGGGCAACGTGGCCGTGCCCACCTGCCAGTACACCCACGGCATGATCAGCTGCAGTGAATTCACCGGCGTGCCGCTGAAGATCCTGCTCGACATGGCCGGCGCGGACTACAAGCGCGCTCGCTACGTGCTGGCCGAAGGCGCCGACGGCTCGTCGATGACCCGCACCGTGCCGATGGAGCTGATCGAGAGCGGCGAGGTGTTCGTGGCCTACGGCCAGAACGGCGAGATGCTGCGCCCCGAGCAAGGTTACCCGCTGCGCCTGGTGGTGCCAGGCGTGCAGGGCGTGAGCTGGGTGAAGTACCTGCGCCGCATCGAGGTCGGCGACCAGCCCTATGGCGCCAAGGACGAGGCCATCCACTACATGGATCTGATGCCCGGCGGCCAGCACCGGCAGTACAGCAGCACGCAAGAGTGCAAGAGCGTGATCACCACGCCGTCGGGCGGCCAGGTGCTGCTCGACAAGGGCTATTACCAGATCAGCGGCCTGGCCTGGTCAGGCCGCGGCAAGGTCAGGCAGGTGGATGTGTCGGTGGACGGCGGGCGGAACTGGAAGACCGCGCGCCTGCAGGGCCCGGTGATGGCCAAGTGCCTCACCCGCTTTTCGCTGGATTGGGCCTGGGACGGCAAGCCCACCCTGCTGCAGAGCCGGGCGATGGACGACACCGGCCATGTGCAGCCCCAAACCAGCCAGTTGCGCGCGGTGCGCGGCACACGGTCGATCTATCACAACAACGCCATCCAGTCGTGGCTGGTGCAGGAGAGCGGCGAGGTGAAGAATGTCCAGCTGTCGTGAAGCCATGCTGCGGCTGCTGGCCGCCGCAACCCTGACAGCGGCGGCCGGAAGCGTGTTGGCCCAGCAGACCGCCTACCCGGGCGTAGGCCGCGCTGCCACCCCTAAGGAACTGCAGGCCTGGGACATCGACGTGCGGCCCGACTTCAAGGGCCTGCCCAAGGGCGCCGGCTCGGTGGCCAAGGGCATGGACGTATGGGAGAGCAAGTGCGCCTCCTGCCACGGCATCTTCGGCGAGAGCAACGAGGTGTTCTCGCCCCTGGTCGGCGGCACCAGCAAGGACGACATCCGCACCGGCCGCGTGGCGCGGCTCAACGACGTCACCTTCCCGGGCCGCACCACGCTGATGAAGGTGGCCAGCGTCTCCACCCTGTGGGACTACATCAACCGCGCCATGCCCTGGACGGCGCCGAAGTCCCTGAGCATCGAAGAGGTGTATGCCGTCACCGCCTACATGCTGAACATGGGCGGGATCGTGCCCGACAACTTCGTGCTGTCGGACGCGACCATGGCCCAGGCCCAGGCCCTGCTGCCCAACCGCAACGGCATGACCACCAACCACGGCCTGTGGCCAGGCAAGGGCCTGGGCAACGGCGGCAAGCCCGACGTGAAGCCCGTGGCGTGCATGGTCAACTGCGCCACCGAGCCGAAGCTGGCGTCGTTCCTGCCCGACTTTGCGCGCAACAACCACGGCAACCTGGCCGAGCAGCAGCGCCTGGTGGGACCACAACGGGGTGCCGACACCACCCGGCCGGCATCGGCCGATGCCGCCGCCTTGGCCGTGGCCGCCGCCGCACCCAAGGCCGCGGGCGTCGACAACCCGGGCGCCGCCGCGCTGGCACTGGCCCAGAAACACAGCTGCACCGCCTGCCACGGCATGGACAACAAGATCGTCGGCCCCAGCTTCCGCGAGATCACGGCCAAATACGGCACGCGGGCCGACGCCGAGTCCCACCTCGCCGGCCGGATCAAGGCCGGAGGCCAGGGCATCTGGGGCCAGATTCCGATGCCACCCCAGACCCTGCCCGACAGCGACGCCAGACAACTGGCCCAATGGCTGGCAGGCAGCGCCAAGAAGTAGCAGCACCCCCGGGTTCGCCCGCTCCAGCCACTGACCAACGTTGTCTACCCTCTCCACATGAAGGAGCCCAACATGATGAACCGCCGAGCCCTGCTCTCCCATTCCGCCAAGGTTGCCGCGTTGCTGGCCTCTGGCGGCTTCCTGCCCCAGTTCGCCCACGCGGCCTACAACCCCCAGGCCTTCGAAGTGAAGACGATGGCCGAGTTGGTGAAACTGCTGGGCGGCAGCTCCCCCACCGAAAGCAAGGACGTGGCCGTGACCGGCCCCGACATCGCCGAGAACGGCGCGGTGGTGCCGATCGGCGTGTCCACCACGCTGGCGGGCGCCAAGCGGCTGCTGCTGCTGGTCGAGAAGAACCCCAGCGTGCTGGCGGCGATGTTCGACGTGAGCGATGCCGTGGACGCCAACTTCTCCACCCGCGTGAAGATGGGCCAGTCGTCCAACGTGTACGCCGTGGCCATGATGGGCGACGGCAAGGTGCTGTTCGCCCAGAAGGAAGTCAAGGTCACCCTGGGCGGCTGCGGCGGGTGACTTGGACCACCCCCACAGCGCCTTCGGCGATTCCCCTCACGGGGGCGCCGCCAGCGGTCCGGCCCAGCCGGTTCTGCTGCGCCCACCTCGTTTGACAGCAACTGTTTGAGATTTCAGGAGAAACACCATGGCAGATCCGATGCGCATCCGCGCCCAGATGGCTGGCGACAAGGCCACCGTCCGCGTCCTCATGGGCCACGAGATGGAAACCGGCCTGCGCAAGGACAGCGCCGGCAAGACCATCCCCGCCTGGTTCATCCAGGACGTCACCGCAGCGCTCAACGGCAAGCAGGTGCTCAGCGCGCAATGGGGCGCCGCAGTCTCGAAGAACCCGTTCCTGCAGTTCAGCGTCAAGGGCGCCAAGGCCGGCGACAAGATCGCCGTGACCTGGAAGGACAACAAGGGCGACAGCCGCACCGACGAAGCCACCGTGTCCTGACGGCGGAGGCCGGCGTCCGCCGGCCGCGGCAACACCAAGAAAGTGCAGACATGACCACCATCCGACTGACCGTTGCCACGCTGTCGCTGGCGCTGTGCACAGCGGTCTTTGCCCAGCAGAAGTCCACGGCAGACGGCATTGCCGAATACCGCAAGATGCTGGAAGACGGCAACCCGGCCGAGTTGTTCGAGGCCAAGGGCGAAAACCTGTGGAAGACCCCGCGCGGCCCCAAGAAAGCCACGCTGCAGCAGTGCGACCTGGGCCTGGGCCCGGGCGTGGTGCAGGGGGCCTGGGTGCAGCTGCCGCGCTGGTTTGCCGACACCGGTCGGGTGCAGGATCTGGAATCGCGCCTGCTGACCTGCATGGAGACACTGCAGGGCTTCAATGCCGCCGAGATCGCCAAGACCGCCTTCGACAGGGGCGAGCAGGCCACGCTGGCGGCGCTGGCCGCCTGGATCTCGGCCGAATCCCGCGGGCGCAAGATGGCCCTGCCGCAAGGCCATGCCGAAGAGCGCCGCTTCTATGAACTGGGCAAGCGGGCGTTCTTCTTCCGCGGTGGGCCGATGGACTTCTCCTGCGCCAGCTGCCATGGCGAGGAAGGCAAGCGCATCCGCCTGCAGGACCTGCCCGTCCTCACCAAGAACCCGGGTGACGGCCTCGGCTTCGCCGCCTGGCCGGCGTACCGCGTCTCCAGCGGCGAGATGTGGAGCATGCAGCGCCGGCTCAACGACTGCTACCGCCAGCAGCGCTTTCCCTACCCCGGCTTTGCATCCGACCTGACCGTCGCCCTGGGCGTGTACATGGGTGTCAATGCCAAGGGCGCCGAATCCATCGCGCCGGCGCTCAAGCGCTGAAACCGTGAGGCCAGACCCCATGCAACCACAACACCGTTTCCGCCTCACCGTTGCCAGCATGCTGGCTGCCCTGGTCGTGGCGGGCTGCGCCACCGGGCCCTCGCCGGCCGAACTGGACCAGCAGGCCCAGGCGATGATCCGCGCCTCGTTCCGCGAGCAGGGCATCGCCAAACTCGACCGGCTGAACCAGGATCTGGGACAGCAGGCCTGCTCCGGGCCCGATGCACCGCCCGACGCGGTGGCCAAGCAGGTCGAGGCCGAGGCCATGGCCACCGTGCGCTGGCCGCAGGGCGGCCAGTACATCGGCGACTGGCGCGTTGGCGAACGCCTGGCCCAGAACGGGCGCGGCATGACCTGGACCGACAGCAGCGCCGCCACCAGTGCCAATGGTGGGCAGTGCTACAACTGCCACCAGGTCGACAAGAAGGAAATCTCCTTCGGCACCATCGGACCCAGCCTGTGGAACTACGGCAAGCTGCGCGGCGTGAAGGACGTGGCCGACCCCGCCTCGGCACCGATCATCCAGTACACCTGGGGCAAGCTGTGGAACAGCAAGGCCTATTCCGCCTGCTCCAACATGCCCCGCTTCGGCCATGCCAAGCTGCTGGACGAACAGCAGATCCGCGACATCATGGCCCTGCTGCTGGACCCGAAGTCGCCGGTCAACCAGTAGGCCTGCGCCAACGGGCCCGCCACCTGGCGGGCTCTCTTTTTTGCCGTCCATCACTGATTGCAGAACCATGAATCTTTCGAAGCGCGACTTCCTGCAGGTGCTGGCATCGGCGTCGGTGGCCGGCATGGCCCTGGGCCGCCATGCCCATGCCGACGCCGCCACGGCCGAGCAGGGCCTGTACGACCTGGCACCGTTCGGCAACGTGTCGCTGCTGCACATGACCGACTGCCACGCGCAGCTGCTGCCGATCCACTTCCGCGAGCCCAGCGTCAACCTCGGCATCGCCGGCATGCAGGGCCAGCTGCCGCACCTGGTGGGCGAGCACCTGCTCAAGCGCGCCGGTGTGCGCCCGGGCACGGCCATGGCCCACGCCTACACCTACCTCGACTTCGACACCGCCGCACGGCGCTACGGCAAGGTGGGCGGCTTTGCCCACCTGGCCACGCTGGTCAAGCGCATGAAGGCCAGCCGCCCGGGCGCGCTGCTGCTCGACGGTGGCGACACCTGGCAAGGCTCGGCCACCTCGCTGTGGACCGACGCGCAGGACATGGTCGATGCCTGCAAGCTGTTGGGCGTGGACGTGATGACCGGCCACTGGGAGTTCACCTACGGCATGGAGCGGGTCAAGGAGATCGTCGAGAAGGACTTCAAGGGCCAGATCGACTTCGTCGCCCAGAACATCAAGACCAACGACTTCGGCGACCCGGTGTTCGCGCCCTACACGCTGCGCACCATCAACGGTGTCCCGGTGGCCATCATCGGCCAGGCATTCCCGTACACGCCGATCGCCAACCCGCGCTACATGGTCGCCGACTGGGGCTTCGGCATCCAGGACGAGAACATGCAGAAGATGGTCGACGAGGCGCGCGGCAAGGGCGCCCAGCTCGTCGTGGTCCTGTCGCACAACGGCATGGACGTCGATCTGAAGATGGCCAGCCGGGTGCGCGGCATCGACGCCATCTTCGGCGGCCACACCCATGACGGCGTGCCCGTGGCCGTGCCGGTGAAAAACCCCGGCGGCACCACCCTGGTCACCAACGCCGGCAGCAACGGCAAGTTCCTGGCCGTGATGGACTTCGACGTCAAGGGCGGCAAGCTGGCCGACTTCCACTACCGGCTGCTGCCGGTGTTTGCCAACCAGCTGCAACCCGACGCCGCCATGGCCGCACTGATCACCAAGGTGCGTGCGCCCTATGCAGCCAAGCTGGCCGAAAAGCTGGCCATCACCGACGGCGTGCTGTACCGACGCGGCAACTTCAACGGCAGCTGGGACCAGCTGATCTGCGATGCGATGATGGCCGTGCAGGGCGCCGAAATCGCGTTCTCGCCCGGCTTCCGCTGGGGCACCAGCCTGCTGCCGGGCGACACCATCACGCGTGAGCTGCTGATGGACCAATTGGCCATCACCTACCCCTACGCCACGCTGACCGAGATGACCGGCGAGACGATCAAGACGGTGCTCGAAGACGTGGCCGACAACCTGTTCAACCCCGACCCGTACTACCAGCAGGGCGGCGACATGGTGCGGGTGGGCGGCCTGGCCTACACCATGAACCCGACCGGCACGATGGGTGGCCGCATCACCGACATGCGCCTGAACGGCAAGCCGCTGGAAGCCGGGAAGAAGTACAAGGTGGCCGGCTGGGCGCCGGTGGCCGAAGAAGCCAAGACCCTGCCCGGCGTGAAGCCGGTCTGGGAGCATGTGGAGACCTGGCTGAAGGCCCAGGGCGGGCGGGTCACGCCGCGCACCATCAACACGCCCACACTGCTGGGCACCCAAGGCAACCCGGGCATGGCCACCACCTGACCCACCCCACACCATGCGCCACACCGCCAACCTCAGCATCACCATGGCAGCCACCCTGTTGGCTGCCGGCCAGGCCCTTGCCAACCCGGCCGGCACATACAGCGTCCGGCAGCTGACCACCGAGACAGCCTTGGCGGCTGCCCAGGCAGCGATGGCGTTTTGCCGCCAGGCGGGGCACCAGGTGGCGGTGGCCGTGGTCGACCGATCCGGCCAGGTGCAGGTGCTGTTGCGTGACCGGTTCGCCGGCGCCCACACCCTGACCGTGGCACCGCAAAAGGCCTGGACGGCAGCCAGCTTCCGCATCTCGACCACCGCGCTGGCCACCGAAACCCAGGCCGGCAAAGCGATGAGCGGCATCCGAACCGCCCCCGGCGTGATGGCCATCGGCGGCGGCCTGGTGATCGAGGCTGGCGGCGCCACGCTGGGCGCCATCGGCGTCTCCGGCGCACCAGGGGGCGAGGCCGACGATGCCTGTGCCCTGGCAGGCATCCGGGCGATCGCCGACGCCATCGAGTTCTGAGCTTTCGCCCACCGCAACCGACCAGCCCCCACCGGAGACACCCATGCGCATCCAGCCCACCTTGGCCGCAGCGGTCCTGACCTTGAGCCTGGCCCTGTCCAGCGCCGCGACCTGGGCGCAAGACGCGGTCGTTTACCACATCGACGACACGTCCTCGCAGGCGCTGAAGGGGCTGCGCAACATCCGCAACCACCTGGATGTGGACCCCACGGCCAAGATCACCGTGGTGACCCACGCCTTCGGTGTCGACTTCCTGATGGAGGGCATGAAGGACCGCAACGAGAGCCCGTTTGCCGCCACCGTGGCCGGGCTCACCGCGCGGGGCGTGAAGTTCGAGGTCTGCGAGATCACGCTGAAGAACCGCAACCTGAAGAAGGATCAGTTCATTCAGGAGGCCGAGTTCACGCCGTCCGGCGTGGTGCGGCTGGCCAAGCTGCAGAAGCAGGGTAGCGCCTACATCAAGCCTTGAGCGGCCGCGTGATCGCCTGCATCCAGCACAGCGGCTCAGCGACGCGCTGCCTTGGCGACCCTGGCAGTTGACGGAGTCCGCACGCAATGTGGCTGGAACCGGTGGTGGAACGGCTGGGCGAAAACGGCACGCTGGCCGGCGGTGCCGTGCTCATCGGCATGGTCTTCGGCTTCATGGCGCAGCGGTCGCGCTTCTGCCTGCGCTCGGCGGTGATCGAGTTCGCACGCAACCAGATGGGCGGCAAGCTCACGGTCTGGCTGTTCGCCTTTGCCACGGCGGTGGGCGTCACCCAGGCGCTGGCGTGGGCGGGCTGGTTCGACGCCAGCAACGCGCGGCAGATCGCGGCACGCGGCAGCCTGTCGGGCGCCGCGGTGGGCGGCGCCCTGTTCGGCGTGGGCATGGTCCTGGCGCGCGGCTGCTCCAGCCGGCTGCTGGTGCTGGCTGCGCAGGGCAACCTGCGCTCGCTGCTGTCGGGGCTGATCTTCGCCGTCACCGCGCAGTCGGCGCTCACCGGGGCGCTGTCGCCGCTGCGGCTGGCCATCTCCGAATGGTGGACGATCGATGGCGGCGGCGCGCGCGACCTGGTCGCCCGCACCGGCATCGGCCATGGCGGGGCGCTGCTCTTCGCGCTGCTGTGGCTGGCGGCGGCCATCGCCTGGGCCTGGCGCCAGAAGGTGCCGCCCTGGGGCTGGGTGGGCGCCATCGGCGTGGGCCTCAGCATCGCTGGCGCCTGGTGGTTCACCTACGCGATGACCACCATCGCCTTCGACCCGCACCCGATCCAGTCCTTGAGCTTCACCGGCCCGTCGTCGGAGGTGTTGACCCGGGTGCTGTTCGTCACCGACAAGCCCGTCAGCTTCGACCTGGGCCTGGTGCCGGGCGTGTTCATCGGTTCGTTCCTGGCCGCTGCGCTGTTCGGCGAGCTGAGGCTCGAAGGCTTCCAGGGCGGCGCCAGCGTGCGCCGCTACATCGCCGGCGCCATGTGCATGGGCTTTGGCGGCATGCTGGCCGGCGGCTGCGCGGTGGGGGCGGGCCTGTCGGGCGCCGCCATCTTCACCGCCACCGCCTGGGTGACACTGTGCGCCATGTGGGCTGCCGCCGCCATCACTGACCGCATCGTCGACCAGCGCCCGGCCGAGGTGCTGGACCAACCCGTGCCCAGCAACAGCTCCCGCAGCTTCGACGCCGGCCGTTTCGTGTGACACCGACAGGACGCCCACCCATGCCCATGGCCACGATGCCCCCCCGCGCCGCCACCGGCGCCCAGCCCCTGCGCCGCATGCGGCGGCTGCTGCAGCTGGTGTCCACGGCCGCGGTGCTGCAATGGCCTGTCGGCCTGCTCGCTGCGCCCGACCTGGCGCGGGCGGAAGAAATCGTGCAGGGCAAGTGCTTCATCTGCCACGGCGCTGAAGGTGAAAGCTCGAGCCCGGTGTTCCCGCGGCTGGCCGGCCAGAACGCCACCTATGTGGCGCGGCAACTGGCCGACTACCGCACCGGCAAGCGCAAGAGCACCACGATGCAGCCGATGGTCGAGGACCTGACGCCAGCCGACTTCCAGGCCTTGGGTGCCTACTTCGCCAGCCGCACCACCATCGGCCATGCGGTGGCCGACCCCGACCTGGCCCAGATGGGTCGCTTCATCTACCTGCGCGGCAACCCCTACTCGGGCGTGGCATCGTGCGCCACCTGCCATGGCCCCGATGCCCACGGCACCGACACGCTGCCCAGGCTGGCGGGGCAGCACGCGCAGTACACCGAGAACCAGCTCAAGCAGTTCAACACCCGCGCGCGCACCAACGACAACGCGGTGATGCACGGCATCGCCAGCAAGCTGACCGAACTGGAACAGAAGGCCGTGGCCTCCTACCTCAGCGGATTGAAGTGACCCCCGAAGCGCCTGACCGGCGCCAGGTCATCCCAACATGTCGTCCCAGATGTTGTCGGCCCAGGACAGGGCGTAGCGCCCTTCCACCTGGTTGGCGGCCGCGGACACACCGCCCGAGCCAGGCACGGTCTTGAAGGTCTTCTCCGCCGCGTCGTACTGGTGCACCGAGGCCACGTGAATCACATCGCGGGCGGTGACGAAGCTGTAGCAGGTGTTCATCACCACCGGCGTGGCACTCACCGCCTCGCCCTTGAGCAACTGGATCACCGCCGCGGCCGCCACCTTGGCATGCTGGTTGGCCATGTGGCCCGACTTGGGCATCAGCGGGGCCGAGAAAGTGGCGTCGCCCAGCACATGCACCCCAGGCAAGGCCGTGGATTCCATCGTCAGCCAGTTCACGCCGACCCAGCGGCTGTTGATGTTGACCAGCCCGGCGGTGCGCGCCAGATCGGCCGCGCGCTGCGGCGGCACGACATTGAGCACGTCGGCCTTGACGTCATCGAACTCCAGCTTGGCCACCGTGCCGACCACCTCCTTCAGGTCGGAATTGGCCCGGTACTCGATGATGTCCTTGTAATGCTGGGCGAAGGCCCGCTCGAACAGCGCCTTCTTGCTCTGGATCTCGGGGTTGGCGTCGAGCACCAGCACCTTGCTGCGCGGCTTGGCCTGCTTGAAGTAGGCGGCCACCATGCAGGCGCGCTCGTAGGGCCCTGGCGGGCAGCGGTAGGGCACCTTGGGAATGGTGATGGCGGAGACCCCGCCA
>JBBAPL010000104.1:0-18444 GCA_040400895.1 Aquabacterium sp.
CTCCAGGTGCAGCACCCGGTTGGCATGGGCATACAGCACCGGGTCGCGCTTGACCTGCTCGAAGCTGGGCAGGCGCACCACCGTGCGCTCACGCGCAGGCAACTGGATGCGGCCCTGGCGTGGCACCAGCCGGATGGGCTGGGGTGCGGCGGGGTCGGTGGCCGGCGCGCCGTCCTCCTTCGCGCAGGTGGCACCCTGGCTGGCCGCCGCCTCGCTGGTGGTCTGGTAGGGGTTGATGTGGTCGTCGATGCGCCCGGGCAGGTCGACCTCGGTCGAATCGAGCTCGAACCAGCCCACCGCGCTGGCATCGCCATCACGCCGCAGGAAGGCGGTGCCCCGCACGTCGGTGATCTGCGCCACCGGCTCGCCAGCGGCCAGGCGGTGGGCAATCTCCACCAGCGCCCGCTCGGCATTGCCGTACAGCAGCAGGTCGGCCTGGGCGTCGACCAGGATCGCGCGGCGCACCTTGTCCTGCCAGTAATCGTAGTGGGCGATGCGGCGCAGGCTGGCCTCGATGCCGCCCAGCAGGATCGGCACGCTGCCGAAGGCTTCGCGGCACCGCTGGGTGTAAACCAGGCTGGCGCGGTCGGGACGCTTGTCGGGCGCGCCGCCGGGCGTGTAGGCATCGTCGCCACGCGGCCGGCGGTCGGCGGTGTAGCGGTTGATCATCGAATCCATGTTGCCGGCGGCCACGCCGAAGAACAGGTTCGGCGCGCCCAGCGCGGCAAACGGCGCAGCGCTGTGCCAATCAGGCTGGGCGATGATGCCCACGCGAAAGCCCTGTGCCTCCAGCACCCGGCCCACCACCGCCATGCCGAAGCTGGGGTGGTCGACATAGGCGTCGCCTGTGACGATGACCACGTCGCAGCTGTCCCAGCCCAGCGCGTCCATCTCGGCGCGGCTGGTGGGCAGGAAGGGCGCGGTGCCGAAGCGCCTGGCCCAGTACGGCCGGTAGCTGGTCAGCGGCTTGGCGTCGAGGCCGTATTCGGAGCGGGGGGTGGCGGTGGACACGGCGGGGGGGTGGCAGCTGACAGCGCCGGATTGTCGCCCGCCACCGCCGCCCACGCCCGGGCACGGTCAAGCCGCCGCGGCTTGACCCGGGGGGTCAGTCCGGGCGCGCGGTCAGCCCGTCGTGCGAGCCATGCGTGCCCAGCCCCACCGGCCGGCCCGCCACCACCGAGGCCAGCATGCCCACCGCGCGCACCATGGTGCTGTGGGGCGCGTCCCAGTAGTCGGCCGCGTCGGGCGTGATCTTCAGCAGGGCCAGGTTGGCCGAGGCCGGCCCATCGGGGAACCAGGGCTTGGCCGCCGCCGTCCACAACTGCTGGATGCGGATGCGGTCGGTGCTGACCTCGCCCTGGCCCGACAGCGACACATAGGTGCCACGATCGGCATCGCTGAAGGCCAGGTTCAGCGCCTGCAGATGCTGCAGCTTGGCGGCCCGCAGGTCGGTGAAGAACCACAGCGCCCCAGCGCCGTCCATGGCCAGCGGCGCCATCGGCCGGCTGTCGAGCGTGCCGTCGCTGTTGAGGGTGGTGAGCATGGCCACGGGAATGGCCTTGATCAGGCTGGCCACGTGGGTGAGTGCGGCGGTGGGCTGGGGATCGATCTGCATGGACTGTCCTGGTGAAGGTGGCAGGCGACGGCCCGCCTCCCGGCACCCTAGGCCGGCGCGGGCCCCGGGGTCGGTGCGGCGCACCACACCCGGCACCGCATCTGCAGCAAGGCCTGTTGTCCGACAGGTGCGGGGCCTGCGTGCGCACAGCCGCCGGCAGACTGCCGGCCTAGAGTGGGCGTGGCCTTGTTTGGCTACAGTGACCGACCAGCGACCTGGGCGCACACAGCTCTGGCGCAGGCCGCGCAAGCGTTTTGAACCCTGCCCTGGACGACCCGCCATGACCACCTCCGACCGCCCGACCTCCCTGCACCGCATGTCACGCCGCGGCTTCGGCCTGCTGCTGCCCTGGGGCGGCCTGGTGGCGCTGACCGCCTGCTCGAAGAATCCGCCACCCATGACCCCGGTTGCGATCGACCCCGCACCAGCGCCCAACCCCACCGCCACCGGCGGCGGTGTGGCTGCGTCGGCATCCGGCACCGCATCCACCTCCGGCGCCAGCCTGCCGTTGGTGGACCCGGCCGATCCCTCGGCCAAGGCACTGGCCTACACCGCCGATGCCAGCCAGGTGGTCGCTGCCAGCAACCCGGTGCACAAGCCGGGCCAGGCCTGCAGAAACTGCGCGCTGTATGGCGGCCAGCCAGTCGACGCCGCCGGGCCCTGCCCGCTGTACCCCGGCAAGCAGGTCAGCGCCGGCGCCTGGTGCAACGCCTACGCCAAAAAGGCCGGCTGACCCGCCGGACGCAGACGCGGCACAGACGCGGGGCCTTCAGGCCGCCAGCGCCCGCCGCAGCGTCATGCGCGCCATCATGCGGCTGGCCATGTTGGCGCTCATCAGCACAGCGAACCAGCGCTCCCTGGGCTGCACGAACAAGGCCGTGCCGCTGATGCCGGACCAGGTCAGCTCGCCGGCGGTGCAGGGCATCGCCGACGGGCCCCAGTCGTGCCGCACCGCCAGGCCCAGGCCGAAGCCGAAGCCCGGGCCGGTGTAGCCGGCCGGGCCGTCCACGCCGTCGGCCAGCTGGTTGCGCGACAGCTCGGCGAACAGCCGCTCGGACAGCAGGCGCTGCTCGGCGACCACCCCGCCATCGGCCAGCATGCGGGCAAAGGCGGCATAGTCGTCCAGGGTGCTGACCAGGCCCCCGCCGCCGCTGTCCATCCACGCGGCGCCGGGCTGGCGCTGGCCGATGGCGGCCACCGTGGCATGCCAGACGGCATCGTCGGCGAAAGCGGTGGCCACCTGCTCGCCGGGCCCGATCTCGAAGCTGGTGTGGCGCATGCCCAGCGGGCCGAACAGCCGGCGCTGCAGCGCGGTGGCCAGCGGCACGCCGTCGATCGCCTCGACCACCAGGCCCAGCACGTCGGTGCTGTAGCCGTAGCGGAAGGCTGCCCCCGGCGCATGGACCAGCGGCAGCGCCGCCAGCCCGGCCAGCAAGGACGCGCCGTCGACACCCGGGCGCCCGGGCGCCAGGCCGGCCGCCGTCCAGGCGGCACGCAGCGCGGCGTGCGGCACCTCCTGCGGGTACGCGAAGCCGGAGGTGTGGCGCATCAGGTCACGCACCGTGGGGCCGGGCGCGGCCAGGCTGCCATCGGCCAGGCGCAAGCCGCGCAATGCGGGCAGGATCTCGCCCACCGGCACGTCCAGGTCGAGCCGGCCCTGGTCGACCTGCAGTAGCGCGGCCACCGTCACCACCGGCTTGGTGAGCGATGCGATGCGAAAGCGCACACCGGCATGCAGCGGTGCATCGGCGTCGGGGTGGATGCGGCCCAGCGCATGGCGGGCCATCACCCTGCCGGCGCGTTCGACCAGCAACAGGGCGCCAGGGCAGTGGCGGGCAGCGATCTGGTGGTGCAGCAGGTCGAGGACAGGCGTGGTCATGGTCGTGCAGGGGGTGTTGGCGTGCCGGGTGGGCAGCGGGGGTTGGCAACAGGTGGGACGGGGGTCAATGCGCCGGCGGACCGCCGTCCCGGGCGTTGGGCGAGCGGATGCCCCAGCGGGCCATGCGCCGGTACAGCGTCATGCGCGCGCAGCCCAACTGGCGGGCCACGGCGGCCACGTTCCAGTGGGCGTCACGCAGGTGCTGCAGCAGCAGGTCGGCCTGCAGCGGCGGTGAGCCAGCGTCGGGCTGGAGGGCGTCGGGCAGATCGGCCGGCTCGATCAGGCCGTGGCTGCAGACGCTGCGGGCGAAGTCCAGGGCGTTGCGCAGCTCGCGCAGGTTGCCGGGCCAGCGGTGGGCCAGCAGCAGCGCGCGGGCTGCGGGAGCCAGCCGCACCGGCAGCTGCCTGGCATCCCCGGCGGCCAGCAGGCGGTCGACCATCACGCCCAGGTCGGCGCGGTCACGCAGCGGCGGCAGTGCGAAGTGCGCGCCGTTCAGGCGGTAGTACAGGTCGTCGCGAAAGCGGCCCTCGCGCACCCGTTGCTCCAGCGGCGCGTGGGTGGCGGCGATGACGCGGATGTTGACCGGCACCGGCCGCGCCGCGCCGATGGGCAGCACCTCGCGCTCGGCCAGCACCCGCAGCAGGCGCGCCTGCAGGCCCAGGGCCATGTCGCCGATCTCGTCGAGGAACAAGGTGCCACCGTCGGCTGCCTGGATCAGCCCACGCTTGGCGCGCGGCCCGGCACCGGTGAAGCTGCCGGGCAGGTGGCCGAACAGCTCGCTCTCGATCAGGCCTTCGGGGATGGCGGCGCAGTTGACGGCCACGAACGGGCTGGCGCGGCGCTCGCTGGCGGCATGCACGGCCTTGGCGAAGTATTCCTTGCCGCTGCCGGTCTCGCCGGTGATGAGCAGGCTGACCGGGCTGTTGGCCAGCCGGGCCGCGCGTTCGATCTGGCGGTCGAGCCGGGCGTCGCCGCCCGACAGCGCGGCCAGCGGCGCCGGCAGGCGCGCGGGGGCGGCCACCGGGTTGGCCGGGCGCGCCACCACCGGCGGCGGCGCGGCGCCCATGAACAGCAGCTGGCGGCCACCCGCCAGCATCACCGCCCGCTGCTCGGCCGGCCGCCCGGCCATGAAGCGGCCCAGGTCGCCCGGCGCCACGTCCAGCAGGGCCGACAGCGGCTGGCCCAGCAGCGGCCGCCCAGCCAGCGCCGGCAGGCCCTGCAGCAGCAGCTGGGCGCCGCGGTTGTGGCCGATCAGCCGGCCGCCGGCGTCCAGCGCCAGCAGGTAGTCGGGGTTCACGTCCAGGAACTGCGGCGCCTGCGCCAGGCGCAGCACCCAGTCATGGCGGAAGCGGTGCAGGAACTGCGCGTTCTCGACCTGGCGCGCAGCCAGCTTGACCAGCTGCAGCGCCAGGTGCTGGCTGGGTTTGGGGTCGGGTGCGCTGAGGGCGGAGATATCGAGCACCGCGCTGAGCTCGCCGCTGGGGCTGAACACCGGCGCGCTGGTGCAGGTCAGCGGGATGTGGGTGGCGTCGAAGTGGTCGGCCAGGTGCACGGTGAGCGCCTGGCCGGTGCTGATGCAGGTGCCCACGCCGCAGGTGCCGGCGTGGTGCTCGCTCCAGTCGGCGCCCAGGTAGAGGCCGGCCTTGCGCAGGCTGGGCTCGACCACCAGGTCGCCAAGGAAGTCGACGGTGATGCCGCGGGCGTCGGTCAGCAGCACCACGTAGCCCAGGCCGGCCACCTGCTGGTAGAGCGATTCCAGCCCGTGGCGGGCAATGTGGAGGAAGGCCTCCATCTGGTCCTGGTGCTCGCGCAGACGGGCCTGCGGCAGGATCACCGCCTCCTGCATGCGGGTGGGGTCGAGCCGGTGCTGGTGCACGCAGCGCTGCCAGCTGGCGCGGATGATCTCGTCATGCGCCTGGGCTTGCGGCGCGCCGATGCCGTGCCCCGCCACCTGCATCACGGTGGCGATGTGGGCGCGCTGGGCGCTGGCCGGGGCGGCCATGGTCGACCCCGGGGTGGCGGTCAGCCGACCTTGGCTTGGCTGATCTGCAGCACCGGCTGGGCGTCGGTGTAGTTCGGCACATCGCCCATGATCTCGGCGCCGTGCTGGCCCATCGCGGCCTGGAAGGCCTCCAGCGAGGTGACATGCAGCGCGCCGATGGCGGCATAGGGTGCCGGCGCGCCAGGTGCGCCGCCAGCCAGGCCGGCGTCGACCGTGAAGCCGGTGCACGCAGCGCCGATGCGGGCCTGCACCATCGGCATGTGCTTCTCGCAGTAGTACGCCATGTCGAAGCGGGCACTCTGCGGGTAGAGGATCTGGATGCGGAACATGGTGTTCTCCGTTCTGGGGGTGGGTGCGCCGGCAGGCCCGGCACGGCCTGCGGTTATCGCACGCACCGCCCGCGGCGGCATCCTGGGGTCTGCCCGGGGCTGCACCGGGCTGGATCAGCCGCCCATCACGCGCCGGTCAGCCCCGATACGACGGATCGATGCGGTCCACCAGCCGCTGCATCGCGTCGAAGCTGTCCTGCCCGGCGCCGAATTGGCCGTTGAAGTTCAGCGAATCACGCACGCAGCCCTGCAGCACCGGCGCGGCAATCGGCCGCAGGCGGCCCAGCGCCTGCGACGCCACCTGCACCTCGCAGGCGCGCTGCAGCACCCACAGCAGGTTGAAGGCCTGCGCCAGCGTCTGGCCGATCACCACCGGGCCATGGTTGCGCAGCAGCAGCACCGGCGCACCGCCAGCGCTGGCCAGGATGCGCGCGCCCTCGTCGGCATGCACGGTGATGCCCTCGAAGTCGTGGTACGCCACCTTGCCGTACAGCTGGGCGGCGTAGAAGTTGGTGTAGCTCAGGCCATCGTCCAGGCAGCACACCGCCATGGTGGCGGTGGTGTGCACATGCATCACGCAGTGGGCGTCGGGCAGGGTGCGGTGGATGGCGCCGTGGAAGGTGAAGCCGGCCGGGTTGATCGGCCAGCGGCTGTCACCGATGGTGTGGCCGTCGGCGTCCACCTTGACCAGGTTGGACGCACACACCTCGGTGTAGTGCAGGCCGAAGGGGTTGAGCAGGAAGTGCCCCGGCTCGCCCGGCACCCGCAGCGACAAGTGGTTGTAGATCAGCTCGGCCCAGCCCAGGTGCGCAAAGATGCGGTAGGCCGCCGCCAGCTGCACCCGCGCCGCCCATTCGGCCGGGGCGGTGTGTTCGGGGCGGGGGTAGGCGGTGTCGAGGTCGGCCATGGAAGTCTCCTGGGGCAAGGTCAGCTGGCGGATATCGATTGGCCCTTGGCGATCTGCCGGCAGATCACCACCATTGGCAGCAGGCCCACCAGCACGATGGCCAGCGCGGCAGTGCTGGCCTCGGCCAGCCGCTCATCGGCGGCCAGGGTGTAGGCCTGGGTGGCCAGGGTGTCGAAGTTGAAGGGCCGCATCACCAGGGTGGCGGGCAATTCCTTCATCACGTCGATGAACACCAGCAGCGCGGCGGTGAGCAGGCTGCCGCGCAGCAGCGGCAGGTGCACGCGGCGCAGGGTCTGGGCCGGCGTGTGGCCCAGGCTGCGGGCGGCCTGGTCCATGCTGGGCGTGATCTTGGCGAGGCCGGCGTCCACCGCCTGCATGGCCGCGGTGAGGTAGCGCACGATGCAGGCGTACACCAGCGCCGCGATGCCGCCGGTGATCAGCAGCCCCGGGTGGGTACCGAACAGTTGCTGCCACAGCGCGGCCAGCGCGTGGTCGAGCCGGGTGACCGGGATCAGCACGCCCACGGCGATCACCGACCCGGGCAGCGCATAGCCCAGGCCGGCCACCCGGTGCGCCCAGCGCATGGCGCCGCCGCGGTGCACCCGCGCGGCATAGCCGATCAGCAGCGCGAGCGCCACCGCCAGCAGCGCGGTCAGGCCGGCCAGCAGCACGCTGTTGCCCGCCAGGCGGGCGAAGCGGGCGCCGAACTGGGCGTCGCCCTCGGTCAGCGCCATCTTCAACAGCAGGCCGGCAGGCAGCACGAAGCCGCCGGCCAGCGGCAGCGCGCAGGCGCACCAGGCCAGCAGCGCCCGGCCACCGGCCAGCGGCAAACGTGCCGCGCCGCTGCGGCGCAGGCTGGTCTCGGCAAAGCGCCGGCCGCCGCGGCTGAGCCGCTCGAACACCAGCACCAGGATGACGAAGGCCAGCAGCACCAGCGCCAGTTGCGCCGCGGCCACCCGGTCGCCCAGCGAGAACCAGGCGCGGTAGATGCCGGTGGTGAAGGTCTGCACCGCGAAGTAGCTGACCGTGCCGAAGTCGGCCAGCGTCTCCATCAGCGCCAGCGCCACGCCGCCGGCAATGGCCGGGCGCGCCATCGGCAGGCTGACGCGCAGAAAGCCCTGCCAGGGCGTCAGGCCCAGCGAGCGCGCCACCTCCAGCGTGGCGCCGCCGCGCTCCAGGAAGGCGGTGCGCGCCATCAGGTAGACATACGGGTAGAGCACCAGCGAGAACATCACCACCGCGCCGCCGGTGCTGCGCACGTCGGGGAACCAGTAATCGGCGCGCTTCCAGCCAAAGGCCTCGCGCAGCGCGGTCTGCACCGGTCCCACGTACTGCAGCAGGTCGGTGTAGGTGTAGGCCATCACATAGGCCGGCACCGCCAGCGGCAGCACCAGCGCCCATTCAAACGCCGCGCGGCCGGGGAACTGGTGCCGTGTCACCAGCCACGCCGAACCCACGCCCAGCAGCGTGACGCCGATGCCCACGCCCGCACACAACCACAGCGTGGTGCGGATGTAGTCGGGCAGCACGGTGGACGCCAGGTGCGCCCAGGTGCCTGCCTGTCCGGTGGCGAAGATGTTGCTGCCCACCGACAGGATGGGCACGGCCACCAGCACCGCCGTGGCCAGGGCCAGCACCAGCAGCCACGACCACCGCCGGCCACGGGCGACAACGGCGCCACGACGCGATGCGGTGGACAGGGTCAGGCGCTCGGCAGGTGCAGACACGGTGGATGGGGCGGGGTGGCAGGCACGGCCGCCGCCGCCGGACTGGCAGCCGCACCACCGCGAGCCGGCCAGTGTATCGACGCGGCCGGGTCAGGCCGGGCTGCCAGGGCCGCGGTCGATCGCCTGCTGCACCAGGTTGGCCACCTGCCAGGGCCGGGGTTGCCGTGCTTCATGTCGACCGACATGGTTGGCCAGCAGGCCATGCGCCCCGCGGCAGACCCAGGCACCCAGCGAGTGGGCATCCACCAGTGCCAGCATGGCGGCGGGGTCGCTGAAGCGGTGCAACGGCAGGATGTCCATGCCAGGGCCGCCGCTCAGCCACCCGCCAGCGCCCGCTGCAGCAGCAGCGCCGCCAGCACGAACATGGTGGCGCCGATCAGCCCGTCGAGCACCCGCCAGGCCTGCGGGCGGGCAAACAGCGGCGCCAGCCAGCGCGCGCCATAGCCCAGTGCGCTGAACCAGGCCACGCTGGCGCAGGCCGCACCAGCGACGAACCAGCCCCGCAAGGCCACCGGCTGCTGGGCGCCGATGCCACCCACCAGCAGCACCGTGTCCAGATAGACATGCGGGTTGAGCAGGGTGAAGCCGGCAGCCTGCGCCAGCACCGCCGCCCGGCCCGCGCCGGCATCGCCATCGGCCGCCTGCAGGTGCTGCGGGCGCCGCGCCCGCTGCCAGGCCCGCCAGCCATACACCGCCAGGAACACCGCGCCCGCCAGCGCCAGCGCCCGGGCCAACCCCGGGCGCGCACCCAGCGCCTGCGCCATGCCCAGCACGCCAGCGCCGATCAGCACCGCATCGGCCACGGCGCAGAACAGCACCACGCTGCCCACATGGGCGCGCCGCAGGCCCTGGCGCAGCACGAAGGCGTTCTGCGCCCCGATGGCCACGATCAGGCCCAGGCCCAGCGTCAGACCCTGGGCGAAGACCGGCGCGCCGTGCATCAGCGGTTGCACGGCAGCCAGGGCGGGTGGGTCGGTCACGGTCATGGGGCGCCAGCGTGCCTGTTGCTGGCGATGAAGGCAAACTGTCGTTTCTAAACCAGATGAAGCAAAACTGAATCGATGCTGGACTACGCAGCCCTCTCTGCCCTGGCTGCCGTCGTGCGCGAAGGCAGCTTCGAGCGCGCGGCACGCGCGCTGCATGTCACGCCGTCGGCGGTGTCGCAGCGGGTGCGGCTGCTGGAGGAACGGGTGGGCTGCGCGCTGGTGGTGCGGGGCCAGCCCTGCCTGGCCACCGATGCCGGCCGCCGCCTGTGCCAGCACGCCGACCATGTGCAGTTCCTGGAACAGGCGCTGCAAGGCACGCTGCCACAACTGGCACCCGACGGCGTGGCCCGCGTGGCGCTGCCGGTGGCGGTGAATGCCGACAGCCTGGCCACCTGGTTCGCGCCGGCCGTGGCCACCTATGCGGCCGACGCGCCGGTGCTGCTGCAACTGGCGGTCGACGACCAGGACCACACCGACAGCTGGCTGCGCAGCGGTGCGGTGCTGGCCGCCGTCGCCGGCACGGCGCGCCCGGCCGCCGGCTGCAACAGCCAGCCGCTGGGCGCGATGCGCTACATCGCCGCCGCCAGCCCGGGCTTCATGGCGCGCCACTTTGCCGGCGGCGTGGGCGCGGGCAGCCTGGCGCAGGCACCCAGCCTGGTCTTCAACACCAAGGATGCGCTGCAGGACCGCTGGGTGCGACGCCTGTGCCACCGCCATGTGGAGCTGCCGCGCCACACGCTGCCGTCACCGCATGCCTTCGTCACCGCCGCCGAGGCTGGCATGGGCTGGGGCTTGCACCCGCAGGCGCTGGTCGCGCCGCTGCTGGCCGATGGCCGCCTGGTCGAACTGATGCCAGGCAGCGCGCTGGACGTGCCGCTGCACTGGCAGCATGCCCGTGCCGCCTCCGCGCTGGTCGACGCGCTGGGGCGCGGCGTGCTGGCAGCTGCCCGCGCCAGCCTGCTGCAGCCCTGACCGCGGCGTGGCACCGCCCACCCCTATGATCGCCGCACCATGACCGACGCCACCACCCCCTGGCTGCAACTGGACGGCATCGCCGTGGCCTACGGCCGCAAGGCCGTGGTCGAGAACTTCTCGCTCGCGCTGCCGCGCGGCACGGTGGGCTGCCTGCTGGGCCCCTCGGGCTGCGGCAAGACCACGGTGCTGCGCGCGATCGCCGGCTTCGAGCCGCTGGCCGCCGGCGAGATCCGGCTGGACGGCGCGCTGGTGGGCAGCGCCCGGCAGCAGGTGCCGCCCGAGCAGCGGCGCATCGGCATGGTGTTCCAGGACCACGCGCTGTTCCCCCATCTCACGGTGGCGGCCAACGTGGCCTTCGGCCTGCGCGGCGTGCCTGACGCCGACCAGCGCGTGCAGCAGATGCTGGAGACGGTGGGCCTGGGCGGCATCGGCCCGCGCTACCCGCATGAGCTGTCGGGCGGCCAGCAGCAGCGGGTGGCGCTGGCGCGGGCGCTGGCGCCGTCACCGCGCTTGTTGCTGCTCGACGAGCCGTTCTCCAACCTCGACATCGAACTGCGCGAACGCCTGGGCGGCGAACTGCGCGCCTTGCTGAAGGCCGCCGGCATCACCGCGCTGCTGGTCACACACGACCAGCACGAGGCCTTCGCCATCGCCGACGAGATCGGCATCATGTCGGACGGGCGCATCCAGCAGTGGGCCAGCGCCTACAACCTGTACCACCAGCCGGCCAACCGGTTCGTGGCCGACTTCGTCGGCCAGGGCGCCTTCCTGCCGGGCACGGTGCAGGGCGGCCAGCACATCCACATGGAGCTGGGCACGCTGGACAGCCCCGAGCCCATCCGCTGCACCGAGCATGGCGACCTGTGCGACGCCGGCTGCAGCGTGGACGTGCTGCTGCGCCCCGACGACGTGGTGCACGACGACGCCAGCCCGGTCACCGCCGAGGTGCTGGCCAAGGCCTTCCGCGGTGCCGAATTCCTCTACACGTTGAGGCTGGACAGCGGCCAGACCGTGCTGTCCCTGGTGCCCAGCCACCACAACCATGCCATCGGCGAGCGCATCGGCATCCGCCTGGAGGTGGACCATGTGGTGGCCTACAAGCGCGAAGGCGAGCCAGCGCTGGACTGTGGCTGAGCCCGGACACCGACCCTCCTGAGGAGGGTCGGTGCCTGGCGAAGCGGCCGAGCGCTGCGAGGCCGTGGGTGCACAGCACAGCCCGGACACAGGACAGTACCTGCGTCCGGGCCTGTGCCTGGCGAAGCGGCCGAGCGCTGCGAGGCCGTGGCTGTGACACGCCCACCACGCCCGCTACGGCAGCCGCCCGCCCAGGCCCTTGCGCACCGCGTCCACCTCGGCCTGCCGCGCAAAGCGGTCGCCCAGCGCGGCCAGCCGGTCCAGTTCGGCCTTGGCCAGCTTCTTCTCGTTGGCGCGGGCGTACAGCCGGGCCAGATGCAGTCGCAGGTTCGGGTCGTCGGGGCGCAGGGCCAGCGCGCTCTGTTGCATCGTCAGCGCCTGCGGCACCTGGTTGTCCAGCGCCAGGGCCTGGGCCAGGGTGTCGCGCAGGGCCGCCTGGTCGGGGGACGCCCGGACGGCCCGCTCAGCCAGCGGCAGTGCGCCGGGTTTCTGCTGCTCCATCATCAGCCAGGCCACGTTGTTCAGCGACAGGGCATGGTCGGGGTTGAGCGCCAGCACGGCGCGGTAGCGGGCCTCGGCGCCGGCCCAGTCCCGGCGCGACATGGCTTCGTCGCCCAGGTAGAACAGGAACAGCAGGTCACGCGGGTGGCTCTGCGGCCAGGCCGTGGCCAGCGCATCGGCCTCGGCGGCCTGCCCCGCCTTCAGCAGCGCATGGTGCAGCCGGGCAGGCGCCTGCTGCGGGTCGGCCCCGGCGACCGCCTGGCGCAGCGCCGCCACCGCCAGCGGCCAGCGCTGCGCTGCGATGTGCACCTCGCCTTCCAGCAGATGGCCGGCCGCCAGCGTGGGCCGCTGCTTCTGCAGCTGGCGGGCCACAGCCAGGGCCTGGTCAGGCTGCCGCTGGCGCAGCGCCACCACCACCTGCAGGCGCTGTGCGGCCAACAGCGAGGGGTCCAGCTCCAGGGCACGCTTCAGGCTGCGTTGGGCCGCGCCCAGGTCATTGGCAGCGATCTGGGCTTCGGCCAGGCCCAGATGCCCGCCTGGCGCCTTGGGCTGCAGTGCCACCACATGGTTGAACGAGGCCAGCGCCTGCTGGTGGTCACCGGCCATGCCCTGCGCCTGGCCCTGCAGCGCCAGCAGCTCGACGTGGTCGGGCAGCTGCGCCAGGCCGGCCTGGGCGGCCGTCAGCGCGGCCTTGGCGTTGGCGGTCGCCAGATGGTGGCTGACCAGGGCCAGGCGCAAGCTGGCATCGCCAGGGCTGGCGCGGATGCCGGCCTCCAGCTGGGCCGCCACGGCATCACGCCCAGCCCCGCCGCGCGCGGCCAGCGACGCCAGCGCCAGGTGGGCCTGGCCATCGCGCGGATTGCGCTTCAGCAGCGCGTCGAACCGGGCCTTGGCAGCATCGGGCTGCTTGTCGGCGATGTCCAGGCGCGCGAGGGCGGCCACGGCCGGGTGGTACCCGGCGTCCTTGGCGACGGCCTGCTCAAACGCGGTGCGGGCGCCCGGCAGGTCGCGCTTCTGCACCAGCACCTGGCCGCGCAGCTGGTCGGGCAACGGCTGGTCCGGCAGCTTCTTGGCCAGGCCGGCGATGGCCTGCAGGGCCGCATCCAGTGCCTTGCGCTGCAGCAGGGTGGCGATCAGGGCCAGGTCGGCCCGGGTGCCGGTGGTGTCGTCGGCGGCGACCTGTTGCAGGTCGGCCAGCGCCGCATCGGCTTGCCCGCGCTGCAGCCGGGACAGGGCCACCGCGGTGCGGATCGCCGGATCACCCGGCTTGAGCTTGGCGGCGCGGTCGAACAGTGCCGACGCCGCCGCCGCATCGCCTGCCAGCAGGTGGGCCTGCGCGGCCAGCGTCAGCGCCTCGACATCCGGCGCGCTGCCTCGGCTGGTCAGGGGGTCGAGCACCGCCAGCGCGCGCGCGGGCTGGCCCTGGGCCAGATGGGCCTGCGCGGTCAGCCGCCGCACATTGGCGTGGCCTGGCGCCAGCTGCAGGGCCTTGGCCAGCAGCACCTCGGCCTGGGCGGGCGCGCGCAGCCGCAGTTCCACCATGGCAGCAGACTGCAGCACTGCCACGTTGGCCGGCATGGTGCGCAACAGCAGCTGGAACAGCTCTCGGGCGCGGGGCAGGTCGCCCCGGACCAGCGCCAGCTGGCCGTCCAGCAGCACGGTCTGCGGGTGGCGCGGCAGCATCTGGCGCATGGCCTCGTGCTGGGTGCGTGCGGCCGCCAGGTCGCGCCGGCGCAGCCATTGGTTGACCAGCGCGGCATGGGCGGCGGCGTGGTCGGGCTTGACGGACAGGGCCTGCCGATAGGCCTGGAGGATGGCAGCCGGGTCGGCACCCCGGCGGTCCAGCAGGTCGCCCTGCAGCACCCAGCCCTCGGCGCTCTTCGGGTGCTGGACCAGCAGTGCCTCCACCTGGGCCAGGGCCGCCGCGTCGTCGCCGCCCACGGCAGCCACGCGGGCCTGCAGCAGCAGTGCCGGCTCGAAGCCGGGTGTGGCGCGCAGGGCCGTGGCCAGGCTGTCGCGTGCGGCGTCCAGGTGGCCCTGGCTGGCCTGGGCCTCGGCCAGGGTGGTCTTGAGTTGGGCCGCGGCCCGCGCATCCGCCAGATTGCTGGCACCGAACTGCGACACCAGCAGAGCCGCCTGGTTGTCCATCAGCAGCGCGCGGGCCAGCGGTGGCAGCACGTCGGACTCAGGCACCTGCAGTTCCAGCGCGCGGCGCAGCTCGATGGTGGCGGCCGCCGCCTCGCCGCGGTCCAGCAGCAGTTGGCCCAGCAGCAGCCGGGCCGGCCCCAGGTCGGGTTGTTCCTGCAGCAGCGACTTCACCGACACCAGCGCGCCGGCGCGGTCCTGCTTGTCGATCAGGCTGCGCACCTGGCCCAGCCGGTCGTCAACGCTGCGTCCGCATGCCGCCAGGCCGCAGGCCACGGCAAGCAGCAAGGCCAGGCCCAGGCGGGCGCTGGTTGGGCGGCGCGGCGGTGGCGGCTGCGTCATGGCCATCGTGGCGGCAGCGCAGGCAGTGGGCGGCGGCATGGCTGCGGCGCCGCTACAGCAGGTCAGTGCAAGCGCACCAGGCCGGCAGCGGCGCGCATCGCGCCTTCCCCGATCGCAGCGCCGAAGCGCTTGGCCAGTTTCTCGGCCACGTTGTCGTGCGGGGTGTAGTCGATGACTTCCTCGGCCTTGATCACCTCGCGGGCGACGTAGTCGAGGTTGCCCAGCTTGTCGGCCAGGCCCAGGGCCACGGCTTCCTCGCCGTTCCAGAACAGGCCCGAGAAGGTGTCGGGGCTTTCCTTCAGGCGCTGGCCCCGGCCTTCACGCACCACGCGGATGAACTGCTGGTGCACCTGATCGATCATGGCCTGGGCATAGGCGCGCTGCTTCGGGTCTTGCGCGGTGAAGGGGTCGAGCATGCCCTTGTTGCTGCCGGCGGTGATCAGCCTGCGCTCGACGCCGGCCTTCTCCATCAGCCCGGTGAAGCCAAAGCCGTCCATCAGCACGCCGATCGAGCCGACGATGCTGGCCTTGTCGACATAGATCTCGTCAGCCGCCACGGCCACGTAGTAGGCGCCGGAGGCACAGACCTCTTCGACCACCGCATAGACCTTCTTCTTGTGCAGCGCCTTCAGGCGGCGGATCTCGTCGTTGATGATGCCCGACTGCACCGGGCTGCCGCCCGGGCTGTTGATGCGCAGCACCACCGCGCGGGCGCCGTTGTCCTCGAAGGCGCTGCGCAGGCCCGACATGATCAGCTCGGCGCTGGCCTCGCTGTCGGACGCGATCTCGCCGCGCAGTTCCACCAGTGCCGTGTGCGGGCCGCTGGGTGCGGTGTGGCGGTTGCGGTCGGACATCAGCAACCACAGCAGCGCCAGCACCACGCCCAGCCAGGCCAGGCGGAAAAAGATGCGCCAGCGGCGCTCGCTGCGGCGGTCTTGCAGCAGATCACGCGCCAGGGTTTCCAGCGAGCTTTCAAAGGCCGGTCGCGGCCCGGCTGCCGGTGACACCGCCGCGGCGGCTGGTGCCGGTGCACCCGCGCCCTCAGGGGCAGAGGTCGGGCTGTCGTCTGGCGAAGTCATGGCGGGCTCGGGTTGGTGGAGGTGGGGGTGTCGGCTGCAGCCGGCAGCGCGGGCCGCACGTCGCGCGAAGGATACCAACAGGCCTGGCCGTCGTGCTCGGCCACATCCAGGGCGATCAGCTTGCTGCGGCCGCAGGGGCCGCCCACGCAGCGGCCCTGGGCTGGCTCATAGCTGGCGCCGTGGATGCTGCAGACGATGAAGCGCTTGTCGGCGTCGAGAAACTCGCCGGGTTGCCAGTCCATTTCGACCGGCACATGGGCGCAGCGGTTGATGTAGCCGCGCAGCAAGCCGTCGTGCCGCAAGACGAAGGCCCGCGCCGGCTGGCCCCACAGCAGCACGTCGAACACCAGGGCCCGGCCACGTTCGGCCAGGTCGGCCGACGGGCACAGGGGCTGCGGCGCGGGGGCGTCCTGCGGCGCGCCCGGCTCAGCCATGGGCCAGCAACCAATCAGCCAGGTCGGCGGTGTTGTGGGCCACGTGCAGCGGCCCCAGGTCGGCAAAGGCGTCGGGCGCGTGGGCGCCGAAGCTCACGCCCACGCTGGCGGTGCCGGCATTGCGGGCCAGTTGCAGGTCGTGCGTGGTGTCGCCGACCATCAGCGTGCGTTCGGGCGCGGTGCCGATGGCAGCCATCAACTCGAGCAGCATGCGCGGGTGGGGCTTGCCGGCGGTCTCGTCGGCGGTGCGGGTGGCGTCGAACAGGCCGTGCAGTTGCACCGTCTGCAAGGCTTCGTCCAGCCCGCGGCGGCTCTTGCCGGTGGCCACCGCCAGCCAGTGGTTGCGCGCCTTCAGGGCATGCAGCATCGCCAGCGTGCCGGGGAACAGCACCAGTTCATGCTGGCGGTCGACGTAGTGGTGGCGGTAGCGCTGGCCCAGTTCGGGGTAGCGGGCGGCGGGCAAACTGGGCACGGCATGCTGCAGCGCTTCGGTCAGGCCCAGGCCGATCACATGGCTGGCCGCCTCGTCGCTGGGCACGGGCAGGCCCAGGTCGGCCGCGGCGGCCTGGATGCAGCGGGCGATCAGTGCGGTGGAATCGAACAGTGTGCCGTCCCAGTCGAAGACGATCAGGTCGAAGCGGCGGTGGCGTGGGCTGGGCATGGCAATGGGTGGTGGTCAACGCGGCAGTGTCGCGTATTCAGGCCGCATCGGCAGACACAGGGCACCGGGTCAGTGGGGTGCGCCCAGGCGCGCCAGCAGCGCGGTGCAGTCGGGCGGCAGCGCCGCGGTCAGCGTGATGCGCTCGCCGGTGGCGGGGTGGTCGATGGCCAGTTGCCGGGCATGCAGGAACATGCGGTCGAAGCGGTGGCCGGCCAGGCCTTCGCCGCGGGCCCACTGGCGGTTCAGCGCAAAGTCGCCGTACTTCGGGTCGCCGACGATCGGGTGGCCGGCCTGCTGCAGGTGCACCCGGATCTGATGGGTGCGGCCGGTCTTCAGCGTCACATCCAGCAACGTGCAGTCCTGGAAGGCCGTCACCACCTGCACCAGGCTGATCGAGCGCCGGCCGTCGGGGTAGTCGGCCGCCACCGGCAGCACATGGCGTTCACCGCGCGCGTCCAGCGTCTTGTGCAGCGCCACATCGATCACCTTCAGCTTGGCCGGCCAGTGGCCCAGCACCAGGGCGGCGTAGATCTTGCCGGTGTCGCGGCTGCGGAACTGGTCCTGCACATGGGTGAGCGCGCTGCGCCTCTTGGCCAGCAGCAGCACGCCCGAGGTCTCCTTGTCGAGCCGGTGCACCAGTTCCAGGAACTTCGCCGTCGGCCGCGCCTGGCGCAACTGCTCGATCACGCCGAAGCTCACGCCCGACCCGCCATGCACCGCCACGCCCGCCGGCTTGGCGATGGCCAGCAGGTGCTCGTCCTCGAACAGGATCGGGAATTCACGCGCGGGGGCGGCGGGGGCGTCCGTCGCCTTCTCCGCCACCCGAATCGGCGGCACCCGCAACTCGTCGCCCAGCGCCAGGCGGGTGTCGGCCGCCGCGCGGCCTTTGTTGACGCGCACCTCGCCGGACCGGATCACCCGGTAGACATGGGTTTTGGGCACGCCCTTGAGCAAACGAAAGAGAAAGTTGTCCAGCCGCTGGCCTTCACCGGCCTCGTCGACGACCATGCGACGCACCTCCGGGGCCGCTGCGGGCGCCGGGGGTGGGGTGCCGCCGGCCGGCGCGGGTTTGCTGCTTATAATGATCCGAGCCACGATTGGGCCGTAAGTGCTTGATTTATCAGAGTTTACCTGGGCACGCCCGGGCCTATCGTCGCTGAGCGCCGTCATTGGCGTTCAAAAGCGTTGATGCAACAGCTGCGTCTGCGCGGCAGGCCGCAGTCCCCCAAGTGATGCGGCGGCCCCGCTGGCCAGTTGGAAGAGACACGTTGTCACAGCCGTCCCCTCACAGGGAAGATCAAAAGCTCATGGACGGCAGATTGCCCTGTTGTGGTGGTCTGCCATCCGCGTCGAAGCCCACAGGGTCTGCATGCCGCCCCTCCCGACCACCCACCTGCAGCTGACGGATGACCCATCCGCCAGCCTGGCGCAGCCCCGGCCACCGGCCGGTGCGGCAGCGCCCGCTGGTGGCGTGATGCCCACGCGCACCGCGCGCGGGCGGGAAAACGCGGCGCCGTCCACCCTCACCGCTTCGCCGCACGCGGCCCCGCTGCATCCCTGACCGCCGTTCGGTCACTGCAGCCCAGGGCGATTCCTTCTGCGGCCGTTTCCCGTTTCTCGTGCATCGGAACAGATCGTCTGCCTTGACTTCGGCTTGAAGTCGGGCGGCTGATCGGTGAGCGCGTGCCTGCCAAGGCACGTGCGGGACTGGAGTGCACATGAAACGCA
>JBBAPL010000105.1:0-18374 GCA_040400895.1 Aquabacterium sp.
CCATCAGCGCGGCGGCACCGGCGTCGGCGCGGTACTCGCGCTGGCGCGAGAACCAGGCCACGATGATCGCGGCCAGCACGCCCAGCACGATGTCGAGCACGATGGTGGTCACGTAGTAGCCGATGCCGGGGCCGTCGCGGTCGTTGCGCAGCACCACCTTGTCGACGAAGTAGCCGATGACGCGCGACAGGAAGACCACGAAGGTGTTCATCACGCCCTGGATCAGCGCCATGGTCACCATGTCGCCGTTGGCAACGTGGGCCACCTCGTGGCCGATCACCGCCTCGACCTCTTCCTTGGTCATCGACTGCAGCAGGCCGGTGGACACTGCCACCAGCGCCGAGTTCTTGAACGCACCGGTGGCGAAGGCATTGGGCTCGCCTTCGTAGATGCCGACCTCGGGCGTCTGGATGCCCGCCTTCTGCGAGAAGCGCTCGACCGTCTGCACCAGCCAGCGGTGCGTGGGGTCGGGCGAGCCGTTGATGATCGTCAGCTTGGTGGTCCACTTCGCCATCGGCTTGCTGATCAGCAGCGAGATGAAGGCGCCGCCGAAGCCCATCACCAGGGCGAAGCCCAGCAGCGACGTGAGGTTCAGGCCGTTGGCGGTGAGGAAGCGGTTCAGCCCCAGCAGGTGCACGGCCAGGCCGAGCACCAGCATGACGCCCAGGTTGGTGGCGATGAAGAGAGCAATGCGTTTCATGGTGGCAGGCGCAGAGCGTGCGCAATGGTCAGATGGGGCAGATTGTGTGCGGATCAGTCATCCGGTAAAACCAGTCAAAGACGATGGAAAACTTAGGTTCTGACTGACTATCAGTAGCTCTTGGGCAGGCCCAGCACCTTCTCGGCGATGAAGCAGAGAATCAGCTGCGGGCTGACCGGCGCCAGACGCGGGATCCACGCCTCGCGCAGGTAGCGCTCGACGTGGTACTCCTTCGCGTAGCCCATGCCGCCATGGGTGAACATGGCCGATTCACAGGCCCGGAAGCAGGCCTCGGCGCCCAGGTACTTGGCCGCATTGGCCTCGGCGGCGCAGGGCTGGCCGCTGTCGTACAGCGTGGCAGCCTTGTGCACCATCAGGTGGGCCGCCTCCAGTTCCATCCAGTTGCGCGCCAGCGGGTGGGCGATGCCCTGGTTCTGGCCGATCGGGCGGTTGAACACCACCCGCTCCTTGGCATAGCTGGCCGCACGGGCCAGTGCGGCGCGTCCCAAGCCGATGGCCTCGGCGCCGATCAGGATGCGTTCGGGGTTCAAGCCGTGCAGGATGTAGGAAAAGCCTTTGCCTTCCTCGCCGATGCGGTCTTCGACCGGGATGCGCAGGTCATCGATGAACAGCTGGTTGCTGTCGACCGCCTTGCGGCCCATCTTCGGGATCTCATGCACCGCGATGGCGCTGCGGTCGAGCGCGGTGTAGAACAGGCTCAGGCCCTCGGTGCCCTTGCATTCGTCCTGCGGCGTGGTGCGGGCCAGCAGCAGGATGCGGTTAGCCACCTGGGCGCTGCTGATCCACAGCTTCTGGCCGTTGACGCGGTAGTGGTCGCCATGCCGGACGGCACGGGTTTTCAGGCCCAGCGTGTTCAGCCCGCTGTCGGGCTCGGTCACGCCGAAGCAGGCCTTGTCCTGGCCGGCGATCAGCGGCGGCAGCCAGCGGGCCTTCTGTTCATCGGTGCCAAACACCACCGCCGGGTGCAGGCCGAAGATGTTCATGTGCACCGCCGATGCGCCCGACAGCCCGGCGCCGGTGGCGGCGATGGTGTGCATCATCAGCGCCGCCTCGGTGATGCCCAGTCCTGCGCCGCCGAAGGCCGGCGGCATGGCGATGCCCAGCCAGCCGGCCTGCGCCAACGCCTGGTGGAAGTCGTGCGGGAAACCGCCGTCGGTGTCCTTCTGCAGCCAGTAGTCGGCGTCGAAGGGCTCACACAGCCTGCCGATCGCGTCCACGATCTGCTGCTGTTCGTTGCTGAGGTTGAAGTCCATCCCGCGAGAGTAGGTGGCCGCCGACGGGCGCCTTGACACGCAAGCGACGGCTGCGGGGCGGTGTTTTCACGCATCATCCGCGCCGAATCCACACCGCCCGGAGACTGCCCATGCAAGCCACGATGATGAATCTGCCGCTGTCGATCCTGCATTTCATGGACCGTGCCGGCAGCATTTTCAAGCGCAACACCATCGTCTCGCGCCTGCCCGACAAGAGCCTGCGCACCCACACCTACGGTCAGTGGCACCAGCGCACATTGCAACTGGCCGCGGCGCTGAAGGCCGCCGGCCTGCAGAAGGGTGACCGCGTGGCCACGCTGTGCTGGAACCACCATGCCCACCTGGAGGCGTATTTCGGCATCCCGGCCGCCGGCGGCGTGATGCACACGCTGAACCTGCGCCTGTCGGCCGAGGAGATCGGCTGGATCGCCGCCGACTGCAAGGACCGCTTCATCATCGTCGACGACGTGCTGCTGCCTCTGCTGCGCCAGGTGCTGCCGCTGCACGCCTTCGAGCAGGTGCTGGTGTTCCCGTTCAGCGGCGCGCCGGTGCCGCCGGAGTTCTCCGACTACGAAGCCTTCCTGGCCGGCGCCGACGTGGCGGGCTTCCAGATCGAACCGCACGACGAGAACGACCCGATCGCCATCTGCTACACCAGCGGCACCACCGGCAGGCCCAAGGGCGTGGCCTATTCGCACCGCAGCACCGTGCTGCACACCCTGGTGGGCTGCCTGGGCGACCACTGGGGGCTGAAGGGCACCGACGTGGTGATGCCGGTCACGCCGATGTTCCACGCCAACAGCTGGGGCATGCCTTACGGGGCGGTGATGGTGGGCGCCAAGCTGGTGTTCCCCGGCCCGCACCTGCACCCCGACGACCTGCTCGACCTGATGCAGCTGCACCCGCCCACGCTGAGCCTGGGCGTGCCCACCATCTGGATGAGCCTGATCCAGCTGTACGAACGCTCGCTCACCGAGACCCCCGGCCGCTGGAAGCTGCCGGTGGGCATGCGCAGCCTGGTGGGCGGCGCGGCCGTGCCCGAGGTGCTGATCCGCGCCTTCGACAAGCAGGGCATCTGGATCATGCAGGGCTGGGGCATGACCGAGACCAGCCCCATCGCCACCATCAGCTACCCGCGCGCCGAGCTGGCCGGGGCGTCGGACGACGAGCGCTACCGCCGGGCGTCGTTGGCGGGGACAGTGGCGCCGCTGGTCGAATTGCGGCTGAACACCGATGACGGCGCCATCGCCCCCTGGGACGGCCAGACCATGGGCGAGATCCAGGTGCGCGGCCCGTTCATCACCGGCAGCTACCACGAAGTGCCGGTGACGGACGACAAGTTCACCGCCGACGGCTGGCTGCGCACCGGCGACGTGGCCACGATGGACGACCTGGGCTACGTGCGCATCACCGACCGCACCAAAGACCTGATCAAGAGCGGCGGCGAGTGGATCAGCAGCGTGGATGTGGAGAACGTGCTGATGAGCCACCCGGCCATCGCCGAGGCGGCGGTGATCGCCATCCCCGACCTGAAGTGGAGCGAGCGGCCGCTGGCCTGCATCGTGCTGAAGCCCGGCCACACGGTGGAGCCGGCAGCGCTGAACGCGCTGATGCTGGAGCGCGGCTTCGTCAAGTGGCAACTGCCCGAGCGCTACGAGGTGATCGACGCGATCCCACGCACCAGCACTGGCAAGTTCTGGAAGCTGAAGCTGCGGGAGATGTTCCCGCACTGACGCCCGGGCCCGCAGCGGCCCTGCGGGCATGGTCGGATATACAGTACCGGGTTGCCCGGCGGCTGCCGCGGTGCCCGTGACCCTGTGCCCATGCCCGAACAACTCGACCTGCTGACCCCGCCGCCGCCCCCACCCGATGGGCGCCCCGACGCCATCACCCTGGCGCACTACGCCGAGCGCGCCTACCTGGAATACGCGCTCAGCGTGGTCAAGGGCCGGGCCCTGCCCGATGTGTGCGATGGCGCCAAGCCAGTGCAGCGCCGCATCCTGTACAGCATGCAGCGCATGGGCCTGGGCCACACCGGGCCGGGCGCGGCGGGCATCCCCAAGCCGGTGAAAAGCGCCCGCGTGGTGGGCGACGTGCTGGGCCGCTTCCATCCGCACGGCGACCAGGCCGCCTACGACGCCCTGGTGCGCATGGCGCAAGATTTTGCGTTGCGCTATCCGCTGATCGACGGCCAGGGCAACTTCGGCAGCCGCGACGGCGACGGCGCCGCGGCCATGCGCTACACCGAGGCGCGGCTGTCGCCCATCGCCCGGCTGCTGATGGATGAGATCGACGAAGGCACGGTCGACTTCATCCCCAACTACGACGGCAGCACCGAAGAACCGCGCCAATTGCCGGCGCGCCTGCCGTTTGCGCTGCTCAATGGTGCCTCGGGCATCGCCGTGGGCCTGGCCACCGAAATCCCCAGCCACAACCTGCGCGAGGTGTCGGCTGCGGCCATCGCGCTGGTCCGCAACGAACACCTGACGGACGACGAGCTGTACGCCCTGGTCCCCGGCCCCGACTACCCCGGCGGCGGCCAGATCATCAGCAGCGCAGCCGACATCCGCGATGCCTATGCCACCGGCCGTGGCAGCCTGAAGGTGCGCGCCCGCTGGAAGATCGAAGACCTGGCCCGCGGCCAGTGGCAGCTGGTGGTGACCGAGCTGCCGCCGGGTGTCAGCAGCCAGAAAGTGCTGGAAGAGATCGAGGAGCTGACCAACCCCAAGGTCAAGACCGGCAAGAAGGCGCTGTCGGCCGACCAGGTGCAGCTGAAGGCCAGCATCCTGGCGGTGCTGGATGCGGTGCGGGACGAATCGGGCAAGCAAGATGCCGTGCGCCTGGTGTTCGAGCCCAAGAGCCGCACCGTGGCGCAGGACGAGCTGATCACCCAGCTGCTGGCCCACACCAGCCTGGAGACCAGCGCGCCGATCAACCTGACCATGGTGGGCCGCGACGGCCGCCCGACGCAGAAAAGCCTGCGCCAGATGTTGGCCGAGTGGATCGACTTCCGCCAGGTGACGGTGGCGCGCCGCAGCCAGCACCGGCTGGACCGGGTGCTGGCCCGCATCCACGTGCTGGAAGGCCGCCAGTTGGTGCTGCTGAACATCGACGAGGTGATCCGCATCATCCGCGAGAGCGACGAGCCCAAGCCGGCGCTGATCGCGCGGTTCGGCCTGAGCGACCGGCAAGCCGAAGACATCCTCGACATCCGCCTGCGCCAGCTGGCGCGGTTGGAGGCCATCAAGATCGAGCAGGAGCTGAAGACGTTGCGCGAGGAGCAGGGCAAGCTCGAAGAGATCCTGGGCAGCCCGGCGACGCTGCGCCGGCTGCTGATCAAGGAAATCGAAGCCGACACCAAGGCCCATGGCGACGACCGACGCACGCTGATCCAGGCCGAGAAGCGGGCGGTGGTCGAGATCAAGGTGGTCGACGAGCCGGTGACGGTGGTGGTCAGCCAGAAGGGCTGGGTGCGCGCGCTCAAGGGCCATGAGGTGGACGCGTCGGCGCTGCAGTTCAAGGCCGGCGATGGCCTGCTGGCCACGTTCAATGGCCGCAGCGTGGAGACGCTGCTGGTCTTCGGCACCGCCGCCAAGGGCAGCGGTCGGGTGTATTCGGTGGCGGTCAGCAGCCTGCCGGGCGGGCGTGGCGATGGCGTGCCGGTCACCAGCCTGATCGACCTGGAGCCCGGCACCCAGCCGGCGCACTACTTCGCCGGCGGCGCCGAGACCACCCTGTTGCTGGCCAGCAGTGCCGGCTTCGGCCTGATGGCCAAGGCCGGCAACATGCACGGCCGCAACAAGGGCGGCAAGGCCTTCCTCACCGTCGACGAGGGCGCCACCCTGCTGCCGCCGCGGCTGGTGCTGCCCAGCCACCACCAGGTGGCCTGCCTGGCGGCCGATGGCCGGCTGCTGGTGTTTGCGCTGGATGAGCTGAAGCACCAGCCCGGCGGCGGCAAGGGCCTGACGCTGATGGACGTCGACGCCAAGACGCCGCTGCTGTCGGTGGCGCCTCTGGCCGACAGCCTGACCCTGGTCGGCACCACGCGGGGTGACAAGCCAAAGGAGGATGTGCTGAAAAACAGCGCGCTGGCGGCCCATGTCGGCAAGCGGGCGCGCAAGGGCAAGCCTGTGGACGGATTCAAGAAGGTGATCCGCCTGGCATGACGGTGCCAAACTTGCCGCCGCTATGGCGGCAACGCGAGTACATGCGGCTGTGGACCGGCCAGGTGGCGTCCACGTTGGGCGGCAGCGCCTCGGGCATCGTCGTGCCGTTGCTGGTGCTGGCGATGACCGGCTCGGCCACGGCGGCCGGCTTCGCATCGGCGCTGGGCATCGTGCCCTACATCCTGCTCAGCCTGCCGGTGGGCGTGCTGGTCGACCGCTGGAACCGCCGGCACGTGATGGTGGCCTGCGACATCGCCCGGGCACTGGTGACGCTGAGCCTGGTGGTGGCCCTGTTGCTGGATGCGCTGACGCTGGCCCACCTCTACACCGTGGCGGTGCTGCAGGGCATCTGCATGGTGTTCTTCAATCTGGCGGAAGTGGCGGCGCTGCCCCGGGTGGTGGCCACCGTGCAGCTGCCGCAGGCCATTGCGCAGAACCAGGCCGGGCACTCTGGCGCGGCCATCGCCGGCCCGGCTTTGGGCACCTGGCTGCTGCAGCACGGCGGGCGGCCGCTGCCCTTCGGCATGGATGCGCTCGGTCACCTGGTGTCGGCCTGGTGCATCTGGACCCTGCGCACGCCGTTGGCGGCAGCGCCCCTGGCGGCCAACGCCGGCCCACGCAGCCTGCGTGCCGAGATGGCGGTGGGCCTGCGCTGGCTGTGGCAGCAGCCGCTGGTGCGCCGCATCGCGGGGCTGACTTGCCTGTCGAACTTCGTGATGGCGGCGGTGCCGCTGCTGGCCATCGTGCTGGCCAAGGCGCAGGGCGCCAGCGAGGCGCAGATCGGCCTCATCTTCAGCGCCAGCGGTGCCGGCGGGTTGCTGGGCGCGCTGGCGGGCGGCTGGTTTGCACGGCGCTTCAGCTTCGGCCAAGTGATCGGCGGCACGCTGGCGGTGCAGGCCGCCATGCTGCCGCTGCTGGCCTGGGCACCAGGGCCGCTGACCCTGGGGGCGGTGTTTGCCGTGCTGATGTTCTGCGGCCCGGTCTACAACGTGGTGCAGTTGAGCCGCCGGCTGGCGATGATTCCCGACGGCTTGCAGGGCCGGGTGAACAGCGCGTTCCGCTTCGCGGCCAACGTGCTGTACCCGGTGGGCGCGGCGCTGTGCGGCGTGCTGGCCGAGCAGGTGGGCCCGCAGGCCACGGCGCTGGCCTTTGCGGTGGTGATGGCCGCCCTGGCGCTGGCCGCCGCCAGCAGCCGCGTGGTGCGGCAGGAGGGGCTGGCCAAGTCCTGAAGGTTGCGGCGCCGGGGCATGGGTGATCCCCAGCTTGCGGCGCGCCGCCGGACGCGGCTACCGTGCCCGCTCCGGCGGTGGGGGTTGGCCTGCACCCCGGCCCCCAACTTCTGGAGACACACGATGGCAAATTTCGTCCTGGTGCATGGTGCCTGGCATGGCGGCTGGTGCTACCGCGACACCGCCCGCGCGCTGCGCGCGGCCGGCCACACGGTGCACACCCCCACCCACAGCGGCGTGGGGGAGCGCGCCCACCAGTCGGCCGAGAACATCACGCTGGAAACCCACATCCGCGATGTCTGCGGCTGCATCGAGGCCGAGGAACTGCAGGACGTGATCCTGTGCGGCCATTCCTATGGCGGGATGGTGATCACTGGCGTGGCTGACCGCATGGCCGGCCGCATCAAGGCCCTGGTCTACCTGGACGCCTTCGTGCCCGAGCATGGCCAATCGCTCACCGACCTGCTGCGCATTGCGTTGCCTGCCGAGGTGGCGGCGGTGTTCCTGGGTTCATTCCACACCACGGCGCTGGAAAACAACAGCGGCCTGATGGCGCCGATCCCGGCCGAGATGTTCGGCATCCAGCCCGAAAACCGCGCCTGGGTCGACCGCCGTTGCGTCGGCCAGCCGCTGGCGACCTTCGAGATGCCGCTGCTGTTGACCGGCGCCGGCGCGGCCGTGCCGCAGCGCCTGTACATCCTGGCCGACGGCTGGGACCCGAGCCCGTTCCGCCACTTCGCCGCCAAGTTCGACGGCCAGCCGGGCTGGCGCGTCACCAAGATGGCCAGCAGCCATGACGTGATGGTCGACATGCCGGCCGAACTGGCGGCCGAGCTGATGACCCTGGCCTGAAGAAACGGTGCCGGCTGGATCAGCCGGCAGCCAGCGCATAGGGACCACCGCGCTCCAGCGCGCGGCGGTAGGCCGGCCGGGCCTGCAGGCGGCGCACCCAGGCGTCCATCGCCGGGTACTGCACCCGCAGGTCGCGTGCGGCTTCGCCGACGAAGCTCATCTGGATGTCGGCGCCGGTCAGCTCGCTGCCCAGCAGGTAGTCGCGGCCTTCCAGGCTGCGGTTGACGTAGCCCAGGTGGTTGGCCAGCTCGCTGTCGATGCGCGGCTTCAGCGGCGCGCCGGCCTCACCCAGCCGGCCGACGTAGAGGCGCAGCATCAGGGGCAGCATGCCCGAGCCCTCGGCATAGTGCAGCCACTGGTTGTAGACCTCGTAATCCCGCGTGCCCGCCGCCGGCTGCAGCCGGCCGCCCCCATGGCGGCGGAGGATGTAGTCGACGATGGCGCCGGACTCGATCACCGTCAGCCCGTCGTCCTCGATCACCGGGCTCTTGCCCAGCGGGTGCACGGCCATCAGCTCGGGCGGCGCCAGCCGGGTGGTGGCGTTGCGCGCGTGGTGGCGGATCTCGTAGGGCGTGCCCAGTTCTTCCAGCAGCCACAGCACACGTTGCGAGCGGGAATCATTGAGATGGTGAACGGTCAGCATGGGCGGCCTTGTGCGTTTGGAGGTGCAGGAGGAACTGCGGGTGGAACAGGATGCGCCGGATGGGGCGCGGCGCGTATATTGCCCGCAACGCCCGCTGCGAGGCGAAACTTTGGAGACAAGCATGACCCTGCAAGTGACCCCCCAGGCTGCCCCGTGTGGCGCCGTGGTGCGAGGTGTGGATCTGTCGCAGCCGCAGGACGCCGCTGCATCTGCCGCCATCCGCGCGGCCTGGCTCCAGCACCAGGTGTTGGCGTTCGTCGACCAGTCGATGACGCTGGAAGACCTGGAGCGCTTTGCGCTGACCATCGGCCCGTACGGGCAGGACCCGTACTTCGAGTCGGTGCCCGGTCACCCGCACGTGGCCCAGGTCAAGCGCGAGGCCGACGAGACCAGCACCATCTTTGCCGACAACTTCCACTCCGACTGGAGCTTCCTGGCCAGCCCACCGGCGGCCACGCTGCTGTACGGCGACATCATCCCGCCGGTGGGTGGTGACACGCTGTTCGCCAACCAGTACGCGGCCTGGGACGCCCTGTCACCGGCCATGCGCACGCTGCTGCAGGACAAGCAGGGTGTGCATTCGGCCCGGCGCGGTTACGCCAAGAGTGGCCGCTATGGTGAGCAGGACGCCGGCCGCTCGATGGCCATCCGCTTCGATGACTCGGCCCTGGCCACGCAGTTGCAGCCCATCGCCCGGGTGCACCCCGAGACTGGCCGCACCGCGCTGTACGTCAGCCCGGGTTACACCATCGGCATCGACGGCATGCCCGACGATGAGTCCGGCCCGCTGCTGAAAGAGCTGTTCGAGCACCAGGCCCGGCCCGAGTTCATCTACAGCCACCGCTGGCAGGCAGGCACCCTGCTGCTGTGGGACAACCGCTGCCTGGTGCATGCCGCCACGGGTGGCTACGACGGCCACCGCCGGCTGCTGCACCGCATCACCGTCGGTGATCGGGTGGCGGGCTGACCGGCCCGGCGTCGCCCCTCAGCGCGGGTTGCGCCAGACCTTCAGCGCCACCAGCGCCAGCACCACAAACAGTGCGGCGCTGTAGGTCTCGTACGGCAGGCCGAACAGGTCGACCTTTGCGTCGGCACATGACGCATAGGCCGCAAACACTTCGGGGAAGCGCGCGTCCAGCCCGGTGAAGCCCATCAGACGGTCGGCCAGGCTCATCGCGCAGGACGCCGATTGCGCCGCCACGAAGTGCTGGAAGCCTGCCGCCGCCAAGCCACACAGCGCCAGCAGGCCCACCAGGGCCGCGCCCAACTGGCGGCCGGCCAGGCTGGGCAGCACCACGCCCACCAGTGCGCCCACGGCGATCGCCACGAACACCAGCCGCTGCAGCACACACCAGGCGCAGGGCATCATGTCCATCCGGTATTGGGTGAACAGCGCCACGCCCACCGCCGCCAGGGCGGTGGCCGCCGCGGCGGCCAGCCAGGCCGGGGCGCGCAGGGTCACGCGACTTCAGCGATCAGCTCGATCTCGACACAGGCCCCCATCGGGATCTGCGCCACGCCGAAGGCGCTGCGGGCATGGGCACCGGCAGGGCCGAACAGCTGGCCGATCAGCTCGGACGCACCATTGACCACCAGGTGGTGCTCGGTGAAGGTGGGCGCGCTGTTCACCAGGCCCAGCAGCTTGACGATGCGCGTCACCTTGTTCAGGTCGCCAACCGCCGCGTGCAGGGTGCCGATGAGGTCGATGGCGATGGCGCGGGCCGCGGCCTTGCCTTCTTCCGTGGCCAGGTTGGTGCCCAGCTGTCCCACCCAGGGCTTGCCATCACGCCGGGCGATGTGGCCCGACAGGAACACCAGGTTGCCGGTGCGCACGAAGGGCACGTAGGCGGCAGCCGGCGTGGCCACCGGGGGCAGGCTGATGCCGAGTGCGGTGAGCTTGTCGTAGACGGACATGGTGTGTATGCAGGGTTGATCCAGGGGCAGGGCAGGGGCCTGTCGGCGCTGGAAGCCGGGGCCATCTGCGGGGCATCGATCCTACACTGCGCCCATGGCAGCCGGCATCGACGGGCAGCGGCGCTGGGCGCCAGGGCAGACGGGCGCCGGCCTGCGCGGCACGGGCTGGCTGGCCATGGCGGCCGGCCTGGGCTGGCTGCTGGGATTGGCACTGCAACTGCAGCAGTCTGTGTTGTGGCCACTGGTGGCTTACCAGGCCCTGGCGGCGGCTGGTGCGCTGCTGGTGTGGGCTGCCGTGCGGTGGCGCGCCTGGCTGTGGCCGTTGGCGCTGGCTGCACTGGCCTGCGGCTGCACCGGATGGCGCGCCGACCTGCGGCTGGCTGACCGGCTGCCGACCGCCTTGGAGGGCCAGGATCTGCTGGTCACCGGCGTGGTGGCCAGCCTGCCGCAGACGGGTCCAGCCGGCACGCGGTTCCAGTTTTCGGTGGAGTCTGCCAGCCGTCGCGGTGAGCCGGTGCAATTGCCCGGTCGGCTCAGCCTGGGCTGGTACACCCAATTCAATGACGAGGCCTGGCTCGACGACCCCGCCAGCAGCCTGCGCGCTGGCCAGCGCTGGCGCCTGCCGCTGCGGCTGAAGCGGCCGCACGGCGGGCTCAATCCGCATGGATTCGACGTGGAACTGCTGTGGTTCGAGCAGGGCGTGGGCGCCACCGGCTATGTGCGGGTGGTCAAGGGCTGGCAGCCTGCGGTGCTGCTGGACGCTGCCGCCGACCACCCCATCGACCGCCTGCGCCAAACGCTGCGCGACCGCCTGCAGCAGCAGGTGGCCGACGTGCGCACCGCCGGCGTGCTGGCCGCGCTGACGGTGGGCGACCAGGCCGCCATCGAGCGCGATGACTGGGAACTGTTCCGCACCACCGGCATTGCCCACCTTGTCAGCATCAGTGGCGTTCACGTGACCATGTTCGCCTGGCTGGCCGCTGCCGTGGCGGGCTGGGCCTGGCGCCGCAGCCCCTGGCTGATGCACCGGGTGCCTGCGCCCACGGCCGGCCGCTGGCTGGGCCTGGCCGCCGCCACGGCCTATGCACTGCTGGCCGGCTGGGGCGTGCCAGCCCAGCGCACCGTGCTGATGCTGGCGGCGGCCGTGGCGTTGCGCAGCGCCGGTTGGCGCTGGCCTTGGGCACTGGTGCTGCTGGCTGCTGCGGTGGTGGTGACGGCGGTCGATCCCTGGGCGCTGCTGCAGCCTGGCTTCTGGCTGTCGTTCACCGCCGTGGCGCTGCTGATGGCCAGTGACCCGGCCAGCGGCACGGCGCCTGACGCGCCCGGCGCGCGTGGCCTGCTGGCCGGCCACCTGCGTGCCCAGGCGGTGGCCACGTTGGGGCTGGCGCCGCTGTCGCTGGTGTTCTTCCAGCAGTTCAGCCTGGTGGGCGTGCTGGCCAACCTGGTGGCGATTCCGCTGGTCACGCTGCTGATCACGCCGTTGGCGCTGCTGGGCATGCTGGTGCCGGGGTTGTGGGCGGTGTCGGCCTGACTGGTGCAGGGCCTGGTGTGGGGCCTGGGCTGGCTGGCCCAGGTGCCGCTGGCGGTGTGGCTGGTGCCCGCCGCACCCACCTGGCTGGTGGCCGCCGCCGCACTGGGCGCCGCGCTGGCGGTGCTGCCGGTGCCTTGGGCGCTGCGCTGGCTGGCGCTGCCGCTGGTGCTGCCGCTGCTGTGGCCGCCGCTGGCGCGGCCGGCGCCGGGCCAGTTCGAGGTGCTGGCCGCCGACGTGGGGCAGGGCACGGCCCTGCTGCTGCGCACCCGCCACCACCTGCTGGTCTACGACGCCGGCCCGCAATACTCTCGCGAGAGCGACGCCGGCCAGCGGGTGCTGCTGCCACTGCTGCGCGCCAGGGGCGAGGGGCGCATCGACCTGCTGATGCTGAGCCACCGCGACAGCGACCACGTCGGCGGCGCAGCCAGCCTGCTGGCTGCGCACCCGGTGGTTGCGCTCAGCTCATCGCTGGAGCCTGGCCACCCACTGCTGGTGGGCGCCGCAGCCGGTCTGCCGCACACGCCCTGCCGTGCCGGCCAGTCCTGGGCCTGGGACGGCGTGCAGTTCGACGTGCTGCACCCAACACCCGACGACGTGGCGTTCGCCGCCAAGCCCAACGCCGTGTCCTGCGTGCTGCGGGTGCAGGACATGGCCGGCCGCAGTCTGCTGATCACCGGCGACATCGAGGCCCCGCAAGAGGCCGCGTTGCTGCGGCGCAGCGGCGCGGCGCTGGCCAGCACCATGCTGGTGGTCCCGCACCACGGCAGCCGAACCTCGTCGACCGCCGGTTTCCTGGATGCGGTGCAGCCCAGGGTGGCGGTGGTGCAGGCCGGCTACCGCAGCCGATTCGGCCATCCGGCGCCCGATGTGTTGGCGCGCTATGCCGAACGTGGTGTCACTGTGGTGCGTACAGACAGCTGTGGTGCGTGGCTGTGGCAGGATGGTGCGGGCGCATGCACCCGCGATGTGCGGCGCCGTTACTGGCACGCTGCCGCGCCCGTGGGTGGTGCGAATGTTGCTAACGCGTCAAGGCCAGGAGCCCCTTTCCCATGAAACCTTCCTTCGACGAAATGCAGGCCGGTGCTGGCGCGGTCAGGCCGCACTACAGCGGCTTCGACCGCTGGCTGCAGCAGCAACCGCGTGAACTGATGGCTGCCCGGCGCGACGAGGCGGAGATGATCTTCCGCCGCGTCGGCATCACCTTTGCCGTCTACGGCGCCAAGGACGAAGACGGCGCTGGCACCGAGCGGCTGATTCCGTTCGACGTGATCCCCCGCATCATCCCCAGCGACGAGTGGAGCCGCATGCAGCAGGGCCTGGCCCAGCGGGTGGCCGCGCTCAACCGCTTCCTGCACGACGTCTACCACGGCCAGGAAATCCTCAAGGCCGGCATCGTGCCTGCCGAGCAGGTGCTGAAGAACGCGCAGTTCCGTCCCGAGATGATGGGCGTCGACCTGCCGGGGCAGATCTACTCGCACATCGCCGGCATCGACATCGTGCGCGCCGCCCAGCCCGACGGCAGCGGCACCTACTACGTGCTGGAAGACAACCTGCGCGTGCCCAGCGGCGTGAGCTACATGCTCGAGAACCGCAAGATGATGATGCGGCTGTTCCCCGAACTGTTCGCCCAGCACCGGGTGGCGCCGGTGGCGCATTACCCCGACCTGCTGCTGGAGACCCTGCGCGACGTGGCGCCGGCCGGCGTCAACGACCCGACCGTGGTGGTGCTGACGCCCGGCATGTATAACAGCGCCTACTTCGAGCATGCCTTCCTGGCCCAGCAGATGGGGGTGGAACTGGTCGAAGGCCAGGACTTGTTCGTCAAGGACAACTTCGTCTACATGCGCACCACCCAGGGCCCGCGCCGGGTGGACGTGGTCTACCGCCGGGTGGACGACGACTTCCTCGACCCCAAGGCCTTCCGCCCCGACAGCACGCTGGGCTGCGCCGGTCTGCTGGATGTGTACCGCAAGGGCAACATCAGCCTGTGCAACGCCATCGGCACCGGCGTGGCCGACGACAAGTCGATCTACCCGTATGTGCCCAAGATGGTCGAGTTCTACCTCGGCGAGAAGCCGATCCTGGAGAACGTGCCCACTTACCTGTGCCGCGAGGCTGACGACCTGCGGTACGTGCTGGACCACCTGGGCGAACTGGTGGTCAAGGAAGTGCACGGCGCCGGCGGCTACGGCATGCTGGTGGGGCCGGCGTCCACCAAGGCGGAGATCGAAGAGTTCCGCGCGGTGCTGCTGGCCCGCCCCAGCAACTACATCGCCCAGCCCACGCTGGCGCTGAGCACCACGCCCACCTTCGTCGAAAGCGGCATCGCCCCGCGCCACATCGACCTGCGGCCCTTCGTGCTGACGGGCAAGAGCGTGCAGATGGTGCCGGGTGGGCTGACGCGCGTGGCGCTGAAGGAAGGCTCGCTGGTGGTCAACAGCAGCCAGGGCGGCGGCACCAAGGACACCTGGGTCCTTGAGGCTTGAGCACACAGGAGACGACCAAGATGCTTTCGAGAACCGCTGACCACCTGTTCTGGATGTCGCGCTACATGGAGCGCGCCGAGAACACCGCCCGCATGCTCGACGTCAACTACCAGACGTCGCTGCTGCCGCAGTCGGCAGACCGCGCCGAAGAAGGCTGGGCCGGCGTGCTGGGTATTTCCGAGCTGACCGGTGCCTTCGGCAAGCAGCACGACGCGGTGACTGCCGCCAATGTCATGGACTTCATGGTGCGCGACGCCGGCAACCCGTCGTCCATCGTGTCGTGCCTGCACGCGGCGCGCGAGAACGCCCGCGCGGTGCGCGGCACGCTGACCACCGAGCTGTTCGAGACCACCAACCAGACCTGGCTGGAATTCAACCGCATGCTGCAGGGCGACGACTTCGCGCGCGACCCGGCGGCCTTGTTCGAATGGGTGAAGTTCCGCTCGCATCTCAGCCGCGGCGTCAGCGTGGGCACCATGCTGCAGGATGAATCGCTGCACTTCATCCGCATCGGCACCTTCCTAGAGCGGGCCGACAACACCGCCCGGCTGCTGGACGTGAAGTTCCATGCCCTGGCAGGCGACTACTTCGGCACCTGGGCCGACGACAGCGCGCCCGAAGTGGACTTCTACCACTGGAGCGCCATCCTGCGGTCGGTGTCGGGCTTCGAGATCTACCGCAAGGTCTACCGCAATGTGATCCGCCCCGACAAGGTGGCGCAGTTGCTGATCCTGCGGCCTGACATGCCCCGCAGCCTGGCGGCGTGCATGAACGAGGTGGTGGCCAACCTCGACCTGGTGGCCAATGAGCAGAGCGGCGAGACCCGGCGCCGCGCCGGCCGCCTGCGCAGCGACCTGCAGTTCGGCCGCATCGACGAGATCCTGGCCACCGGCCTGCACGCCTTCCTCACCCAGTTTCTCGACCGCGTCAACGACATCGGCGCCGGCATCAGCCGCGATTTCCTCGTCCCCGCATGAACAGCTCCCCAATGAAAGAAGACATGGATCACATCGAAGCGGCGCGGGCCGAGCGCCGGGCCGCCCCAAGCCGGCCCGCGGCCCCCTCGGGGGGCGGGCTGCCGTACCCGGCAGACCGGGAGCTGGCATGAGCATCCACGTCGCCCTGAACCACGTCACCCATTACAAGTACGACCGGCGGGTCGGCATGTCGCCGCACATCGTGCGCCTGCGTCCGGCACCGCACTGCCGCAGCAACATCCTGAGCTACAGCCTGAAGGTCGAGCCCGAGGGCCACTTCATCAACTGGCAGCAGGACGCCTTCGCCAACTACCTGGCGCGCCTGGTGTTCCCCGAGCCGGTGACCGAGTTCAAGGTGACGGTCGACCTGGTGACCGAGATGTCGGTCTACAACCCGTTCGACTTCTTCCTGGAAGACGAGGCCGAACAGTTCCCGTTCAAGTACGACGACGCCACCCAGCTGGAACTGCAGCCCTATCTGGTGACCGAGCCGGTCACGCCGGCCCTGGCGGCGTTCCTGAAGACGGTGGACGTGACCAAGCGGCGCACCATCGACTTCCTGGTCGATCTGAACCAGAAGCTGCAGAAGGACATCCGCTACGTCATCCGCATGGAGCCGGGTGTGCAGACGCCCGAGCAGACGCTCACGCTGGCCAGTGGCAGCTGCCGCGACAGCGGCTGGCTGATGGTGAACGCCTTCCGCCACCTGGGCCTGGCCGCGCGGTTCGTGTCGGGCTATCTGATCCAGCTCAAGAGTGACGTCAAGGCGCTCGACGGCCCCAGCGGCACCGAAGTCGATTTCACCGACCTGCACGCCTGGTGCGAGGTGTACTTGCCCGGCGCCGGCTGGGTGGGCCTGGACCCGACCTCGGGCCTGATGGCCGGCGAAGGCCACATCCCCGTGGCCTGCACGCCCACGCCCGGCAGTGCCGCGCCGATTTCCGGTGCCATGGACGAATGCGAGGTGGAATTCGAACACCACATGCAGATCAGCCGCATCTGGGAGTCGCCGCGCGTCACCAAGCCCTACACCGAGGAACAATGGGCCGAGGTGCTGACGCTGGGCACCCAGGTGGACGCCGAGCTCGATGCCGGTGATGTGCGCCTGACCATGGGAGGCGAGCCCACCTTCGTCAGCGTGGACGACCGCGACGGTGCCGAATGGAACACCGACGCCCTGGGCCCGACCAAGCGGCTGTTCGCCACCGACCTGACCAACCGCCTGCGCGAACACTATGCCGACGGCGGGTTCCTGCACTTCGGCCAGGGCAAGTGGTACCCGGGGGAGCAGTTGCCACGCTGGGCGCTGAGCATCTGCTGGCGCGCCGACGGCGAGCCCTGCTGGCACGACCCCAAGCTGTTCACCGACGAACGCTACCCCACCCACTACACATCCGACCATGCCAAGTCCTTCCTGGCCGCGCTGTGCGCCCGCCTGGGCGTGACCGATCAGCATGTGCAGTCCGGGTACGAGGACACCTGGTACCACCTGTGGCGTGAGCGCCGGCTGCCGGTCAACGTCGACCCGTTCGAGTCGAAGCTGGAAGACGAGATGGAGCGCATCCGCCTGCGCCGCGTCTTCGACCAGGGGCTGGAGCATGCGGTGGGCTTTGCGCTGCCGCTCAAGCGCAGCGACGGCCTCGACGGCGTGCCCGCGCAGGAAGGCAGCCGCTGGCAGACCGGGCCGTGGTTCTTTCGCGACGAGCGCATGTACCTGCACCCGGGTGATTCGCCGATGGGCTACCGCCTGCCGCTGGACAGCCTGCCCTGGGTGAAGGCCACCGACTACCCGTACCACATCGAAAGCGACCCCTTCGCCCCGCGTGATGCGCTGCCCGCAGCGGCAGCCATCCGCAGCCAGTACGCCGCGCATGTGATCGGCGGCGGCTTCGCCGAAGGCGGTGTCGTGGCGCTGCAGGCCAAGACCGGCCCCGGCGCAGCCGACGTGGGCGGCCCGGCCGACGGCGCGCCGGGCGCAGGCGGCGCCCTGGCCGTGCCAGCGGAGGCGCCGGGCCGCGGCGCGGCGGCAGTTGGTGGCACGGGTGCCAGCATCAGCACGCTCGACCCGACCCGCAGCCCCAGCCGGGGCGAATCGGCCCACTGGATCACCCGCACCGCACTGGTGGTGGAAGTGCGCGACCCGCGCCGCGCCAACGGCCCCAAGGCCGAGGCGGTCGGCAGCCCCAGCGGCGTGATGTATGTCTTCATGCCGCCACTCAAGCAACTGGAGGACTATCTGGAACTGCTGGCCGCGGTGGAAGCCACGGCCGCCGCCCAGGGCGTGACCATCGTGCTGGAAGGCTACCCGCCCCCGCGCGACCCGCGCCTGAAGGTGCTGGCCATCACACCCGACCCGGGCGTCATCGAAGTCAACATCCACCCGGCCCACAACTGGACCGAGCTGGTCGAGCACACCGAGTTCCTGTACGACGCGGCGTGGTTGTCGCGCCTGTCGACTGAGAAGTTCATGCTCGACGGTCGCCACACCGGCACCGGCGGCGGCAACCACTTCGTGATGGGCGGCGCCAAGCCGTCCGACAGCCCCTTCCTGCGCCGGCCCGACGTGCTGGGCAGCCTGCTGGCCTACTGGCACAACCACCCG
>JBBAPL010000106.1:0-18280 GCA_040400895.1 Aquabacterium sp.
CGTTGCGCTTGGGGTCGTGGGTGTGACCGAGGTGGTCGACGCCATGCACCATGGCACCGAACTGCTTGCGGTTGCCCACCATGCCGCCCACCGAGATGCCACCGAAATTGACGCCGTGGTAGCCGCGCTCACGGCCGATCAGCCGGGTGCGGGTGCCTTCACCGCGCACCTTGTGGTAGGCCAGCGCCATCTTCAGCGCGGTTTCCACCGACTCGGAGCCCGAGTTGGTGAAGAACACCTTGTTCAGGCCGGCTGGGGTGAGCTGGGCCACCTTGTCGGCCAGCTCGAAGGCCTTGGGATGCGCCATCTGGAACGGCGGCGCGTAGTCCATCTCGGCGGCCTGGTCCTGGATCGCCTTGACGATCTTGGGCCGGTTGTGGCCGGCGTTCACGCACCACAGGCCGGCGACGCCATCGAGCACCTTGCGGCCTTCATCGGTCCAGTAGTGCATGCCCTGGGCCTTGACGAACAGCCGCGGGTTCTTCTTGAACTGGCGATTGGCGGTGAACGGCATCCAGTACGCGTCGAGCGCAGCACCGCGCGGGCCTTGAACGAACTGCGCCAGTGGGTTGGCCGCAGCGTTGGCAGCCGGGCTGGTGTCGTCGGGTGCTTCGAGGTCGGTGGTGCTCATCGTCGGGCTCCTGAAAAGTGGAGAAGGCGCGTGGGTTGGCGGCGTGGTGCGCTCATCCGCGCAACATCATGCAGTCTAGACAGCCTGATGCGCAATGTGCTTGCGCAATATGGGCGCTCTGGCGGATTCGGCGGCATATCATTGCGGCGAAAGCATCAACCACCGCAGAAAATGCGAACACCTGCCAGCAAGCCACAACTCGATGCCATCGACCGCCAGATTCTGGCCGAGCTGCAAACCGACGGCCGATTGTCGAATGTGCAGCTGGCCGAGCGGGTGCACCTGTCGCCATCGGCCTGCCTGCGGCGGGTGAAGCAGCTGGAGGAGGCCGGCGTGATCGGCCAGTACGTGGCCCTGCTCAACCCCAAAGCGCTGGGCCAGCACGGCACCTGCTTTTCGATCATCAACCTGCAGACCATGAGCGACGGCGTGCTCAGGGGCTTCGAGCAGGCGGTGCGCGACGAGCCGGAGATCCTGGATTGCTTCTATGTGGCCGGCAGCAACGACTACCTGATCCGTTTCAGCTACCGCGATGCGGAAGACCTGGAGCGCTTCCACACCCAGGTGCTGATGCGCCTGCCGGGCGTGGAACGCAGCAACTCGATGTTGGTGCTGCGCACAGTGAAGAAGACCACCGCGCTGCCGGTGTAGCTGCGCGACGCCGCATCAGGCCTGCAAGCTGCGCTGGCCGGCTAGGTAGGTCCAGACGAAATGGGCGGCCGCGTTGCTGGTCAGCTCGGCATGGTCGAAGGGCGGCGCCACCTCGACGCAGTCCATGCCCACGCAGGGCAGGGCGGCCAGCGCTTCCAGCAGGCTCAGCACTTGGTTGCTGCTCATGCCGCCTGGCTCGGGTGTGCCGGTGCCGGGGGCAAATGCCGGGTCCAGGCAGTCGATGTCCAGGCTGATGTAGAGCGGCGGGTGGCCATGCGCGGCCAGCCGGCTGGTGATGGCCTGCACCACCGGCGCCAGCTGGTCGGGGGATTCCAGCCCGCGCAACTGGCGGGCGGTGAAGATCTGGCCACCCTGGTCACGCACGTAGTCGCGCGCAGCGCGCTCGGCCGCCGACCGGATGCCCAGTTGGGTGAAGCAGGCCGGCAGCACCAGGCCTTCGCTGATGGCCTCGTGCACCCAGGTGCCGTGTCCGCTGGGCTCGCCGAAGTGGTCGGTCCAGGTGTCGCAATGGGCGTCGAAGTGCACCACCGCCAACGGTTGCCCCAGGTGCTGGCGGTAAGCGCGCAGCAGGCTCAGGGTGATGGAGTGGTCACCGCCCAGCCAGGCCATGTGGTGCCGCGCGATCAGCGCCGGCGCCTGTGCTTCCAGCGCGGCGCGCATCGGGGCCAGGCCGGTGTTGGGCAGCAGCAGGTCGCCGGCATCGCCCAGCACGCCGTCGAGCACCACGTCGAAGTGCGGGTGCGTGCCATCGCACAGCATGTGGCTGGCGGCGCGGATGGCGCGCGGGCCGAAGCGGGCGCCGGGCCGATTGGTGACGGCGCCGTCCCAGGCGACGCCAGCCACGCCGAAGCGGTGGCTGCCATCCAGCGGCGGGCAGCGCAGGAAGGTGGATTGCGACAGGTAGGCGAAGTTCGGCATGGCGCGGTCTGCAGTTGGGTGGTGGCTGGGCGCAAGCATGCACCACGTCGGCCACCTGCTTTCACATCGGGGAATCCCGATTCCACAATGCGGAATCGATCAATGCTGCGGCGCAGCAAGTTTTTCCGCCATTGTGAATTGCGTTTTGCATCATGGAATAGGCGATGCAAGTTGTTGATTTCATTGAAACATGTTTTTGGTCTTCTATAAGACATAAGTCTTCACAAGCGTCTGCACCACCGTTACGCTAGAGCCATCGGTTCAGCCGGTCCATCTGTTTCAACCCCATCACTGCCAGGAGCTTCCATGACCTCACTTACCCGCGAACAGCAAGTTGCCGCCCTCGAAAAGGACTGGGCCGAGAACCCCCGCTGGAAGGGCATCAAACGTGGCTACAGCGCCGCCGACGTGGTGCGCCTGCGTGGCAGCCTGCAGGTCGACCACACCCTGGCCAAGCGGGGCGCCAACAAGCTGTGGAACCTGATCAACACCGAGCCCTTCGTCAACAGCCTCGGCGCGCTGACCGGCAACCAGGCGATGCAGCAGGTCAAGGCCGGCCTCAAGGCCATCTACCTGAGCGGCTGGCAGGTCGCCGGTGACGCCAACAGCAACGGCGAGATGTACCCCGACCAGTCGCTGTACTCGGTGGACTCGGTGCCCAAGGTCGTCAAGAAGATCAACGCCACCTTCGCCCGTGCCGACCAGATCCAGTGGTCCGAAGGCAAGAACGACATCGACTACTTCGCCCCCATCGTGGCCGACGCGGAAGCCGGCTTCGGCGGCGTGCTGAACGCCTTCGAGCTGATGAAGGCCATGATCGAAGCGGGCGCCGCCGGCGTGCACTTCGAAGACCAGCTGGCCGCGGCCAAGAAGTGTGGCCACATGGGTGGCAAGGTGCTGGTGCCCACGCGTGAAGCCTGCTCCAAGCTGATCGCCGCCCGCCTGGCTGCCGACGTGATGGGCGTGCCCACCATCCTGCTGGCCCGCACCGATGCCGAAGCGGCCGATCTGGTCACCAGCGACGTGGACGACAACGACAAGCCTTTCCTGACCGGTGAGCGCACCGTGGAAGGCTTCTACCGCACCAACAACGGCATCGAGCAGGCCATCAGCCGCGGCCTGGCCTACGCCGAGTACGCCGACCTGATCTGGTGCGAGACCGGCACGCCCGACCTGGCCTTTGCCAAGAAGTTTGCCGACGCGATCCACGCCAAGTTCCCAGGCAAGCTGCTGTCGTACAACTGCAGCCCCAGCTTCAACTGGAAGAAGAACCTGGACGACGCCACCATCGCCAAGTTCCAGCGTGAACTGGGTGCCATGGGCTACAAGTTCCAGTTCATCACGCTGGCCGGCTTCCACGCGCTGAACTACGGCATGTTCGATCTGGCCTACGGTTATGCCCGCAACAACATGACGGCCTTCGTCGAGTTGCAGCAGAAGGAATTCGCCGCCGCCGACCGCGGCTTCACCGCGGTGAAGCACCAGCGCGAGGTGGGCACCGGCTACTTCGACGCCGTGACCACGACGATCGAAGCCAACGCCTCCACGGCCGCGCTGAAGGGCTCGACCGAGGACGAGCAGTTCTTCGACCAGAAGCACGGCTGAGCCACTGACCCGGTGCCGTCTGCTGACGGCACCTGAACTGGCCGACCGGGGCGTGGGCTCCGGCTGGCAGTGGGGTCACCAGCAAAGCGGCGTTGCCCCACCAGGGCAACGCCGCTTTGTCGTTGGCGTCGATCCGACCGGCCGGTTGGGTCAGGCCGTGTCGCGTGCCTGTTCGAACTGGGCCTGGGCGTCGGCAGTCACCGCCCGGCGGTTGGGCTGGCCGGTCAGGTCGTCACGCAAGGCCAGAACGGCCAGCCAGCGGCGCTGCACCAGCGTCCGCCAGCCACCAGCCACCAGCCACCAGCCACCAGCCACCAGCCACCAGCCAGCCAGCAGGCCGGCTGTGGCCAGGCCCGGCCCGCCTGCAGGCGGTTGAACTGCACATCGGCGGCCATGCGCAGGCCTGCGGTGATGAAACCTTCGCTGCGCTGTTCTTCCGCCCAGGCCTGTGCACATTGGCCTTGTGACGCAGGCGCTTCGACCATCGCCCGCACCAGCTTGGCGCGCTCGATCGCTGGCAGGGCCTCGGTGTCCCAGCGGCGGGCCCGGTCGATCGCGGCCAGCGCCTCGGGCCGCTTCAGCCGGGCCAGCGCCTGCAGTTCGACACGCGCCACCGTGGGCAGTCGGTCGCCGCCGTCGGTGTCCGCCAGCAGGCGGCGCGCCTCGGCCACCAGTGGCAGCGCGGCTGCCGGGTCGTTGCGCTGCAGGTGCAGCTGCGCATGCTCCACACTGGCCGCTGCCACGCCGGCACAGTCGCTGATGGCCCGCGACCGGGTCTCGGCCTGCCGCAGACGGTCCAGCGCGGCATCCCGGTGCTGGGCCTGGCCCAGCGCGATGCCGTGGTCTCACACGATGATGCTGCGCAGCAGGCGCGCCGGCCGGTCGCCCAAGGCCTGTTCGGCCCGCAGGAAGTGAGCGTCTGAGTCAGTCCGCCCGGCGGCGGCGCAGCACCAGCAACGCAAAGCCCAATGCGCCGCCCGCCAGTGCGCCCAGGAAGGCGGGCGATGCAGCGCTGCCCAGCACTTGCAGCATGTCGGTCCACAGGGCGCCGGGCAGCCCGTTGACGGCGTTCAGCAGGTCGCCCCGGGCGATGCGTTGCGGGCCGTCGAAGAGGCCGGGGGCGAGCAGCGCGTACAGACTCTCGGTGCCCAGGCGGGTGAGAACCGGGCCCACCACCGGCTGGGGCAGGCGCGCGTCGAGCCAATACACCCCCAAGAGGCTGGCGGCCGTCAGTACCGGCACCGCCCAGCGCTGCAGCCAGGCCGATGCGGCCATCGTCAGCAGCAGGACCGGCGCCATCCACAGCACCGCCAGCAGCAGGCCCAGCCACAGCCGTACCAGGCCCAGCAGCAAGCTGGGCAGCAGCAGGCCCCAAGGCATCTGCAGCCATGCCATCGCGCCCTGGTGCAGTGTGACGGTGACCAGCACCGCCAGTTGCGCGCCCAGCAGGCCCGCTGCGAGCACGGCAGCCGGCATCAGCAGCAGGTGCATCAGCAGGGTGGCGCCGATGGATTGGCTGTGGCTCAGGGGCAGCGACCGCCAGAACTCGATCGAGCGGTCCTGCTGGTCGCGCCGTGCCAGTCCGGGCAACTGGGCCAGCACCGTCAGGCTGACCAGCAGCAGCGCCACACCCACGGTGCCCACGGTCCAACCCAGAGCCTGCAGCACGCTGGGCAGAGTGGTGAACTGGTCCAACTGCACGGGGATGTCGCCATCCACCTTCAAGGAGATGCCGCGGCCATCAAACAGGCTCAGGCCCAGCGCCAGCAGCGTGGGCAGGCCCATCAGCACCAGCCAGCCGGTGCGGTGCTGCATCCATTCACGCAGCAGCAGGGTGTGAAAACGTGTGAATCGGTCCATGGTGGCGGGGCTCACAGGGGCTGGGTGGGGTTGATCTCGGGACGGCGCGTCAGCGCCACGAACAGGTCGACCAGGCTGGGCCGCAGCCGCTGTCCCAGCGCCGCCACCTCGGGCGGCGGCGCGCCGTCGAACAGCGCGGCGCTGCCGCCCTGCACCCGGTAGCGCAGCAGCGGGTGGGCGGCGGCCATGGCGTCGGCCGCGGCCGGGTCGTGCCCCAGCGCCACAAAGCGCTTGTCGATGTCTTCCAGGCTCAGCGACAGCACCAGCTTGCCCTCGTTGAGCATCAGCACGTCCGACAGCAGTGTCTCGATCTCTTCCACCTGGTGGGTGGAGATCACCACGCTGCGTGCGCCGTCGCACCACTCGTCGATCAGCATCTCGTAGAAGGCCTTGCGTGACAGCACGTCCAGCCCCAGCGTGGGCTCGTCCAGCACCATCAGCTGTGCGTCGATGGCCGCCACCAGAGCCAGGTGCACCTGCACCACCATGCCCTTGCTGAGGTTCTTCACCGTGTCGTCCAGGCCCACGCTGGTGCGCCGGATCAGTGCCCGCGCCCGGTCAGCCGAGAACTTCGGGTGCAGGCCGGACATCAGCGTGATCAGCTGCGACACCCTGGCCCAGCGCGGCAGGATGGCCACGTCGGGGATGTAGGCCAGGTCTTCCAGCAGGGCCACCCGGTCGCGGAAGGGGTCGCGGCCCAGCACGCTGAGCTGGCCCTGGGCGGCATGCAGGCCCACCAGGGCCTTCATCAGCGTCGTCTTGCCGGCGCCGTTGTGGCCCAGCAGGCCGACCACGCGGCCGGGCTGCACCGCGAAGCTGAGATCGTCCAGGGCCTGCTTGCGGCCGTAATGCAGGTTCAGGCCTCGGGCCTCGATCAGGGCTTGCATGTCAGAGGGTCCAGTCCAGGTCGTGTTCAGAGATGCCCAGGCGCTGCAGCCGGGCGCGCAAGGCCGGCCATTCATCGGCCAGGAAGCGCTGCCGCGCCGCCTCGCGCAGCCGCTGCCGCGCGCCGGGACGCACGAACAGGCCCAGGCCGCGGCGGTTTTCCAGCAGGCCGTCCTCGTCCAGCGCCTGCAGGGCGCGGCTGACGGTCAGCGGGTTCAGCAGGTAGCGGCTGGCCAAGTTGCGCACCGATGGCATCGGTTCGCCCTCGGGAAGCTCACCGTCCAGCAGGCGGGCGGCCAGTTGGTCGGCCAGTTGCTGGTAAATGGGCAGTTGCTGGTGCCAGGGTTGCATGCAGGCATCCGGTGTGTTGCTGACGTAGCACACCATAGCGGTGCCACCGGCCGGGTACCAAGCGGCGTGCGACGGACTGCAGCAACGGCCGACGGGCTGCGCCTCTTCGTATGATCCGCGCCCATGAACATCATCATCCTGGGCGCCGGCCGCGTGGGCGAGAGCGTGGCCGAGAGCCTGGTGAGCGAGAAGAACGACATCACCGTCATCGACACCAGCCCCGAACGCCTGCGCATCCTGCAGGAGCGGCTGGACCTGCGGGGCGTGGCCGGCAACGGCATCCAGCCGTCGGTGCTGGAAGCCGCCGGCGCGCGCGACGCCGACATGCTGATCGCCTGCGCATCGTCCGACGAAACCAACCTGGTGGCCTGCAAGGTGGCGCACAGCCAGTTCGGCATCCCCACGCGCATTGCGCGGCTGCGCTCGTCCGAGCTGCAGCAGGGCAGCCCGCTGCTGGGCGTGGACGGCTTCGCGGTGGACGCGGTGCTGTGCCCGGAGGAATCGGTCACCGCCACCATCCGCAAGCTGATCGAGTACCCCGAGGCGCTGCAGGTGCTGGAGTTCGCCAGTGGCGCCGTCAGCATGCTGGCGGTGCGCGTGGTGGGCAGCGGGCCGATGGTGCGCCATGTGATCTCCGAGCTGCCGCAGCTGGTGCCCGACGTGCCGATGCGTTTTGTCGCCATCTACCGCAACGATGCCCACGGCAACGACCAGCGCGTGGTGTGCGACGGCGACACCCGCATCGAGCCGGGTGACGAGGTCTTCGTGCTGGCCGCCACCGCCGACATCCGCCGTGCCCTCGATGCCCTGCGCCTGCGCGACGCCCCGGTGCGGCGGGTGATGATCGCCGGCGGCGGCCGGGTGGGCCTTTACCTGGCGCGGCACATCCAGGGCCAGTGCCGCATCAAGCTCGTGGAGCAGCACCGCGAGCGCTGTGAATACCTCAGCACCGAACTGGGCAGCGACGTGCTGGTGCTGTGCGGCGACGCCACCGACGAAGACCTGCTGGAGCAGGAGCAGGTGCACGACACCGACCTGTTCATCGCCCTGACCAACGACGACGAGGACAACATCATGTCCTGCCTGCTGGCCAAGCGCATGGGCGCGGGCCGGGTGGTGGCTCTGATCAACCGCCGCGCCTATGCCGAGCTGGTGCAGGGCACCCAGATCGACGTGGCGCTGAGCCCGGCGCACACGGTGATCGGCGAGCTGCTGGCCCATGTGCGCCGCGGCGACGTGGAGGCTGTGTACAGCCTGCGCCGGGGTGCGGCCGAGGCGCTGGAGGCGGTGGCCCGCGGCGACCGCAAGACCAGCAAGGTGGTGGGCCGGCGCATCGACCAGATCGGGCTGCCGCCGGGGGCGCAGATCGGCGCCATCGTGCGCGGCGCCGAGCCGGTGGGCCCGGGCGGTCCGCCACCGCAGCCACGGGTGATCATTCCCCACCACGACACGGTGATCGAGCGCGACGACCATGTGATCGTCTTCGTGCCGCACAAGCGCCAGGTGCGGGACGTCGAGAAGCTGTTCCAGGTCGGCGCCACCTTCCTGTTCTAGCCGACCCGATGAACTCGCTGCTGGCTGTCGTCGCCCTGGTGGGCCGCATGGTGGTGCTGTTTGCCGCCATGCTGCTGGTGCCGCTGGCCTTTGCCCTGGTGCAGCAGGACAGCGGCGTGCAGCCGTTCACCAGTGCCACCATCATCACCCTGGCCGCTGGGCTGGGCCTGAGCCTGGTCACCCGGCGCTTCCGGCGTGAGCTGCAGCCGCGCGACGGCTTCCTGCTGGTGGGCCTGACCTGGAGCCTGCTGCCGGCCTTCGGGGCGCTGCCGCTGTGGCTGGCCATCCCCGGCCTGAGCGTGACCGATGCCTACTTCGAGGCCATGTCGGGTCTGACGGCCACCGGCGGCACCGTGCTCACCGGGCTGGACACGCTGCCGCTCAGCGTGAACGTGTGGCGCTGCTTCATGGTGCTGATCGGCGGCCTGGGCATCATCGTGCTGGCGGTGGCCGTGTTGCCGCTGCTGGGCGTGGGCGCGTCGCAGCTGTTCAAGGCCGAGACCGCCGGCCCGCTGAAGGACCAGAAGCTCACCCCGCGCATGGCCGAGACGGCGCGCGGCCTGTGGGTGGTGTACTTCCTGTTGTCGGTTGCCTGCTTCCTGGCCTACCGCGTGGCCGGCATGGGTTGGGCCGACGCCTTCATGCACATGTGCACCACCATGGGCCTGGGTGGCTTTTCGTCTTACGACGCCAGCATCGGCCACTTCCAGTCGCCGCTGATCGAGGCGGTGGCCATCGTCTTCATGCTGCTGGCCGGCATCAGCCTGGCGCTGTATTTCGCCGCCTGGCGGCTGCGCTCGCTGGCGGTGCTATGGCGCAACATCGAGCTGCGCGCCTTCCTGCTGGTGCTGGCGCTGGCGGTGGCGCTGGTGGCGCTGTTCCTCACCGCGCACGGCGTCTACGGTTTCGGCGATGCGCTGCGCCATGCCGCCTTCAACGTGGTCTCGGTGGCCACCACAACCGGCTATGCGTCGGTGGACTACGGCGCCTGGCCGGTGTTTGCGCCGCTGCTGATGATTCTGCTGGGCTGCTTTGCCACCTGCGCCGGGTCCACCGGCGGCGGCATCAAGATGGTGCGCATGCTGATCCTGCTGAAGCAGGCCCAGCGTGAGCTGGTGCGCATCGTGCACCCCAACGTGGTCAACCCGGTGGTGCTGGGCGGCAACGTGGTGCCGCCCAAGGCGATGCAGAACGTCAACGCCTTCATGATGATCTACGGCGCCACCCTGGTCAGCCTGACCATGCTGCTGGTGTTCACCGGCATGGACGTGCTGACCGCCTTCACTGCCGTGGTGGCCTGCGTCAACAACATCGGCCCCGGCCTGGGCGAGGTGGGGCCGGCGGGCAACTTCGGCGGGCTGACCGACTTCCAGACCTGGGTGTGCAGCTTCGGCATGCTGCTGGGCCGGCTGGAACTGCTGGGCCTGCTGGTGCTGTTCACCCCCCAGTTCTGGAAGGACTGAAATGGACCCACCCCCGAAGCGCCTTCGGCGCTCCCCCTCCAGGGGGCACCGCCAGCGGCCCGGCAGAGCCGGTTCCGCGGCGGTCGCTTGGGTTCACATCGACATGCGCAACATGGCCGCGTAATCGTCGCGGGTGGCGATGCGCGGGTTGGTCTTGTGGCAATGGTCGGCCATGGCACCGTCGATCACCCGCTCGAACAGGTCCTCGGTCACGCCCATGGCGCGCAGGCCGCTGGGCAGGCCCAGGCGGGCGTTCAGCGCGCCGATGGCCTCGGCCAGCTCGGTGCCCTTGGCATCGCAGCTGCCAATGCCGATGGCATGCGCCATGCGCTGCAGCCGCTGCTCCTTCTGGATGGACTCGGCCGGGGCGTTGAACAGCACCACCGCGGGCAGGAACATCGCATTCAGCGTGCCGTGGTGCAGCCGCGGGTCGACACCACCCAGGCTGTGGCTCAGGCTGTGCACGCAGCCCAGCCCCTTCTGGAAGGCCATGGCGCCTTGCATGCTGGCGCTCATCATGGCCCAGCGGGCGTCGCGGTCGGCACCGTTGGTGGTGGCGCGCTCGATGTGGGCCCAGCCGCGGGCCAGGCCGTCCAGCGCGATGCCGTCGGCCGGCGGGTTGACCGCCGGCGCCATGAAGGTCTCCAGGCAATGGGCGATGGCGTCCATGCCTGTCGCCGCGGTCAGCCAGGCGGGCAGGCCCAGTGTCAGTTCGGGGTCGAGGATGGCGGCCTTGGGCATCAGGTGCCAGCTGTGGAAGCCCAGCTTGCGGCCGTCGTCGACGATGACGATGGCGCCGCGCGCCACCTCGCTGCCGGTGCCGGCGGTGGTGGGCACGGCGATCAGCGGCGGCACGGTGTCGGGGATCTTCAGGCTGCCGCCCTCGATGGTGGCGTAGGTCTTCAGCGCGCCATCGACCGGGCCGGGGTGGGTGGCCAGGATGGCCAGGCCCTTGGCCAGGTCGATGCTGGAGCCGCCGCCCACGGCGATCAGGCCGTCGCAGCCGTGCGCGCGGTAGATGGCCAGCGCGGCGCGCACGCCGGCTTCGGTCGGGTTGCTGGGCGTCTGGTCGAACACCGCATGCGGCAGGCTGCCCAGCGCGGCCAGGGCCTTGTCCAGCACGCCGGCGGCGCGCACGCCGGGGTCGGTGACGACCAGCGGTTTCTTCATGCCGACGCGCTGACATTCCTCGGGCAGGCAGCGCACCGCGCCGTGGTCGATCTCGATCTGGGTCAGGTACAGGATGCGGGCCATGCGGGCGTCTCCGGCGGTGTCTTCAAAGCCTGCCAGTATGCTTGCCCGCCCCCACCCACACTGTGCTGCCGGTGACTGCCTCCACCCTGCTGACCCCGGCCATGGCCGGCCTGCTCGACCGCATCCGCCGCGCCCAGCGGGTGCCCTTCCACGCGATGACGCCGGCCGAGGCCCGCGCCGCCTACGACAAGGCCGCCGAGGTGTTGGAGCCGCCGCGCGCGCCGCTGCCACGGGTGCTGGACCTGACCGTGCCGGCCGCCGACGGCACACCGCTGCCTGCACGCCTATACGCACCCAGCCACGAGCGCCTGCCGGCGCTGCTGTACCTGCACGGCGGCGGCTTCGTCATCGGCGGGCTGGAGACGCACGACAGCCTGTGCCGCCAGCTGGCGCTGCGCTCGGGCGGCGCCGTGCTGGCGCTGGACTACCGGCTGGCGCCGGAACACCGCTTTCCCACCGCGGTGGACGACACCTGGGCCGCGCTGCACTGGCTGGCCGGGCCGGGCGCGGCGGCCCTGGGTCTGGACGGCAGCCGGCTGGCGGTGGGCGGCGACAGCGCCGGCGGCACGCTGGCGGCGGTGGCCGCCCTCCATGCGCGCGACGTGGGCCTGCCGCTGGCGCTGCAGCTGCTGATCACCCCGGGCACCACGGCGCACCAGGACACGCCATCGCACACGCTGTTCGCCAACGGCTTTCTGCTGGACACGGCCAATGTCAGCTGGTTCTTCGACCACTACATCGACTTCCACCACCGGCGCGACTGGCGCTTCGCTCCGCTGCTGGCCGACGACCTGGACGGCGTGGCGCCGGCCTGCGTGGTGCTGGCCGAATGCGACCCGCTGGTGGATGAAGGCATCGCCTATGCCGACCGGCTGCGCATGGCCGGCGTGGCGGTGGCGCTGGAGCTGGCGCACGGCCTGACGCATGACTTCATCAAGATGGGCCGCGCGCTGAAGGAGGCCGCCCACGCCCAGCAGGCCGCCGCCGATGCACTGCGCGAAGCCTGGAGAATGGTGGGATGACCACCCGTTCCACCTTCCGCCACTTCGAGCGCCTGCGCGTGCGCTGGGCCGAGATCGATCTGCAGCAGATCGTCTTCAACGGCCACTATCTGATGTACTTCGACACCGCCATCAGCGGCTGGTGGCGCGCCATGGCGCTGCCCTATGCGCCGACGATGGCCGCGCTGCAAGGCGACTTCTTCGTCAAGAAGTCCAGCCTGGAGTACCACGCCTCGGCCCGGCTCGATGACTTGATCGACGTGGGTGTGCGCCTGGCGCGCTTCGGCAACTCATCGATGCTGCTGCAGTGCGCGGTGTTCCGCGGCGATGCGCTGCTGGTCAGCGGCGAGCTGGTCTATGTGTTTGCCGACCCGGCCACGCAGACCAGCAAGCCGATTCCGCAAGCCTTCCGCGACGTGGTGGGCGCCTTCGAGGCGGGCGAGCCGATGGTGACGGTGCAGGTGGGCAACTGGGCCACGCTGGGCGCCGAGGCCGGCGCCATCCGCAAGACGGTGTTCGTCGACGAGCAGGGCATTCCTGCGGAGCTGGAATGGGATGCAGCCGACGCCACCTGCGTGCATGCCCTGGCGCGCAACCGGCTGGGCCTGGCGCTGGCCACCGGCCGGCTGCTGGCCTACCAGCCCGGCGTGGCCAAGATCGGCCGCATGGCGGTGCTGCCGAGCCAGCGTGGCAGCCGCCTCGGCCGCCAGGTGTTGGACGCGCTGATGGCCGCCGCCAAGGCGCGCGGTGATGCCAGCGCATTGCTGCATGCCCAGGCGTCGGCTGCGCCGTTCTACCTGCGTGCCGGCTACAGCATGGAGGGCGACCCGTTCGAGGAAGCCGGCATTCCGCACCTGGCGATGCGCAAGGCGCTGTAGCGGCACGGCGGCCCGCAGCAGCCGCCTCGGCCATCAGGCCGTGCGCTTGCCCTCGGCCAGCCAGGCCTGGGTGGCGGGCAGCTCGCGCAGTTGGCGGCCCCAGCGCGCCAGCACCTTCTCGATGCGCGGCGCCGCCACGCCGAGCTGGGCCATGGCCACGCCGCCGTTCACCGATTCACGGTAGTCGGCGATCAGGCCGTCGCGCAGCTCGAACCGGCTCATGCCGTCGATGACGACGAAGCGGCCGGCGAACTCAGGCACCTGCGAGGTGAAGCTCGACAGTGACCAGGCGTAGCCCAGGTGGCCGTCGCACACCGGGTCGAACATCTGCCAGCGGTAGTCGGGCCCGGCGTCGCGGCGGAACAGGTCGGTCAGCATGTGGGCGATGCTGTCGCGGCCTTGGTGGTCGCCGTAGATGTAGTCGTGGTAAACGCCGTCGGGTGTGAAACAGGCGGCGAAGGCAGCGCCGTCGCCGGCCTCGGCGGCCGCACAGAAGCGCTGCAGCAGGGCGCGGAAGTTGTCAGGCGTCATGGCGTTGCTCCGGTCTATCCAGGGTGTCGAAGTACTCACTGTGGCGCGGCTGGGGCAGGGCGCTTGTCGCCTGGGTGATCGATGCCAGCACCGTGTCAGTCAGCGGGCCGGCGTAGGTCTCCATCAGGGTGACGTCGCCGTCGCGCAATTCCGGTCGTCGCAGCAGTTCGGCCTGTAGGCCCGGGTGGGATACGACCAAGCCAGCCTGCACCTGACGCACTGCCGCGACAACGGCCGCCAGTTGCGCCTCAGCGACCCGGTAGTAGACGTACAGCCGGCGCGCCATTCAGCCTTGGTCGGCCGGGATGGCGTAAGGCAGGGCACCGCGCTGCAGCAACGGGCCGTCGGCCGCGCCAGCATGCAGGCTGCCGGCCTCCAGCGACGACAGCTTGATCTCCACCAGCGCACTGCTGCCGCCGTCCGGGCGCGGCGAGGCCAGGGCCACCATGCCGGCAGGCTGCGCCGGGTCATTGCTGTGGAACACCTCCTGGCCAATGGTCAGCGGCGCGGCGCTGTCGAACACCAGGCTGCGGCGCTTGAGCGTGCCGCGGTACTGGCTGCGCGCCACGATCTCCTGCCCGGGGTAGCAGCCCTTCTGGAAGTTGACGCCGCCCACCAGTTCCAGGTTCACCATCTGCGGCACGAACTGCTCCACCGTGGCGGCGGTGATGCGCACCACGCCGCTGTGCACTTCCAGCCAGGCCCAGGCGTCGGGCGCCAGCGCGGGCAGGGCCGGTGTCGCCGCGTCGGCCGGCTGCGCCAGCAGCCAGCGGGGTGTGCCCTGCACGTCCGGCAGGCGCACGACCTGGCCAGCGCACACGGCGGTGCTGGCCCAGGCGCTGGTGGGTGCGGCATCACCCAGCCAGGCCGCCGCTTCAGCGCCGGCCAGGCCAAACAGCGGCAAGTCGGCCGACGCGTCGGTCAGCTTGCACTTGGCGCGCAGCACGAACATCGACAGCCGCTTCAGCGTGGGCGCCAGCAGGTCGGCGCTGCAGGCCAGGTACAGCGTGTCGGCATCTGCGCGCCAGACGATGAAGCTGGCCAGCAGCCGGCCCTTGGGCGAGCAGTAGCCAGCCAGCCTGGCGCTGCCTTCACGCAGGCTGTTGGTGTCTTGCGTCAGCTGGCCATGCAGAAAGCTGGCAGCGTCAGGGCCCTGGGCGCGGATCAGGCCCCAGTCGGACAGGCGCAGCGCGCCAGTGGGTGCGGTGGAAGCAGTCATGCAGCCCATTATCATCACCGCCCCTCCACCCTGCTGGCGCTGCGGCCACCACCGCGCATGGCATGAAACCCTGGCGCCTTGTCCTCTGGATGCTGCTGGCCTTGCTGCTGTCTGCACTGGCAGCCGCGGGCGCCGTGCGCTGGTGGCTGGACCGGCCACTGCCCCTGGCCGCTGCGGCGGTGGAACTGTCCATCGAGCCCGGTACGCCGCCGCGCGAGGTGGCCGTCGCCTGGGTGCGCGCCGGCGTGTTGACCGACCCCGACTGGCTGTATACCTGGTTCCGCTTCAGCGGGGACGCCCGGCGTATCCGCGCCGGCAGCTACGAGGTCGAACCCGGCGCCACGCCACGCAGCTTGCTGGCGCGCATGGTGCAGGGCGACGAAGCGTTCGAGCGGGTGCGCCTGATCGAGGGCTGGACCTTCCGGCAGTTCCGCGCCGCACTGGCCGCCGCCCCGCACCTGAAGCAGCAGGGCGCTGCGCTGACCGAGCCTGCGCTGATGGCCACCCTGGGTCTGCCCGGCGTGCCGGCCGAGGGGCGCTTCTTCCCAGACACCTATCTGTACAGCCGCGGCGTCAGCGACTTGACCGTGCTCAAGCGCGCCGCCGCGATGCAGACCCGGCGTCTGGCCGAGGTGTGGGCCGAGCGCGCGGCCAACCTGCCGCTGCAGACGCCCGAGCAGGCGCTGGTGCTGGCCTCCATCGTCGAGAAGGAGACCGGGCGCGCGGCCGACCGCGGCCTGGTGGCTGGCGTGTTCATCAACCGGCTGCGCATCAACATGCCGCTGCAGACCGACCCGACGGTGATCTACGGCCTGGGCGAGACCTTCGACGGCAACCTGCGCAAGCGCGACCTGCTCACCGACACACCCTTCAACACCTACACCCGCCGCGGCCTGCCGCCCACGCCGATCGCCATGCCGGGGCTGGCGTCGCTGCGCGCGGTGGTGCAGCCGGCGGCCACCGATGCGCTGTACTTCGTGGCGCGCGGCGACGGCAGCAGCGTCTTCAGCGCCGACCTGGCAGCGCACAATCGCGCGGTGAACCAGTACCAACGCGGCGCCAAGCCGCCATCTGGCACGCCATGACCCGCGGCCGTTTCATCAGCTTCGAAGGCATCGACGGTGCCGGCAAGTCGTCACACATCGACGCCCTGGCCGCAGCGCTGCGGGCGCGGGGCCACGCCGTTCTGCTGACGCGGGAACCCGGTGGCACGCCGCTGGCAGAGCAACTGCGCAGCCTGTTCCTGCAGCAGCCGATGGACGCGCTGACCGAAGCCCTGCTGGTGTTTGCCGGCCGCCGCGACCATCTGCGCAACGAGATCCAGCCAGCGCTGGCGGCAGGCACGACCGTGCTGTGCGACCGCTTCACCGACGCCACCTTTGCCTACCAGGGCGGTGGCCGCGGCTTCGACGCCACCGTGCTGGTCCAGTTGGAAGCCTGGGTGCAAACCGACACGGCCACCGGCCAGCTGGTGCAGCCCGACCTGACGCTGTGGTTCGACCTGCCGCCGGCCGTGGCCGCACAGCGCCGGGCCGCCGCCCGCGCGGCCGACCGGCTGGAGCGCGAAGACCTGGCCTTCTTCGAGCGGGTGCGTGGCGGCTACGCCAGGCGCGCCGATGCCGACCTGCAGCGCTTTGTCCGCATCGACGCCGACCAGCCGCGTGACGCGGTCTGGGCTGCCGTGCACCAGGCGGTCATCGGCGCCAGCGCAGGGCAGGGCGGCTGATGGCCAAGGCCGTCACCGCCCAGCGCGAAGGACCGGCCGCGCCGCTGGGCGTGCAGCCCGACGGCCAACTGCCGCTGCCCTGGCTGGCCGCCGGCTTGGCGGGCGCCCGCCAGCTGCGTGGCGCCCACGCGTTGCTGATCCACGGGCCTGCCGGTGCCGGCCACTTCGACCTGGCGGTGCTGCTGGCGCAAAGCCTGCTGTGTGAAGCCGCACCCGCCGCCACGTTGGCTTCCGCCTGCGGCCGCTGCGCCAGCTGCCATCTGGTGGCCACCCGCGCCCACCCCGACTTGCGCTTGGTGCTGCCCGCCGCCATGCGCGTGCAGCGCGGCTGGACCGACGAAGACGACTACATCGCGCCCAAGGGTGAGGCCAAGCCCAGCCGCGAGCTGCGCATCGACCAGGTGCGCGCCGCCATCGACTGGTCGCAGCAGACCAGCGGCCGCGGCCGCGGCAAGGTGCTGCTGCTGCACCCGGCCGATGCGCTGAACATCTCGGCCGCCAACGCGCTGCTCAAGACACTGGAAGAACCCCCCGGCCAGATGCGCCTGCTGCTGACCAGCGCCGACCCCGAGCACCTGCTGCCCACCGTGCGCAGCCGCTGCCAGCGCCTGGCACTGGCGCTGCCGCCGGCAGCGCAGGCCCGCGCCTGGCTGCAGGCCCAGGGCCTGGACGCCCCCGATGCGCTGCTCGCCCTGGCCGGCGGCAGCCCGCTGGAGGCCCTGGCCTGGGCGCAGGACGGACTGAGCTCGGCCCTGCTGGCCGGGCTGCCGCGCCGGGTGGCCGCGGGCGACGCCAGCGCGCTGGCGGGCCGGCCGATCCCGCGGGTGGTGGAACTGCTGCTGAAACTGTCGCACGACGCCCAGGTGCTGGCCGCCGGTGGCGCGCCGCGCTTCTTTGCCGCGGGCAGCCTGCCCGGCGGCGCCGACCCGATGGCATTGCGCGCCTGGCAGCAGGCCCTGCAGCGCGTGGCCCGACATGACTAGCACCCCTGGAGCGCCGCGCTGCTGATCGAGTCGCTGGTGTCGCAGGCCACCGCGGTGTGGCCAATGCCGGACGCCAGGCGTCCGGCAGCAGGCCCCACATCGGGTGGCAGTGCTTCGCTACACTCGGCGCGATGAGCGATTCCAGCCCCTTTGCCGCCAGCAGCAGCCTCACGGTCACCGGCACCGGCGGCGTGGCGTCCAATGCCAACGGCGCCGCCGCCGCGGGTGCCCGTCCCAGCGTCATCCAGCTGGTGTTCCGCGAGAAGGGCGCGCTATATGCGGCCTACATCCCGTTGCTCAACGACGGCGGCTTGTTCGTGCCCACGCAGAAGCCCTACCGGCTGGGTGAGGACATCTACCTGCTGCTGTCGCTGCCCGACGACCCGCAGCGCTACCCGGTGGCCGGCAAGGTGGCCTGGATCACGCCGGCCAATGCGTCGGGCGGGCGCACGCAGGGTGTCGGGGTTCGCTTCCCGGCCGACGACAAGACCCGCCTGCTCAAGCTCAAGATCGAGGAGATCCTGGGCACGCAGATTTCCTCGTCCCGGCCGACGCAGACCGTCTGAGCCAGGCGGCAGTGCCCCGGCGCGGCCCTGACCCATGTTCGTCGACTCCCACTGCCACCTCAGCTTTCCCGAGCTCCATGGCCGCATCGATGCGGTGCGCGCCGACATGGCCGCGGCCGCGGTCGACCGCGCCCTGGTGATCTGCACCACGCTGGAGGAGTTCAGCACCGTGCCTGCGCTGGC
>JBBAPL010000107.1:0-17919 GCA_040400895.1 Aquabacterium sp.
CATTTTCAGGACCGAAACTTCTGAAAAGACGAATCTTTCGACGCCGGTGGCGGGATGATGAGGGCCTTGCCACACCGGCGCTCAGACGCGCTGCAGCAAGTCGCCGAAGACGGCGTGCGCGCCGTCGCGCCGATCGGCGCCCGGCGCGTCGTACAAGACCAGCCAGTGCGCCTTGCCGCCAGACAACGCAGGCGGCAACTGGCAGATGGCTTCAGCCCGGTTGGTGCCGCGCCCGTGCGGCAAGGGCAACGATGCGGTCAACGCGTCTTCGAAGCGCACCGGCTCGTGGTTGGCGGCCAGGGCCTGCCTGGCGGCAGGCCATTTGAAGACCCGGATGTCGCCGTTGAGCACCATCGTCGGGCCGGCCAGGATGAACAGGTCGTCACCCGAGAAGTGCAGATCGCGCACGCCCAGGCCATCGAGTTGCAGGAAGTGCTTGCGCACCAGCGTGCCCTTGGCGTCCAGCGGCACCAGCCGCAGGCTGTCGCCCCGGGGCTCGACCTCGATCTCGAGCACGGCTGACCAGCCCCGCAACACCGGGCCGCGCAGCCCGAGCAGCAGCCGCCGGCCGTCGACAGCCAGGCCCTCGATGTCGAAGCCGTTGTCCTTGCCCGGAATCGCCAGGTAGGGACCGACGTGGGGGTCGTCTGCCAAGGCGCGGGTGAGCAGGTTGTCGCGGGCATCACCGGCCAGGCGCAACGCCTGGCGGCCGTCCGGAGCCCGCCGCACCAGGCAGGGCTGGCCCTGGGCATCGGGCTCGATCGGCAGGCAGGCCAGCAAACGCCGGTTGCTGTCCAGCGACACCTTGGCCAGCCGCCTGGCGTTGTCGGCGTGGCCGCGGTCCAGCTTGGCGTTCTTGCGCTTCAGGCCGTGAGAGCCGACGACCCACAGAAACCCGTCGGCCACGGCCATGCCTTCCAGATCGGCCTCATCCCCGGCCTGGCCTGGCAGATCCAGCAGGTCGGCGAGCGGGAAGTCGCGCACCTCGCCAAAGCGCAGGGTCTCCGTGCCGACAGGGTCGAGCCGGCGCAGGCGGTCCAGGCCGCAGGCTTCATCGCCAGCCACCCAGAGCCAGTCGCCGGTGAACGCCGCCCCCGACAGGTTGGACTGCACCAGGGAGTCACCCGCGAACTCCAGGCGGACGGCATTGGCGGATCGGACATGGGGCATGGCGGGTCTCCAGGCAGGGAGCGGCGAGTGGGCTCACGCCAGGCCGTGCGCGCCGAACGCGACAGCCGGGCACCGGAGTCTGGCGCAGAACCGGGCACAGAAGGCGGGCGCAGACAGCGCCCGTCGACCTGCTCGACCGGGCGCGCCGGCCCTCACTTGCCAGCGTTGGGGAAGAACAGCTGCTCGCCGCCGATCTTGTAGCCCGCGATGCTGGCCTGGCCGGCCGGCGACACCACCCAGTCGGCAAAGCCCTGGGCCAGCGCCAGCTTCACATGCGGGTGCTTCGCCGGGTTGACCACCATCACGCCGTACTGGTTGAACAGCCGGGTGTCGCCTTCGACCAGGACCGCCAGGTCGGCGCGGTTCTTGAAGTTCAGCCAGGTGCCGCGGTCGGCCAGCACATAGGCGCCGGTGCTGGCGGCGATGTTCAACGCCGGGCCCATGCCGCAGCCGCACTCTTTGTAGCCTGGGGGCCTGGTGGCGGCAATGTCGGTGCCGGCGGCCTTCCAGTAACGCAACTCGGCGGCATGGGTGCCGCTCTTGTCGCCGCGCGAGACGAACGGGGCGGCGGCCGCGCCCAGCTTCTGCAGCGCGGCGGTGATGTCCTTGCCGCGCACCTTGGCCGGGTCGGCGGCCGGGCCGATCAGCACGAAGTCGTTGTACATCACCGGCAGGCGCTTCAGGCCGAAGCCCTCGGCGACGAACTTCTCCTCGGCCGCCTGGTCGTGCACGAAGACGATGTCGGCGTCGCCCCGCCGGCCGGTGTCCAGCGCCTGGCCGGTGCCCAGGGCCACCACCCGCACATCGGTGGCGGTGGCGGCCTTGAAGGCGGGCAGCAGGTGGGCGAACAGGCCCGACTGCTCGGTGCTGGTGGTCGAGGCCATCACGATGAAGTTGCCCTGCGCCAGTGCCGCGCCGGCCAGCCCGGCAGCAGCCAGCAGGGCCAGCGCGGTGTGGCGCAGCACGCGGGTGGTGATGGTCAGGTCCATGGCAGTTCTCCCTTGAGGAATTGCGCCGCTTCGGGCGGCAGGTCGGTGCGGTGAAAGAATTCGCCCGCTGGCAGGTCGGCCAGCAGCCGGCCGGCGTCCAGGTACAGCACGCGGTTGGCCAGGCGCTTGGCCTGGCCCAGGTTGTGGGTGCTCATCACCAGCGCCATGCCGGCGGCGCCGAAGTCGTCGATCAGTTGCTCGACCTCGCGCTTGGCCGACGGGTCGAGGCTGGCGGTGGGCTCGTCCAGGAACAGGATGTCGGGCTGCACGCCCCAGGCCCGCGCCAGGGCCAGGCGCTGCTGCTGGCCGCCCGACAGGCTGCGCGCCGGCAGCGCCGCCTTGGCCAGCAGGCCCACGCGCTGCAGTGCGCCATCGACCCGAGCAGCCCGCTCGGCCGCCGGCACGCCGGCCAGCCACAGCGCCAGCTGCAGGTTGCGCCGCACGCTGAAGTGCAGCAGGAAGGGCCGCTGGAACAGCATCGCCGTCACCAGCGGGCGCCCCGCCCTCGCCGGCAGCAACCGCTGGCCGGTGCCGGGCGCCAGCAGACCGTTGAGCAGACGCAGCAGCGTGGTCTTGCCCGAGCCATTGGCGCCCACCAAGGCGATGCGATCGCCGCGGTGGATCTGCAGGCTGATGTCGCGCAGCGCCACCTGGCTGCCGAACTGCACGCCGGCCTGCTGCAGCACCAGCAGCGGGGCGGCCACCGGTGTTGCCGCGGCGCCCCTGCGTGAAACCGCAGGGTGCAACGGTGGCGGCAAGCCCGTCATGCGCCGGCCCCGGCCGCCAGCGGCGCCTGGCTCGGGCCGCGGCGCTGGATCAGCCCCACCGCCAGGTTGATCAGCGCCACCACGCCCAGCAGCACCAGGCCCAGCGCCAGGGCCAGGGGCAGATCACCCTTGCTGGTCTCCAGCGCAATGGCGGTGGTCATCACCCGGGTGACGCCGGCGATGTTGCCGCCGACGATCATCACCGCGCCCACCTCGGCCACCGCACGGCCGAAGGCCGTCAGCAGCACGGTGAGCACCGCCAGCCGGGCATGGGCCAGCAGCAGCAGCGCCGACAGCAGGCGGCCGGCGCCCATGGCGGCCAGCTCGTCGCCGCCCTCGCGCAATGCGTCGGTCACCAGCTGGCGCGTGAGCGCGGCGATCAGCGGCACCACCAGGATGCTCTGCGCGATGACCATGGCCGTGGGCGTGAACAGGATGCCCCAGCTGCCCAGCGGCCCCGAGCGCGACAGCAGCAGGTAGACCACCAGCCCCACCACCACCGAGGGCAAGGCCAGCAGGGTGTTGAGCGCGCCCACCACCAGCGCATGGCCGGGAAAGCGCGCCACGGCCAGCCAGGCGCCCAGCAGCAGGCCGAAGCCCGCGCCCAGGGCGCAGGCGGTGGCGCTCACGCGCAGCGACAGGGCGACGATCTGCCACAGCGTGGCATCGGCCTGGGTGATGAGCTCCAGCGCAACGCTGAAGCTCTCGGAAAACGCATTCATGGAGGATCTCTGGGCCATGGCCAGGTACCTGGCAACCGGCCGCGATTCTTGCTGCTGCGCGCCGCGGGCGCGATATGCACCGAGATGCATATCCATGCAACCAGGCCGCGGGCATGATGCGTGGCATCGACCACCCGCCAACCCACCCATGCTCGACCTGCACTACGCCCCAGGCAATGCCAACCTGGCCCCGCACATGCTGCTGCATGCGCTGGAGTTGCCACACCGCCTGGTGCTGGTGGACCGCGCCAACGCCGCCCACAAGGGCCCGGCCTACCTGGCCTTGAATCCGAACGGGCTGATCCCCGTGCTGGTCGATGGCCCCCTGGTGCTGTACGAATCGGCCGCGATCTGCCTGCATCTGGCCGACCAGCGGCCTGATGCCGGCACTGGGCACCGCTGAGCGCGGCGAGGCCACCAAGTGGCTGGTGTGGATGAGCACCACGCTGCAGACCGCGCTGATGCACCACTTCTACCCGGCGCGGGTGCTGGGTGACCTGGACGGCCAGGACGCCTGCGCGGCCCGGGTGTCGGCCCATGCCCAGCAGCAGGTGGGCCTGCTGCTGGGTCAGATCGAGGCCCAGTTGCAGCGCCATGGTGGCGACTGGCTGCTGGGCGACCGCCCCACCGTGCCCGACTACTACGGCCTGATGTTGTGCCGCTGGACGCGCAACTTCAGCGGCAACGCATCACCGCCGGCGCGCCAGCGCCCGCTGCTGGCCCCCTGGCTCGGCCGCCTGCTTGCGCTGCCGGCGGTGCAGCGCACCTGGGCGGCCGAGGGGCTGGAAGCGCCGTTCATCTGACGCCGGCCGGCGCGCCGCCAGGTCACCAGCCGATCGCCTTGGGCAGCCACAGCGCAATCTGCGGGTAGAAGAACACCAGCGCCAGCGTGATGGCCTGCATGCAGATGAACGGCACCACACCCTTGTAGATGTCGCGGATGCTCACCTCGGGCGGCGCCACCCCCTTCAGGTAGAACAGCGCCCAGCCGAACGGCGGCGTGAGGAAGCTCGACTGCAGGTTGACGGTGATCAGCATCGCCAGCCAGACCGGATCCACACCCTGGCTGATCAGCACCGGCAGGAACAACGGCACCGCGATGTAGCTGATCTCGATCCACTCGATGAAGAAGCCGAGCACGAAGATCAGCGCCATCATGAACCAGATGTCGCTGTTCACCCCGCCGGGCAGCCACTCGAACATGCGCACGATCAGGTCTTCACCGTGCAGGCCGCGGAAGGCCAGCGCGAACACCTGCGCCATCATCAGGATGAACATCATGATGGCGGTGATCTTGCTGGTCTCCAGCGCCACGTCCTTCAGCACCTGCCACTTGAAGCGGCCGGCGCCGATGGTGATGAGGATGGCGCCCACCGCGCCCATCGACGCAGCCTCGGTCGGCGCGGCCACGCCGCCGACGATGCTGCCCAGCACCGACACCACCAGCATGATGGGCGGCACCACCACCTTCCAGAAGCGCACCCACAGCTGACGGCGGCTGACCGCGTCACGCTCGGCCTGCGGCAACGGTGGCATGAGGTCGGGCTTGACCATGCCCAGCACCAACAGGAAGATGATGTAAACCGCCGACAGCAGCAGGCCCGGGCCCACGGCAGCCGCGAACAGCGTGCCCACCGACAGCTGCATGATGTCCGACAGCAGGATCAGGATCAGGCTGGGCGGGATGATCTGCCCCAGCGTGCCCGAAGCACAGATGGCGCCGCAGGCGATCGACTTGTCGTAACCGCGGCGGATCAGCGTGGGCAAGGTCAGCAGGCCCAGCGTGATGATGGTGGCGCCCACGATGCCGGTGGTGGCGCCCATCAGCACGCCGAACAGGATGATGCCGACGCCCATGCCGCCGCGCACCCCGCCGGCGATGTGGCCCATCACGTCAAGCAGGTCGTCGGCCAGGCGCGACTTCTCCAGCATCACGCCCATGAAGACGAACAGCGGGATGGCCATCCACTGGTAGCCGGCCACCACGCCGTAGACGCGCGCCGGCAGCAGGTTGAACAGCGCATCACCAAAGCCCAGGTAGCCGAAGAAGAAGCCCACCGTGGCCAGCGTGGTGGCCACCGGCACGCCCAGCATCAGCAGCACGAAGAAGCCGACCAGCATCAGGATGGCGTAGGTCTGCGGCTCAAACATGCGGTGCCCCCAGACGTTGCTGCTCGACCAGCACCAGCTTGCCCAATGCGCCCACCGTCTGCAATGCCAGCAGGCCGAAACCGATCGGGATCAGCCCCTTCACCGCCCAGCGGAACGGGATGCCGCCGGGGTCGGCCGAGGTCTCGTTGATGGCCCAGGCCTGGCCCACATAGCCGGCCGACAGCTTGATGAACAGCAGCGAGATGCCCAGCAGCAGCGCCAGCGACACCAGGTTGACGATGAACTTGGCGCGCGGCGAGAAGTCGGCGTAGAACACATCGACCCGCACGTTGTCGCCACGCTGGATGGCATGGCTCATGCCCAGCAGGATGACGGATGCCAGCAGGTGCCATTCGAGCTCCTGGGACCACAACGAGCCCAGGCTCAGCGTGTAGCGCAGCAGCACGTTGACGGCCACCAGGCCGATCATCAGCAGGGTCAGATACAAGGTGGCGCGGCCCACCGCATCGATCAATGCCTCGATGCGGCGGACCGCGGCTGCAGCCGCGGTGTCCATGGACAGTCAGCCCGGCTCAGCCGCGCACCTTGATGTGGTACGCCTCTTCGCTCACCTCACTCCAGCGGTCGTACTTGGCCTTGAAGGCCATGTAGGAGTCATGCACCTTCTTGGTCATCGGATCCTTGGCGGCAGCCTCGGCCAACACCTTGTCGGTCTCGGTGCGCAGGGCCTTGATCACCGCGTCGGGCAGCGGCCGTGCGATCACGCCCTGGTTCTTGACCAGGTCGTCCATGGCCTCGGAGTTGTGCTTCTGGCACCAGGCCTCGCCGATCACGTTGCAGGCCGCGGCGGCGTTCTGCACGATGGCCTTCAGGTCGGCGGGCAGCTTGTCCCACGCGGCCTTGTTGATCAGCAGCTCGGACACGGTGGCGGACTCATGCCAGCCGGTGGTGTAGTAGTACTTGGCCGCCTTGTGCAGGCCCAGACGCCGGTCCTGGAAGGGGCCGACGAACTCGGCCGCGTCGATCACGCCGCGCTCCAGCGCCGGGAAGATCTCGCCACCCGGCAGCACCTTCACGTCCACCCCCAGGCTGGCGTACACCTTGCCGGCCAGGCCGGGGATCCGCATCTTCAGGCCCTTCAGGTCGGCGACCGAATTGATCTCCTTCTTGAACCAGCCCGTCATCTGCACGCCGGTGTTGCCGCAGGCCATGGCCACCATGCCGAAGGGCGCGTACACCTCGTTCCACAGCTCCTGGCCGCCGCCGTCGTACAGCCAGCCGTTGATGCCCTGGAAGTTCAGGCCGAAGGGCACAGCGGTGAAGTACTGCGCCGCCGCGCTCTTGCCGGTCCAGAAGTAGCTGTTGGCATGGTTCATCTCGACCGTGCCGGCGCGCACCGCGTCGAAGCCTTCGAAGGCGGGGATCAGTTCACCCGCGCCGAAGACCTGGATGTTGAGCCGCCCGCCCGACATGTCGCGGATGCGCTTGGCCAGGTCGGTGGCCGAGCCCGGGCCGTCCATGTAGAACGGCGAGCCCTTGCCGTAGGCCGAGGTCATCTTCCAGTTGAAGGTGGTCTGGGCCGAGACGATGGCCGGTGCGGCCAGGGCGGCGCCGGCAATGCCGGCCTTCAGTGCGGTGCGACGGGTGTTTTGCATGGTGGTTGCTCAGTAGCTCTTGTAGGGCAGGAACTTGCCGCTCATCGTGATGGACACGCGGTCGCCCATCGGGTTGGCTTCGCGCTTCAGGTCCATCTTGAAGTCGATGGCGCTCATGATCCCGTCGCCGAACTCTTCATGGATCAGCTCCTTGAAGGTGGTGCCGTAGACGCTGACCAGCTCGTAGAAGCGGTAGATCAGCGGGTCGGTGGGCACGCTGGTGGGCAGGCTGCCCTTGTAGGGCACCACCATCAGCCAGGCCTTCTCTTCGGGCGAGAGGGCAAAGATCTCGGCCAGCACGCCGGCCTGCTCGGCATTGAAGGTCATCTGGCCCAGGCAGCCGGCGGTGACCCATTCCTTGCTGAGGCCCACCTTGGCAGCCACATCGGACCACTTCAGGCCCTGCTGCACCTTGGTGGTGATGATCTTTTCAGTGACGTCGAGACGGGACATGGTGTTCAGGCCTTTCGTTGCAGGAGGGGCAGCACGTTGGGTGCGGTGGGGGAGAAGTCGGGCGGCTCGGTGGGCTCGTCCAGGCCAGGGCACACCTCGGGCGGGTGGGCCGGCGCGCGGCCGTGGCTCAGGTCTTTCGAGCGCGCCACCAGGAAGTCGACCAGGTGGTTGCGGATGCGGTAGTACTGCGGGTCGTGGTGCAGCGTGGCGCGCTTGCGGTCGCGCGGCATGGTGTTGCGCACGATCTCGGCCACGCGCGCCTGCGGGCCGTTGCTCATCAGCAGGATGCGGTCGGCCAGCAGGATGGATTCATCCACGTCGTGGGTGATCATGAACACCGTCTGCCGCGTCTCGGCGCAGATGCGCAGCAGTTCGTCCTGGATGGTGCCGCGGGTCAGCGCGTCCAGCGCACCGAAGGGCTCGTCGAGCAGCAGCATGCGCGGCTGGATGGCGAAGGCGCGGGCGATGCCCACCCGCTGCTTCATGCCGCCGCTCAGCGCACTGGGCTTCTTGTCGATGGCGCCAGCCAGACCCACCATGGCCACGTACTTCTCGACATGGGCGTTGACCCGGTCGGCCGGCCAGTCGGGCCACTTGCTGCGCACCGCAAACGCGATGTTCTTGCGCACCGTCAGCCAGGGCATCAGCGCATGGCCCTGGAACACCACGCCGCGCTCCAGCCCCGGGCCTGCCACCTCGCGGCGGTCCATGAAGACGTGGCCTTCGCTCGCAGTCTCCAGCCCGGCCAGCACATTCAGGATGGTGGTCTTGCCGCAGCCGCTGTGGCCGATGATGCAGACGAACTCGCCTTCATGCATGCCGAAGTTGACGGCATCGAACACCGGCTCGGTGGCGCCGGGGTAGGTCTTGGCCAGACCTTCGATCGTCAGGAAGACATCATCAGTCCGCATAGGTCACTGCCTTCTGGAAGCGGGCAAACATCAGGTCGAGCAGCATGCCCACCACGCCGATCACCAGGATCGCGAAGATCACGTTGGGCAGGCTCAGGTTGTTCCACTCGTTCCACACGAAGTAGCCGATGCCGGTGCCGCCCACCAGCATCTCGGCGGCCACGATCACCAGCCAGGCGATGCCCATGCTGATGCGCATGCCCGTCAGGATGGTGGGCGCTGCGGCCGGCAGGATCACCTCGAAGGCGCGGCGGATCGGCTTGACCTCCAGCGTGCGGGCCACGTTCAGCCATTCCTTGCGCACGCCGGCCACGCCGAAGGCGGTGTTGATCAGCATCGGCCACACGCTGCAGATGAAGATCACGAAGATGCCGCTGATCGCCGAATCCTTGATCGTGTACAGCGCCAGCGGCATCCAGGCCAGCGGGCTGATGGGTTTCAGCACCTGGATGAACGGGTCCAGCGCCTTGTAGGCCAGCGGGCTCATGCCGATCAGGAAGCCCAGCGGAATGGCCACCGCCATCGCCAGCAGGAAGCCCAGCGCCACCCGCCCGAGGGAATGCGCCAGCTGCACGCCCAGGCCCTTGTCGTTGGGGCCGTTGTCGTAGAACGGGCGCGACAGGTTAGACACTGCCGCGTCCACCATCTGGCCCAGCGTGGGGAAGCCGCTCTTGGCCGCGGCCTGCGGCGCACCGGCCGTCGGGTCCTTGCCCATCAGCTTGGCGTACTCGATCTGCTCGGGCGTCAGCGTCACGGCCGGCCCGGCCACCACGGCCGGGCGCAGCGTGGCCAGGTGCCAGATGCCCAGCAGCACGCCCAGGATCAGCAGCGACAGCAGGCTGGCTTTCCAGCCTTCGGACGAACGGGCGGCAGCCATCACGCGGTCTTCTGGATCGCGAAGCTCTTCAGGTAGGCGTCGGGCTGGGCCGGGTCGAACTCCTTGCCCATGACCTTGAACTTCTTGTAGGCGCCATCGGGCACCGGCTGGCCCAGGACCTTCATCTGCTTCTTGGCGTCGGTCAGCAGGAACACCTTCTCGGCCACCTGCTTGTAGTTGACGTCGCCCTTCAGGTAGCCCCAGCGCTTCATCTGGGTGAGCATCCACACGGCCATGCTCTGCCACGGCACGGGGTCGAAGTCGGCGCGCTCAGGCACGTTGCGCACGTTGCCCAGGCCATCGGCGAACTTGCCGGTCAGCACCTGGGTGAGCACCGCCTCGGGCTGGTTGAGGTACTGCGCCGGGGCAATCACCTTGGCGATCAGCTCGCGGTTCTTGGCCTCGCGCGCCATGGCGGCGGCGGTCAGCACGCTGCGGAACAGCGCGGCAAAGGTGTTGGGGTTCTGCTCGATGAAGGCGGTGGGCACGCCGAAGGCGCAGCAGGGGTGGCCATCCCAGATCTCGCGGCTGAGGATGTGGATGAAGCCGACCTCCTCGAACACCGCACGCTGGTTGAACGGGTCGGGGCCGAGGAAGCCGTCGATGTTGCCCGCGCGCAGGTTGGCCACCATCTCGGCCGGCGGCGTCACGCGCAGTTGCACGTCGGTGTCGGGGTTGATGCCGGCCTCGGCCAGGTAGTAGCGCAGCAGGAAGTTGTGGATGCTGTAGTCGAACGGGATGGCGAACTTGAAGCCCTTCCAGTTCTTCGGGTCGCGGTTGGTCTTGTGCTTGTTGGCCAGCACGATGGCCTGGCCGTTGATGTTCTGGATGGTGGCCACGTTCATCGGCATGGCCGCGCTGCCCAGCCCCAGGCTGATGGCCACCGGCATGGGCGACAGGAAGTGCGTGGCGTCGTACTCCTTGTTCATGATCTTGTCGCGGATCAGTGCCCAACCCGCCGTCTTCTGCAGCGACACCGTCAGCCCCTGCTGGCGGTAGAAGCCCAGCGGGTCGGCCATGATCAACGGGCTGGCGCAGGTGATGGGGATGAAGCCGATCTTCAGGTCCTTCTTCTCCAGCGCGCCCTTCTCCTGCGCCATGGCCTGCAGGCTGGTGAGTGCGCCGGCGGGCAGGGCGGCGGCAATCGCCGCCATCGCGCTGCGGCGACCCACGGCCTTCAGGAAGGCGCGGCGCACCGGCTCCTGCGGGAAGATGGCCTTGATCAGGCTGGCCTCCATGAACTGCCGGCCCATGGTCTCGGTGTCGGGCAGGATGCTGGCGCCATGCGCGCTGGACGCGTGGTCGGCGCCGCAGCCGCAGCGCAGCATGAGCGGCCGATCGGCGTCGTACGGGTCGTGGGCGCTGGCGGTCGTGGCGGGTGGGGTGGTGTCGTCGCGCATGGCAGGCTCCTGGATCTGGGTGAATCCTAGAAAGCAGGAAGCGTGCGCACCATCGCGGGGCTGGTGGTTCTGCTGTGGGGCCGGCGTGGCGGCTTGTAGGGCTGGCCCCACAAACTGCCTTGGTCCAAGAGGGGGCCGACGAATGGGGCCGCCCCGGCTGGCCGACTTCTTGCACGTGCTGCAGCACCATGCCGGCCAGCACCCGCGACAGCACCGCCACCGACACGCGCCAGCCCCGCATGGACTGGCGTGCGCAAGAGATGCTGCTGCTCAGCCAGGTGATGCGCGGCGTGGGCCGCAGCGTCGACAGCCAGGCCGTGCTGCGCGAGATGCTGCACCTGATGAGTGAGCTGCTGGGCCTGAACCGGGGCCGCATCGTGCTGGCCGACGCCGCCGTGCCGCGCGGCCAGCCGGTGGCCAGCCGCATCCGCCACGCATACGGGCTGACACGCGACGAAGTGGCGCGCGGTGCCTACGGCCCGGGCGAGGGCGTCACCGGCCGGGTGCTGGGCACCGGCCAGCCGGCCCTGGTGCAGGACGTGGACGCAGAGCCGGCCTTTCTGTTCCGCTGCGTGCCGCGCGACCGGTTGCCGCCGGAGACGGTGGCCTTCATCGCCCTGCCGATCGAGGTGGACCGGGTGACCGTGGGCGTGCTGGCCTGCCACCGCATCCGCAGCCGCGACCGCCAGCTGGCCGACGACGTGGCCGTGCTGGGCATCCTGGCCACGCTGGCCGGCCGATTGCTGCAGCTGGAACAGCTGGTGGCCAGCACCACCCGCGGCCTGGAAGAGCGCAACGCCCAGCTGACCGAGGCGCTGCACAGCAGTGCGGCGCGCTACGGCATCGTGGGCAGCGCGCCACCGCTGCTGCGCGCCATCACGGCGCTGGAGCGGGTGTCGGGCGCCAGTGCCAGCGTGCTGCTGCTGGGTGAATCAGGCACCGGCAAGGAGCTGTTCGCCCGTGCGCTGCACCTGGCCAGCCCGCGCCGCGATGGCCCGTTCGTCAAGGTGAACTGCGCCGCCATCCCAGACACCCTGTTCGAGAGCGAACTGTTCGGCCATGAACGTGGCGCCTTCACCGGCGCCCAGGGCGAGCGCGCCGGCTGGTTTGAGCTGGCCCACGGCGGCACCATCTTCCTCGACGAGATCGGCGAGTTGCCGCTGGCCCTGCAGACCAAGCTGCTGCGCACGCTGCAGGAAGGCACGGTGCTGCGCCTGGGCGCCAAGCGCGAACGCCAGGTGGACGCGCGCCTGGTGGTGGCCACCCACCGCGAGCTGGCGCAGGAGGTGGCGGCCGGCCGCTTCCGGCGTGACCTGTACTACCGGCTGAACGTGATCCCGATCCGCCTGCCGGCGTTGCGTGAACGGCCGCAGGACATCCCGCTGCTGGTGGCGCACTTCCTCAACCGCGCCAACCAGGCGCACCAGCGCAACGTGATCCTCACGCCAGAGGCAGTGGCGCTGCTGGTGGCCCACCCCTGGCCCGGCAACATCCGCGAACTGGGCAACCTGGTGGAACGCCTGGTGCTGCTGAGCGATGCGCCACTGGCGGGTGTGGCCGCCATCACGCGGCTGCTGCAGAGCGACGACGCGGCCGATGCGCCTGCTGATGCCCCACTGGCCTCTGCCAACAGCGCGTTGCAACCCGCCGACGCGGTGCCGCTGGTGCGCGACTACCGACCGGCGGATTCACACACCGCCCGCCTGCTGGCCGACACCCTGGCGCGCCACGGCGGCAACCGCACCCGCGCCGCCGCCTCGCTGGGGCTGTCGCTGCGGCAGTTCAGCTACCGGTGCAGCAAGTTGGGGTTGTGAGCGTCTTTGTTGCTGCGCCGACTTGCCGGGCTTATTGTCGTGCGGTGACCGTGGCGGCAAGGGCGAGGCCGTGGAGCCGTTCAGGACTTGGCACGCGAACACACGGACGGAGAGCCGGACCTTCGTGAAGTGACCGCCGCGCCTCGCGTGCCAAGCCCTGCCCGGCCCCACAACCTCACCCTTGCAGTCCACCAGCTGCGCACTGCCCGCGGCACGGGCCACCGGCTCCACTACTCCGAATGGCGAGGGCAGCGGGCTGTTTCTCCGCAGTTCACCTGCGGTGGCGCCAGGTCGGGGTCGTGGGGCCGGGCAGGGCTTGGCACGCGAGGCGCGGCGGTCACCTCCCGCAGGTCAGGGCCGCACTCCGTGTGTTCGCGTGCCAAGTCCTGAACGGCCCCGCGGCCGCGGCCCGGCAGCGCATCTGATGGCACGCAGCAGCCGGCCCAAACCACCACCACTGCCACACCGCAAATGTCGACATTCACGAACACTTTGTCGACATTCCGAAAGCACCGCCGACACCGCCACACCAGATCTCAACCCAGACAACTGACGAAAAGCGTCAGCATGACAAGGACTTGCATCGAAGCGGACCAACCAGGACCCGCATGGCACGGGCTTTGCGCTGTATCAACCACACCAACCACCGGAGCCCGCCGCCATGACCGCCTCGCCCGTCCTGATCTCGCCTGCCGACCTGCAGACACTGATGGCCACCGAACCCACGGTGCTGATCGACACCCGCGACGGCGACACCTACGCCGCCGGCCACCTGCCCGGCGCGGTCCACATGCGCGAGATCTTCACCTTCCTGGCCACCAGCACGGCCGAAGGCCTGGAAGCGCTGACGTCCAGCTTCATGCAGCACTTTGGCGCGGCCGGCTTGAGCGGCGCCGAGACCGCGGTGTTCTATGAAGACGCGCTGAACACCGGCTACGGCCAGAGCTGCCGCGGCTACTACCTGCTCACCTGGCTGGGCTACCCCAAGGTGAAGGTGCTGGCCGGTGGCTTCCCGGCCTGGAAGGCGGCCGGCCTGCCCGTCAGCACCGACGCTGCCACGCCGGTGGCTGCCAGCTTCCCCAGCATGCCCACCGCCGACGTCATGCTGACCAAGGACCAGGTGCTGGCCGCACTGGGCCGCCCCGACATCACCCTGCTCGACGTGCGCGACATCGATGAGTGGACCGGAGAGAGCAGCAGCCCCTACGGCAAGGACTTCGCACCGCGCAAAGGCCGCCTGCCGGGCGCCAAGTGGATCGAGTGGTACCGCTTCATGAAGCCCGGCGCCGGTGGCCCGCAGATGAAGAGCCCGCTGGAAGTGCAGGCCGAGTGCGCCACCGCCGGCATCTCGACCACCGACACCGTCTACCTGTACTGCTTCAAGGGCGCGCGGGCGTCCAACACCTTCCTGGCGCTCAAGCAGGCCGGCTTCTCGGACGTGCGCATGTACTTCGGCTCATGGAACGAGTGGTCGCGCGACCCCGCCCTGCCCATCGACGACAGCCTGCCGCTGGCTGGCCCCGCGCTGAAGCAGGCCGCCTGAGCCTGCCCCTTCTTCTTGCCCACAACACCCCCTGGAGACCTGCCTGATGTCCGCCGTGATTGAACCCACCACCGTGAAGACCCACCTGCGCCCCATCGACCGCGACGGCCTGATGAAGTTTGCCGCCGCCGGGCGTGACAACCCCGCCAAGCGCGGCACCAACAAGGTCAAGACGGTGATGGAGGGCCAGTACCGCTCGCTCAGCTACGTGGGCGACCACCAGCCGGTGGTGGTGGACGAACCGCTGCACCTGTTCGGCGAGAACACCGCACCAGCGCCGGGCGAGATCGTGCTGTCGGCGCTGGGCGGCTGCCTGGCAGTGGGCATCACCGCGGTGGCCTCTTGGAAGCAGGTGCCGCTGAGCAAGCTGGAGCTGTTCCTGGAAGGCGATATCGGCAACCCGGCCGCCTGGGGCGCCGGTGGCGCCGAGATGCTGCCGCCGCAGATGGGCTTCCAGGCCATCCGGGTGAAGGTGGTGATCGAGGGCGACGCGCCGCGCGAGGTGCTCGACGAGATCGTCAAGCATGCCAACTTCTATTCGCCGGTGGCCAACAGCATGCGCAACCCGATCGCCTTCGACATCGGCCTGGCCTGATCACCATGGGCGCGCCGGAAAAACTGCCCTTGCCGATGGTCGAGGCCGTGCGGGCCATCGCCCAGGGCCCGCTGGCCGACCAGGCCGACGCCATCGACCGCGGCACCTACCCGCGGGCGGTGATGCAGGCCCTGGGCGCCGCCGGCGCCTACAGCGTGCACCTGGGGCCGGGCGCCGCGCCGGGCGACTTTGCGCAGGCCATCCGCGCCAGTGCGGCGGTGTCGCAGGTGTGCGGCGCCACCGGCTTCATGGTGTGGTGCCAGCAGGTCTGTGGCTTCTACCTGCAGCAATCGGGCAGCCCCGCCCTGATGCACGACCTGCTGCCACTGCATGCCAGCGGCGCCCGCCTGGGGGGCACCGGCATGAGCAACCCGATGAAGTCCTACGCCGGCATCGAGACCCTGCTGCTGAAGGCCCGCCGGGTGGCCGGCGGCTGGTGCGTCAACGGCACCCTGCCCTGGGTCAGCAACCTGGGGCCCGACCACTATGCCGGCGTGTTGGCGGCGGTGGACGACCCGGCTGCGCCCGCGCCGGTGGAAGTGATGTTCCTGCTGCGCTGCGACGCACCCGGGGTGGAACTGCGCAACTGCCCGAGCTTCAGCGCGATGGAAGGCACCAACACCTGGGCGCTGCGCTGCACCGACCTGTTCGTGCCCGACGCCGATGTGATCGCCCACCCGGCCAAGCCGGTGATCGCCCGCATCCGCGCCGGCTTCATCCTGCTGCAATGCGGCTTCGGCCTGGGCGTCACGCAGGGCGCCATCGACGCGATGTGGCGGGTGGAGCCCGCGCTGGGCCATGTGAACTGCTACCTGGAAGACCGGCCCGACGGCCTGCAGGCCGAACTGGACGCGCTGTGGACGCGGGTCGAGGTGCTGGCGGCCACGCCGTTCGACGCCAGCACCGCCTACTTCATCAACGTGCTCGACGCCCGGGCCCATGCCAGTGAACTGGCGCTGCGCGCCGCGCAATCCAGCCTGCTGCATGCCGGCGCGCGGGGCTATCTGCTGTCATCGGACGTGCAGCGCCGCGTGCGTGAATCGCACTTCGTCGCCATCGTCTCGCCGGCCATCAAGCACCTGCGCAAGGAGATTGCGCGGCTGTCGGCCACGGAGATGCCGGCGTGAACATGGATCTGCCCTGGAAGCAGTTCATCTGCAAGGTCTGCGGGCTGATCTACGACGAGCGGCTGGGTGACGCCGACAGCGGCCTGGCCGCCGGCACCCGCTTCGACGACATCCCAGACGACTGGGCTTGCCCGATCTGCGGCGTGGGCAAGGCCGACTTCGAGCCGCACGAGCCAGTGGCATTGGCACGCCCGGCCAGCGCCCCGGCTGCGGCCATCGCCTCGCGCCAGGCCGGCATCGTGGTGGTGGGCGCCGGCCGCGCTGGCTGGCAGGTGGTGCAGGCGCTGCGGGCCGGCGGCTGCACCGCACCGATCAGCATGGCGGCCGCCTGCAACGGCGATGTGTACGACAAGCCCCAGCTCAGCGTGGCAGTGGCACGCGCCCTGCCCATCGACGGACTGGTGCGCGAGACCGCCGCCGCCGCCGCCCAGCGGCTGGGTGTGCGCCTGCTGTGCGACACCCATGCGGTGGCGGTGGATGTGCCCGGCCAGCGCCTGCGCACTACCCGCGGCACGCTGCGCTGGCAGGCCCTGGTGCTGGCCCATGGTGCCGCGCCCGTGCTGCCGCCTGAGCTGCCCGCCGCCCAGGTGTGGCGGGTGAACGACCTGGCCGCTTACACCCGCCTGCGCGCCGCGCTGGAGGGCGGGCCTCAGCACCTGGCCATCGTGGGCGCCGGCCTGGTGGGCTGCGAGCTGGCCAACGACCTGGCCCTGGCCGGTCACCAGATCACCTTGCTTGACCTGCAGCCGCAGCCGCTGGCGGCCCAGTTGCCGGCTGCAGCAGGCCAACGCCTGCTGGCAGCCTGGCAGGGGTTGCCGATCCGCTTTCTGGGCGGCGTGCGCGTCGCCAGCCTGGCCGCCGCCAACGGCCCCGGACCACGCTGGCAGCTGGCGCTGGCGGGGCAGACCGCGCCACTGCGCGTCGACCACGTCATTGCCGCCACCGGCCTGCGAACCCCCGGCCGTCTGGCCACCAGCGCGGGCCTGGCCTACGACGCAGCAGCCGGCGGCATCGTGGTGAGCGGCCGCACCGGCGCCACCAGCCAGCCCGGCATTTATGCGCTGGGCGACTGCGCGGTGGTGGACGGCCGTGCCAGCCGCTACATTGAGCCCATCGCCCGCCAGGCGGCCGCCATCGCGGCACACGTCCTTGGCCAGCCCGCGCCGGCTGAGGCCGCAGCGCCAATGCCGCTGCTGCGCGTCAAAACCTCGGCCCTGCCGATCACGCTGCAGTGGCACGCCAGCGGCGCCGGCACTTGGCAGACAGCCACCGACACGGCGGACGAGTTGCGCCTGTTGCAGCACGACGCAGGCGGTCGGCTGCTGGCCACGCTGGTGGCACGGCGACCGGGCTCGCAGCCGGCAACAGCGAGCACCCCATGAGGCCCCCGCTCTCACAGACAGCCCGCTGAGCGGCAAGACCGGGCCGACCGTCCCTGCTGGCAGCGCTTGCCGGCAGGGCACCGCCGGTGGATCGCAAGGTCGGGGGCGTGGGGTCGGGCGGGGCTTGGCAGGCGAGGCGCGGCGGTGACCTCACGGAGGTCCGGCTCTCTGTCCGTGTGTTCGCCTGCCAAGTCCCGAACGGCCCCACGGCCGCGTCCTTGCCGCCCCGGTCAAAGCAAGTCAGCAAGCGGCAGAAGGCAAACCCCTCACAACCCCTCCCGCACCGCGTACAGCGCCAGCTCCACGTCGTTGCGCACGCCAGTCTTCTCCAGAATGCGCGCACGGTAAGTGCTGACAGTGTTGGACGACAGCACCAGCTGCTCGGCGATCTCGCCCACGCTG
>JBBAPL010000108.1:0-17811 GCA_040400895.1 Aquabacterium sp.
ACCATGCTGGCCATGGTGCTGGCCGTGCCCATGGTCATGCAGTGGCCGTGGCTGCGGTGCATGCAGCTCTCGGCCTCGAAGAAGTCCTGCAGCTTGAGCGTGCCGGCGCGCACCTGCTCGCTCATCTGCCACACGCCGGTGCCGCTGCCCAGCTGCTGGCCACGCCAGCGGCCGTTGAGCATGGGCCCGCCCGACACGCCGATGGTGGGCAGGTTGGCGCTGCTGGCCCCCATCAGCAGGCTGGGCGTGGTCTTGTCGCAGCCCATCAGCAGCACCACGCCATCGATCGGGTTGCCGCGGATGCTTTCTTCCACGTCCATGCTGGCCAGGTTGCGGTAGAGCATGGCGGTGGGCCGCAGCAGGGTCTCGCCCAGGCTCATCACCGGGAATTCCAGCGGGAAGCCGCCAGCTTCGTACACGCCGATCTTGACCTGCTCGGCCAGGGTGCGGAAGTGGCTGTTGCAGGGCGTCAGCTCACTGAAGGTGTTGCAGATGCCGATGACCGGCCGGCCGTCGAACTGGTCATGCGGGATGCCCTTGCCCTTGACCCAGCTGCGGTAGGCAAAGCCGTCGCGGTCCTGCCGGCCGAACCACTGCTGGCTGCGCAGGTCCTGCGGGGCTTTCTTCTTGGGTTGGTCGCTCATCGGCGTGCTGGCTTTCCCGGGTTGGGGTCCCAGGCCACCCCAGATACTATGGTATGACGATTGGCTGCAGCAGCCGTGAAAGCCCTAGGAGCACCCGTGTCCGTTGACCCTTCCCCGATCCCCGTCCTCGCCGTGGCCCGGCTGTCGCCCCTGCTGATGCCCCAGCTGGCCACCGCGTTCGACCTGCAGGTGCTGCCCGACCTGGATGCCGCCGCCCTGGCGGCCGTGGCGCCGCGCATCCGCGGCATCGCCGCCAGCGGCGACAGCAAGGTGCCGGCCGAGCTGATCGCCCAGCTTCCGGCGCTGGAAGTGATCTCGGTGATGGGCGTGGGCTACGACGGTGTGGATGTGGCCGCCGCCAAGGCCCGTGGCGTGGTGGTGACCCACACCCCCGACGTGCTGAACGACGACGTGGCCGACCTGGCGCTGGGCTTGATGCTGAGCACAGCGCGCCAGCTGCCGGCGGCCGACCGCTTCGTGCGCAGTGGGCAATGGCTGCAGGGCAACATGCCACTGGCCCGCAAGATGAGCGGCGCGCGGCTGGGCATCGTCGGCATGGGCCGCATCGGCCAGGCCATCGCCCACCGCGCCCTGGCTTTCGGCATGTCCATCGCCTACACCGCGCGCAGCGCCAAACCCGACCTGCCGCACCGCTACCTGCCCAGCGCAGCCGCGCTGGCCGCCGAGAGCGACTTCCTGGTGGTCATCACCCCCGGCGGCGCCGGTACCCGCCACTTGATCAATGCCGAGGTGCTGGCTGCGCTGGGCGCCAGCAGCCCGGCCGGCGGGATCCTGGTGAACGTGGCGCGCGGGTCGGTGGTGGATGAAGCTGCACTGATCGACGCGCTGGAGCGCGGCGTGATCGCCGGCGCCGGGTTGGACGTGTTCGAGGACGAGCCCCGCGTGCCCGAGCGCCTGCGCGCCCTGCCGCAGGTGGTGCTGACCCCGCACGTGGGCAGCGCCACCCAGGGCACGCGCCAGGCCATGGCCGATCTGGCCTTTGCCAACCTGCAATTGCGGCTGAGCGGACGGGCGGTTCGCACGCCGGTGCCCGAGTGCCGCTGAGCCGCTGACACCCCTTGCCCAGGCACCCGGGAAAGCCCGGGCGCCCGCGCAGACCAATCGTCATACCATAAGACCACGGAGCGTCGCCGGTCGAGCTGGCGCCCGGCCACCCCCCACTGGAGACTGAGACGATGCACCGCAAGACATGGATCACGACCGCCCTGGTGGGCGCTGGCCTGCTGGCCGCCGGCCCCTCCTTCGCCCAGGCGCAGGAAAAGCTCACCGTGTGGTGGGTCAAGGGCTTCTACAAGGCGGAGGACGACGCGCTGTTCGAGGCCATCAAGAAGTTCGAAGCCAAGAACAAGAACATCAAGATCGACCTGTCGCAGTACCCCATCCAGGACATGATCCCCAAGACGGTGGCGGCGCTCGATTCCAACGCGCCGCCTGATGTCGCCTATTCCGACACCTACGACTTCCAGGTCACGGCCAAATGGGCCTACGACGGCAAGCTCGAAGACATCACCAGCGTGATCGACCCGCTGCGCACCAAGTTCGAGCCGCGCGCGCTGTCCACCACCTTCCTGCTGAACAACACCAACAGCACGCGGGCGTATTACGCCTACCCGGTCAAGCAGCAGACCATGCACATCCAGTACTGGAAGGACATGCTGGCGGATTCGGGCTACAAGGAAACCGACATTCCCAAGGACTGGAAGGGTTTCTGGGACTTCTGGTGCAGCAAGGTGCAGACCGGCTACCGGCAGAAGACCGGCAACCGCGGCTTCGGCATCGGCATGCCCATGGGCGTGGATTCCACCGACTCGTTCTTCTCGTTCCTGACCTTCATGGACGCCTACAACGTGCAGCTGGTCAACGACGCCGGCAAGCTGCTGGTCGATGACCCGGCGGTGCGCTCGGCACTGATCAATGCCATGACGGAGTACACCGCCGTCTACGCCAAGGGCTGCACGCCGCCGTCGTCCACCAGCTGGAAGGACCCGGACAACAACGTCGCCTTCCACAACAAGACGACGGTGATGACGCACAACGCCACCATCTCCATCGCCGCCAAGTGGCTGGACGACATGAACAACACCACGCTGACCGAAGCCCAGCGTGCCACCGCCAAGAAGAACTACACCGAGCTGATCGCCACCGCCGGCTTCCCCAACAAGCCCGACGGCAGCAAGATGACCTACCGTGCGGCGGTGAAGACTGGCGTGATCTTCAAGGACGCCAAGAACAAGGCGGCGGCCAAGAAGTTTGTGGCCTTCCTGCTGGAAGAAGCCAACCTCACGCCGTATGTCGAAGGCTCGCTCGGCCGTTGGTTCCCGGTGCAGCTGAAGGCGCAGCAAAGCCCGTTCTGGAAGGCCGACCCGCACCGCACGGCGGTCTACAACCAGTTCATGGCCGGCACCACGCCGTTCGAGTTCACCAAGAACTTCAAGTTCACCGTGCTGAACAACGAGAACGTGTGGGCCAAGACCATGAACCGGGTGCTCAACGAGAAGGTGCCGGTCGACAAGGCCGTGGACGAGATGATCTCGCGCATCAAGGTCGTCGCCGGGTCCTGAGCCGGTCACTCGCCCACCCCCGAAGCGCCTTCGGCGCTCCCCTCGAGGGGGCCACCCCAGCGGCCCGGCCAAGCCGGTTCCGCGGGGTGCGTCGGATCTGCAACGCTTTGCGGCGACCACGTCGCCCACTGACTCTGCGAGGGCCGCATGAACACCACCACCTTGCCGTCGGCACATGCGGCCCTGCCCCCCGCCAAGCAGCTCACCGCGTTTGAGTTTTGGGGCCGCATCCTGGTGGTGCCGTACCTGATCGTGTTCCTGGTCTTCGTGGTCTATCCGGTCGGCTACGGCCTCTGGCTGGCGCGCCACCCGGAGAGCTACACCAAGCTGTTCGACGACCCGATCTTCTTCCGCACGGCGGTCAACACCCTGGTGTTCCTGGTCGTGGCCATCAACCTGAAGATGGTGCTGGCGCTGGGGCTGTCGGGCTTCTTCGTGCAGACACGCTGGTGGATCAAGATCCTGGCGGCGCTGTTCATCCTGCCCTGGGCGGTCCCGTCGATCCCCACCATCCTGTCGGTGCGGTTCATGCTCAACCCCGAGTGGGGCGTGATCAACACGGTCATCTTCAAACTGACCGGGCTGGACGGCCCCAACTGGCTGAACGACCCGACGCTGGCGCTGTGCTTCTCGATGCTGATGCACATCTGGAAGAGCCTGCCGTTCTGGACGCTGATCCTGCTGGCCGGCCGGCTGGCCATCCCCACCGAGCAATACGAGGCCGCCAGCGTCGACGGCGCCACCCGTTGGCAGAAGTTCCGCTTCATCACCTGGCCTGCGATGCGCACGCTGTTCGTCACGTCGACCATCCTGTCGATGATCTGGACGCTGGGTGACTTCAACAGCGTCTACCTGCTCACTGGCGGCGGCCCGGCCGACCTGACGCATGTGCTGGCCACGCTGGGCATCCGCTACCTGCGGCTCGACCAGATCGACCTGGCCATGGCCTCGATCGTGGTGGCCCTGCCGATGGTGCTGCCGCTGGTCTACATCATGATGAAGCGGTTGTCGAAATGAGCGCACGTCTCACCTGGAAGAAGGTCAGCACCGAGGCCCAGTTGCTGCTGGTGGGCATCCCGGTGCTGCTGTGGACGCTGGTGCCGGTCTACCACATGTTCCTGTTCGCCATCAGCGAGCGGGACACGGCCACCTCGGGCCGGCTGTGGCCGAAGAACCCCACGCTGCAGAACTTCGACATCGTCTTCCAGCAGAAGCACTTCTACCTGGGCCACTTCTGGCAGCAGATGGGCAACTCGGTGCTGATCGCGCTGGCGGTGGCGGTCATCACCCTGGTCATCGCCACCAGCGCCGCCTTTGCCATCAGCCGGCTCAAGGTGCGCGGCGGCCGCACGGTGATGAACCTGGCGCTGTTCACCTACTTCATCCCGGCCGCCTTCCTGGCTGTGCCGATGTACAAGACCATGGGCAACTACGGCCTGCTCAACAACCAGTGGGCGCTGATCCTGGCGATGGTCACCATCGCATCGCCCTACTGCATCTGGGTGCTCAAGCAGGCCAGCGACAAGCTGCCCTGGGAACTGGACGAGGCCGCCCGCATGGACGGCGCCACGCCGCTGCAGCTGTTCCGCCTGGTGTACCTGCCGCTGATGGTGCCCAGCCTGGTGGCGGTGGGCACCTACAGCCTGCTGCTGGCCTGGAATGAATACCTCTACGCCTTCCTGCTGCTGAGCAAGGACACCGACGTCACCCTGGCCGTGGCGCTGGGCAGCTTCATGTCGGCCGACGATTCACCGTGGGAACTGCTGATGGCCACCGGCCTCATCTATGCCCTGCCGCCCGCGGCCATCTACTACGCCTTCAAGCGCTACATGGTCGGCGGCCTCACGGCCGGTGCCGTGAAATCCTGAGAACCCATCCATGGCAACCGTTTCCTTCCGCAAGATCGAAAAGGCCTACGGGCCGGTCAAGGTCATCCACGGCATCGGCTTCGACATTGCCGACGGCGAATTCGTCGTGCTGGTCGGCCCCAGCGGCTGCGGCAAGAGCACGCTGCTGCGCATGCTGGCCGGGCTGGAAGAGATCACCGCCGGCGAGATCCTGATCGACGACAAGGTCGTCAACGACCTGGAGAGCAAGGACCGCGACATCGCCATGGTGTTCCAGAGCTACGCGCTCTACCCCCACATGACGGTGCGCGACAACATGGCCTTCAGCCTGAAGCTGCGCAAGGCCGACAGCAAGCTCACCGCCGAGCGGGTGGCCAATGCGGCGCGCATCCTCAACCTCGACGCCCTGCTCGACCGCTTCCCGAAGGAGCTGTCGGGCGGCCAGCGCCAGCGCGTGGCCATGGGCCGCGCCATCGTGCGCGACCCCAAGGTGTTCCTGTTCGACGAGCCGCTCAGCAATCTCGACGCCAAGCTGCGCGTGGCCATGCGCGCCGAGATCAAGTCCCTGCACCAGCGGCTGAAGACCACCACCGTCTACGTCACGCACGACCAGATCGAAGCCATGACCATGGCCGACCGCATCGTGGTGATGCACGACGGCATCATCGAGCAGATCGGCACGCCGCTCGACCTGTACGACCGGCCGGGCAACCTGTTCGTGGCGCAGTTCATCGGCTCGCCGGCGATGAACGTGTTCACCGGCGTGCTGCAGACCGAAGGCGGGCCCCTTGGCGGACAGGCGGCCGTGTCGGCCCTGGGCGCGCTGTGGCCAGTGTCCGGCCTGGGCAGCGGCCAGCACGGCCAGCAAGTGCACTACGGCATCCGCCCGGGCGACCTCACCCTGGCTGCGGCCGGCATTGCGGCGCAGGTGGTGGTGGTGGAGCCCACCGGTGCCGAGACCGAACTGCTGCTGCAGATCGACCACGGCGGCACCATCCAGCAGCTCACCTTGGTGCTGCACGGCCGCACCGCGGCGCAGCCGGGTGACACGGTGCACCTGGCCATCGATGCCGCCAAGGCCCATGTCTTCGACGGGCAGGGCGGCCAGCGGCTGTGAACGCCGCCGACGCCGCCGCCCTGCCGATGCCGCCCCGTCATCTGGTGGTGATGGGCGTCAGCGGCTGCGGCAAGTCGTCGGTGGGCCAGCAGGTGGCGCGTGCCCTGGGCCATGACTTCATCGAAGGCGATGCACTGCACACGCCAGCCAACGTGGCCCGCATGGCCGCCGGCACACCACTGACCGACGCCGACCGCGCCGGCTGGCTGGCCGAGATCGGCCAGCGGCTGGCCCAGGCCCGGGCCACCGGCGCGGGTCTGGTGGTGTCATGCTCGGCGCTCAAGCGCAGCTACCGCGACGGCCTGCGCGCCGCCTGCCCGGACCTGCTGTTCCTGCACCTGCAAGGCCCTGCGGAACTGCTGCGCCAGCGCCTGCAGACCCGCAGCGGCCACTACATGCCGCCCAGCCTGCTCGACAGCCAACTGGCCACGCTGGAGCCGCCGGCGGCCGACGAGCACAGCATCACGCTGGACATCACGCCGCCCACGGCCGAGGTGGTGGCCGCCGTACTGGCCAGGCTGGGCGCCACCGCAACACCCTGAATCCGACAACACCCCCATGCCCGCACAGTTCACCCAGGTCATCCTGTTCACCGACACCGACGGCCGCGCCCGCTTCCGCGAGCAGCCCATCGCCCTGACCGAAGGCAAGCCCCAGGCCATGCTGTCGCCGTTGCTGCCCAGCGGCGGCCTGCAACTGCGCCACAGCCCGGTGGGCTTCCGCAGTGACTTCCATTGCACCGGTGACCCGCAGTGGGTGTTCATCCTGGGCGGCCAGATGGAGATCGGCCTGCAGGACGGCAGCAGCCGCATCTTCGGCCCGGGCCAGCACTTCTTCTCGGCCGACACCCTGCCGACGGGCGCCAGCTTCGACGCGGCCGTGCACGGCCACTGGAGCCGGCAAGTCGGCCCCGACCCGCTGGTCACCGCCTTCGTGCGGAGCTGACCGACGCCCCCTCGGCGATACGGCACGAGCACCCAACCGGCCCACCATGATCAAGAACGTGCACGGCAACACCGTCGACCTGCTGGGCGAAGACATCGTCAGCGGCCGTTATGCCGTGGGCGTGGCATTGCCGCCCGAGCCGATGCTGTGCGAGACCCTGGGCGTCAGCCGCACCGTCATCCGCGAGGCGGTCAAGAGCCTGGCGGCCAAGGGCCTGCTGGTCACCGGCCCCAAGCTGGGCACCCGGGTGCTGCCCGAAGAACACTGGAACTGGTTCGACCCCGACGTGGTGGTGTGGCAGAGCAAGATCGGCTTCACCCGCGAATTCCTGCGTGACCTGCAGGAACTGCGGCGCGTGGTCGAGCCTGCCGCGGTGCGCCTGGCCGCCGAGCGCGCCACCGCCGCAGACATCGCCAACATCGAGGAAGCCTACGCTGGCATGCAGGCCGCCATCGAACTCGGCGGCGACTATGTCATCCACGACCTGCGCTTCCACCAGGGCCTGCTGCGGGCCTGCCACAACCGCATGGTCATCCAGATGAGCAAGGCCCTGGGCGCCCTGCTGCGCACCGCCTTCGAGCTGTCGACCCTGCGACCCGACGGCCCGGCGCTGTCGCTACCGCTGCACCGGGCGGTGCTGGACGCGGTGATCGCCCGCGCGCCGGCCAAGGCCGAACGGGCCATCGTGGTGCTGATTGACGGCGCCGGCGAGGACATCGAGGCCGTGCTGCATTCGCGCCGCAAGCTGCCGTCGCTGGCCCTGCCGGCGTCCCGGCTGAAAGCACGCCCTCCGGCGCCAGCCACGGAAGTGGCCACGCCCACGCGCTGACACCCCACACCAACCGCCCCCGAGACCCCCATGAAACTGCTCATCACCGGCGGTGCCGGCTTTGTCGGCGCCCGATTGGCGCGCACCCTGCTGCAGCGCGGCCAGCTCAACGGCCAGGCCATCCGCCGCATCGTGCTGGCCGACCAGGCACCGGCGCCGGCCGATCTGCTGGCCGACCCCCGCATCGAGGCCCGCGTGGGCCCGCTGCTGCAGCACTGCGAGGGCCTGCGCAGCGAGGCCGTCGACGGCGTGTTCCACCTGGCGTCGGCGGTGTCGGGCGAATGCGAGGCCGACTTCGACCTGGGCCTGCGCAGCAACCTCGACAGCACCCGCGCCCTGCTCGACGCGCTGCGCCACCGGGTGAATGGCGGCGCCGCCGGGGCCCGGCTGGTGTTCAGCAGTTCGGTGGCGGTGTACGGGCCCGATGCCGCGGTGCCCATGCCCGCCATCGTGACCGACACCACCCTGCCCACGCCGCAGACCAGCTACGGCATCCAGAAGCACATCTGCGAGCACCTGGTGGCCGACTACACCCGCAAGGGCTACATCGACGGCCGCAGCGCCCGGCTGATGACCGTCACCGTGCGCCCCGGCCGGCCCAACGGCGCAGCATCGTCGTTCTTCAGCGGCATCATCCGCGAGCCGCTGGCGGGGGTAGAGGCGATCTGCCCAGTGTCCCCCGAGGTGGCCCACCCGGTCAGCAGCCCGCAGCGCACCGTGGACGGCCTGATCGCGGTGTATGAAGCCAGCCGCGACGCCTACGGCGGCCGCACGGCCCTGAACCTGCCGGCACTCAACATCACCGTGGCGCAGATGCTGGCGGCGCTGGAAGACGTGGCCGGCCCGGCGGTGCGCGCCCGGGTGCGCTTCGAGCGCGACGAGCGCATCGCCAACATCGTGGCCAACTGGCCCACCGGCGCCCGCGCCGACCGCGCCGACGCGCTGGGTCTGCTGCCCGAGGCGAACTTCGCCGACATCATCCGCCAGTACATCGCCGATTGCCGGGCCGCCCATCCGGGCGGTGGCCAGCCCGACGCGCTGCGCGGCCTGCCGGCCTGACCGGCCGGCTGGCGGCGCGCCCGGCGCCACCCGCCGGCGCCAGGTGGTTGGGCGCGCCAAAGTCACCATGTTGGTGCGCACAGCGCACCAGCGAGCCCCAGGGTCAACCCGCTATTCCGGGCTAACCCGGGCCTGCAGAGCACCAGGGCAGTGCCAGACTCGCCGGCCCCAGCAAGCCGCGCACCAGCGCGGACGGATCCACCGCTTGCTGGCCTCATGTCCATGACCACCCTGCTGCTGATCAACCCCAACACCAGTGCCCATGTCACCGACCTGCTCGCCAGGCATGCCCGGGCACTGGCGCCCGGCGGTGCCGTGCTGCATGCGGTGACCGCCCCGTTCGGCGCGGCCTACATTTCCAGCGCCGACGCGGTGGCCGTGGCCAACGACGCGGTGCCGGCAGCCTGGTCTGCGCACCTGGCCGGCCATGCCCCGCCGGACGCCGTGCTGGTGGCCTGCTTCGGCGACCCCGGCGTGCAGGCGCTGCGCGCGGCCACCAGCGTGCCGGTGCTGGGCCTGGCCGAAGTGGCGATGCGCGAAGCCGACGCCCTGGCCGCGGCTGACGCCGCAGGGCGGTACGCCATCGTCACCGGCGGCGCCGCCTGGGGCCCGATGCTCGAAGATTTGGCGCTGCGGCTGGGCCTGTCGGCCCGCTTGGCCGGCGTGGTCACCGTCGAGCGCACCGGCGCCGAACTGCTGGCCGACCCGCTGGCGGCCCAGGCGCTGCTGCTGGGGGCCTGCCAGCAGGCCCTGGCGCTGGGCGGCGTGCGCGCCATCGTCATCGGCGGTGCAGCACTGGCCGACTTGGCCGCCCCCCTGGCACCGAGCCTGCCGGTGCCACTGATCGACAACGTGCGTGCCGGCCTTCGCGCAGCATGGCACGCCGCTTGCACCAGTTCCCCCCACCATTCTCCGGAGACCCCATGAGCAAGAAGACCCCGCTGCTGCCCAACCTGTTGCCCGTTGCTGCCCTGGGCCTGGCAGCACTGCTGTCGTCCACTGCCGCCCTGGCGCAAGAGAAGGTGCTGCGCATCGCGATGACGGCGGCCGACATCCCGCGCACCCTGGGCCAGCCTGACCAGGGCTTCGAGGGCAACCGCTTCACCGGCATCCCGATGTATGACGCGCTGACGCACTGGGACCTGAGCAAGGCCGACGCACCCAGCGTGTTGATCCCCGGCCTGGCCACCAGCTGGGCGGTCGACGCGAAGGACAAGACAAAATGGGTATTCAAGCTCCGACCTGGCGTCAAGTTCCATGACGGCAGCGACCTGAACGCCGACTCGGTGGTCTGGAACGTGCGCAAGGTGCTCGACAAGGACGCGCCCCACTTCGACGCCAGCCAGGTCGGCGTGACGGCCAGCCGCATGCCCACGCTGCGCACCGCCCGCAAGATCGACGACCTGACGGTCGAGCTGACCACCAGCGAGCCCGACGCCTTCCTGCCGTTGAACCTGACCAACCTGTTCATGGCCAGCCCGGCCCATTGGCAGAAGAAGTTCGACGCCGCCGCAGGCGCCACCCCGGCCGACAAGGCCAAGACCGCCTGGACCGCCTTCGCGGCCGACGCCAGCGGCTCAGGCCCGTTCAAGATGGCCCGCTTCGTGGCCCGCGAACGGCTGGAACTGGTGCCCAACAAGACCTACTGGGATGCGAAGCGCGTATCCAAGGTCGACCGCGTGGTGCTGCTGCCCATGCCCGAGGCCAATGCCCGCACCGCCGCCATCATGAGCGGCCAGGTCGACTGGATCGAGGCGCCGTCGCCTGACGCCATGGCCGCCATCCAGGGCCGCGGCCACAAGATCTACTTCAACCAGCAGCCGCACGTCTGGCCGTGGCAGCTGTCGTTCGCCGAGGGCTCGCCCTGGCTCGACAAGCGCGTGCGCCAGGCCGCCAACCTGTGCGTGGACCGCACCGGCCTGCTCAAGCTGCTGGGCGGCATGATGGGCCTGCCCAAGGGCACGGTGCCCCCGGGCCACCCGTGGTGGGGCAACCCCAAGTTCGACATCCGCTACGACGTGGCCGCCGGCAAGAAGTTGATGGAAGAGGCCGGCCACAGCCCGGCCAAGCCGCTCAAGGTCAAGGTGCAGATCAGCGCCAGCGGCTCGGGCCAGATGCAGCCCCTGCCGATGAATGAATTCGTGCAGCAGAGCCTGAAGCAGTGCGGCTTCGACGTGCAGTTCGACGTGATCGAGTGGAACACCCTGTTCACCAACTGGCGCAAAGGCGCAAAAGACCCGTCGGCCAACGGCGCCAACGCCATCAACGTCAGCTTCGCGGCGATGGACCCGTTCTTTGCCATGGTGCGCTTCACCAGCACCAAGACCTTCCCGCCGGTCAGCAACAACTGGGGCTACTTCGGCAACGCCGAGTTCGACAAGCTGATCGCCGACGCGCGCACCAGCTTCGACGACAAGGCACGCGACGTGGCGCTGTCCAAGCTGCATGCCCGCATCGTGGAAGAGGCACCGTTCGTCTGGATCGCCCATGACGTGGGCCCGCGCGCCATCTCGCCCAAGGTCAAGGGCGTGGTGCAGCCGCGCAGCTGGTTCATCGACCTGGCCACCGTCAGCCTCGACTGACCCTGCGCCCGGCCCACCTGCGGCGCCACCCGGCACCGCAGGTGGGCCTGCCTGAACCAGACCCATGTTTGCCTACCTGCTGCGCCGTATCGGCTACGCCCTGCCCATCATGGTGGGCGTGGCCCTGGTGTGCTTTGCCCTGGTGCACCTGGCGCCGGGCGACCCGCTGGTCTCGATCCTGCCACCCGATGCGTCGGCCGACCTGGCGGCGCAGATGCGCACGCTCTACGGCTTCGACCGCAGCTACCCCGAGCAGTTTGCGTCGTGGGTGTGGCGGGCGCTGCACGGCGACCTGGGCACCAGCATCGCCAGCGGCCGGCCGGTCACCAGCGAGGTGCTCACCGCCGTGGGCAACACCCTGCGCCTGGCAGTGCTGGCCACGTTCATCGGCTTCGTGCTGGGCAGCCTGTTCGGCTTCGTCGGCGGCTACTTCCAGCGGGCCTGGCCCGACCGCCTGGCATCCACGTTGGCGGTGCTGGGCGTCAGCGTGCCGCACTATTGGCTGGGCATGGTGATGGTCATCATCTTCTCGGCCATCCTGGGCTGGCTGCCGGCCACCGGCGGCGGCCCCGGCGACAAGGACTGGGCCTGGGACTGGAACCACCTGCAATACATGGTGCTGCCGGCGATCACGATGAGCGTGATCCCGATGGGCATCATCGCCCGCACGGTGCGCGCCCTGGTGGCCGAGATCCTGGCGCAGGAGTTCATCGTCGGCTTGCGCGCCAAGGGCCTCACCCACCTCGGCATCTTTGCCCATGTGGTGAAGAACGCTGCTCCCACCGCGCTGGCGGTGATGGGCCTGCAACTGGGCTACCTGCTGGGCGGGTCGATCCTGATCGAAACCGTGTTCGCCTGGCCGGGCACCGGCTTCCTGCTCAATTCCGCCATCTTCCAGCGTGACCTGCCGCTGCTGCAGGGCACCATCCTCGTGCTGGCCATGTTCTTCGTCGTGCTGAACCTGCTGGTGGATGTGCTGCAGACCCTGCTCGACCCCCGCATCGCCAGGGCCTGATCCGACATGTCGACCATCACAGCCCCCAAGCCCGCGGTCGCGCCGCTGACCGACGCCCAGCGCTCGCCCGGCTACTGGCAGAGCGTGGGCACCCGCCTGCTGGCCGACAAGGTGGCCATGGGCGCCGGCTTCGTCGTGCTGCTGCTGCTGGGGCTGGCGCTGTTCGGCCCCTGGATCACACCGGCCGACCCGTACCAGTCGTCGATGCTCAGCCGGCTCAAGCCCATCGGCATTGACGGCTACCCGCTGGGCACCGACGAACTGGGCCGCGACATGCTGAGCCGGCTGATGGTGGGCGCACGGCTCAGCCTGTTCATGGGTCTGACACCCGTGTTGTTTGCGTTCATCATCGGCTCGGCCGTCGGCATCCTGGCGGGCTACGCGGGTGGCTGGGTCAACACCGCCATCATGCGCACCATCGACGTGTTCTACGCCTTCCCGTCGGTGCTGCTGGCGATTGCGCTCAGCGGCGCGCTGGGCGCGGGCATCTTCAACTCGCTGCTGTCGCTGACCATCGTCTTCGTGCCGCAGATCGCCCGCGTGGCCGAGGCCGTGACCGCCCAGGCCAAGGGGCGTGACTATGTCGAGGCCGCGCGCGCCTCGGGCGCCAATGCCTTCACCATCGTGCGGGTGCATGTGCTGGGCAATGTGCTGGGGCCGATCTTCGTCTACGCCACCAGCCTGATCGCGGTGAGCCTGATCCTGGCGTCGGGCCTCAGCTTCCTGGGCCTGGGCGTCAAGCCGCCCGAGCCGGAGTGGGGCCTGATGCTCAACACCCTGCGCACTGCCATCTACGTGCAACCCTGGGTGGCGGCGCTGCCGGGCCTGATGATCTTCATCACGTCGATCGCGTTCAATCTGCTGTCGGACGGGCTGCGTTCGGCGATGGACAACAAGTCGTGAGCGCCAACCCGAACGACACCGGAGGCGGCCCCGCCCAGCCGCTGCTCACCATCCGCGGCCTGACCAAGCACTTCGCGCTCAAGGGCGGCTTCTTCGGCAAGGGCGCGGGCGTGGTGCGCGCTGTCGACAGCGTGGATTTCAGCGTCTACAACGGCGAAACCCTGGGCGTGGTGGGTGAATCGGGCTGCGGCAAGAGCACCACCGCCCGGCTGCTGATGCAGTTGATCACGCCCACCGCCGGCGAGGTGGTGTTCGACGGCCGCACCGTCGGCAGCCGCGACCTGAGCCTGAAGGAATTCCACCGCCAGGTGCAGATGGTCTTCCAGGACAGCTATGCCAGCCTGAACCCGCGGCTGACGATCGAGGACTCCATCGCCTTCGGCCCGATGGTGCACGGCGTACCGCGGCGCGAGGCCCTGAGCCGCGCGCACGACCTGCTCAACCGCGTCGGCCTGGCGCCGGCGCGCTTTGCCGGGCGCTACCCGCATGAACTGTCGGGCGGCCAGCGCCAGCGCATCAACATCGCCCGCGCGCTGGCCCTGCAGCCGCGGCTGGTGATCCTGGACGAGGCGGTGTCGGCGCTGGACAAGAGCGTCGAAGCCCAGGTGCTGAACCTGCTGATGGACCTGAAGGCCGACTTCGGCCTGACCTATGTGTTCATCAGCCACGACCTGCAGGTGGTGCGCTACCTGTCGGACCGGGTCATGGTCATGTACCTCGGCCAGGTGGCCGAGCTGGGCCCCAGCGAAGCGCTGTTCAACCACCCGCTGCACCCCTACACCAAGGCCCTGCTCAGCTCGATGCCGGCGCTCGACCCCGATCACCGCACCGAAGAAGCGCCGCTGGCCGGCGACCCGCCCAACCCGATCAACCCGCCCAGCGGCTGTCGCTTCCACCCGCGCTGCGCACTGGCGTCGCCGGTGTGCAGCCAGCGCGTGCCCACGCCGGTGGTGGCCGAGGCCGCCCATGCTGTCGCCTGCCTGGTGCACGAGCCCGGCAGTGGCCACCCGCTGGCCGCGCCCGCGATGAAAGCCGCCTGACCCCATGGCCGTAGCCGACTCCAACGCCACGATGGTCGCCCCGATGGTGGAGATCCGCGACCTGCGCGTCACCTTCACCGGCGGCAAGAAGCCGGTGCAGGCGGTCAACGGCGTCAGCCTGGCGGTGCAGCGCGGCGAGGTGGTGGCGCTGATCGGTGAATCCGGTTCGGGCAAGAGCGTCACGCTGCGCACCGTGCTGCGCCTGCACAACGAGCGCCGCAGCCAGATCACCGGCCAGGTGCAGGTGGCCGGGCAGGACGTGTTGGCAATGGACCGCCGCACCCTGGCCGACTACCGCGGCAAGATCACGTCGATGATCTTCCAGGAGCCGCTGCTGGCGCTGGACCCGGTCTACACCCTGGGCCGGCAGATCGTCGAATCCATCCGCCGGCATGAGCCGGTCAGCGCGGACCAGGCCCACCAGCGCGCGCTGGCCCTGTTCGAGCGGGTGCGCATTCCCAGCCCCGAGCGGCGGCTGGGGGCGTATCCGCACGAGATGAGCGGCGGCATGCGCCAGCGGGCCATGATCGCCCTGGCCTTGGCCTGCAAGCCGCAGGTGCTGCTGGCCGACGAGCCCACCACCGCACTGGACGCCACGGTGCAGATCCAGGTGCTGCTGCTGCTGCGTGAACTGCAGCGTGAATTGGGGTTGTCGGTCATCTTCGTCACCCACGACATCGGCGCTGCGGTCGAGGTGGCCGACCGCATCGCGGTGATGTATGCCGGGCGCATCGTCGAGGAAGGCACCGCGCGGCAGTTGATCCGCGAACCCCGCCACCCCTACACCCGCGCGCTGCTGCAGAGCCGGGCGCACGGCGCGCTGGCGAAATCACCCAACCACGGCGGCCGGCTGGCCACCATCGGCGGCAGCCCGCCCGACCTGGCCAACCTGCCACCCGGCTGCGCCTTTGCCGACCGCTGCCCGATGGCGCAGGACGCCTGCCGCAGCACCCAGCCGGAGCCGGTGGTGCTGGCCCCCGGCCACCTGGCGCGCTGTCTTCGCACCGACGCCACCGCCGCCCTCGCGTCGGTGATTTAGACCCCGCCCGAAGCGCCGGCGGCGCGCCCCCCCCAGGGGGCGCCGCCGGCGGCCCGGCAAAGCCGGTTCCGCGGCGGCCGCTTGATAGAACTTGCCCCGGAGACAACATGCCCCTGCACGACCCCGCCCACGCCTTCGTCCCCTACCCCGACGTGCCGGTGCCGCATGCCGCCACCGGCCCGCTATCAGGCCTGCGCTTTGGCGCCAAGGATCTGTTCGACGTGGCCGGCTACCCCACCGGCGGCGGCAGCCCGTTCCTGCTGGCGATGTCGGGCATCAAGGCCACCAGCGCGCCCACGGTGCAGCGCCTGCTGGACGCCGGCGCGGCCCTGGTCGGCAAGACCGTCACCGACGAGTTCGCCTTCTCGATGAACGGCAACAACGCCCATTTCGGCGCGCCGATCAACGGCGCCGCGCCTGACCGCATCAGCGGCGGGTCATCGTCGGGTTCGGCTTCGGCAGTCAGCAGCGGGCTGTGCGACTTTGCGCTGGGCACCGACACCGGCGGCAGCGCGCGCGCGCCAGCCAACCATTGCGGCCTGTACGGTCTTCGGCCCACGCATGGCCGCATCTCGCTGGCCGGCGTGCTCGACCTGGCGCCCGGCTTCGACACCTGCGGCTTCTTCACCCGCGACAGCCACAGCTTTGCCCGCGTGGCAGGCGTGCTGATGGATGCCGACCCGGTGGCCCTGCCGGCCACCCCGCGCCTGCTGTGGCCCACCGAGGTGTGGGCGCTGCTGTCGCCCGCCGTGGCAGCCGATGCCCTGCCGGTGGCCGACGCGGTGCAAGCGGTGCTGGGCCGCGCCAGCCCGGTGGCGGTGGTGCGCGACAGTTTCGACGCGATGTACTGGCACTTCCGCCACCTGCAGGGGCGGGAGTCCTGGATGACCAACGGCCCGCTGATCGAGCGCTTTGCGCCGCCGCTGGGCCCGGGCGTGGCCGAGCGCTTTGCCTGGAGCAAGCAGGTGACCGATGCGCAAGTGGCGGCGGCCAGCGCCTTCCGGGCGGCCTATGCGCAGCAGATCGACGACCTGCTGGGCAGCGACGGCGTGCTGCTGATGCCCACCATGCCCGACGTGGCGCCGCTGCGCGCCGCGCCCGACAGCGCGCTGGAGGACTACCGCAACGCCGCCATCCGCATGCTGTGCATCGCCGGCCTGTCGCGCACACCGCAGTTGAGTCTGCCCTTGCTGAAGCGCAACGGCGCCCCGCTGGGCTTGTCGCTGCTGGGCCCGCGTGGCAGCGACCTGGGCCTGGTTGCGCTGGCACAGCGTTTGTCGGTCGCCGGCCTGGGCGCCTGACGAAGGCGGCCGCAACGCGGTCGCGTCGATCCAACACCTTCTCGCACTGCGTGCGGGTGGCTTGCTTGCCGCAGAGACACGGTCAGGACCGGGTGCTTTTTGTCGGCTGCGCCAAGCAGCGGCAACCCAGAATGGGCCATGCTGGCCGCACCCGACCGCGCTGATGAGATTGCATGCCTGCGTGCTTTGCACGACCTGCAAGTGCTGGACAGCGCGCCTGAAGACGAGTTCGATGCCCTGGCCCGGGCGGCGGCGCTGGTGTGCCAGATGCCGATCTCGCTGATCAGCCTGATCGACACCGACCGCCAATGGTTCAAAGCCAATCAGGGGCTGCCCGAGATGCAGCAAACCCCGCGTGACCAGGCTTTCTGTGCCCATGCCGTGCTGAGCGAGCAGCTGCTGGAAGTGCCCGATGCGCTGCAAGACCCGCGCTTTGCCGACAACCCCCTGGTCTGCGGTGCGCCAGGCATCCGGTTCTATGCCGGCATGCCGCTGCGCCTGGACAACGGCGCCCGGGTGGGCACGCTGTGCGTGATCGACCGCCAACCACGGCAACTGCAGGCGGCCCAGCGCGAGGTGTTGCGCCAGTTGGCCGTGGCTGCAGCGCGCGCGCTGCAGTCGCGCAGCGCCGCCCTGGCCGTGCGCAGCGCCGACCAGGCCCTGCTGGCCAGCGAGGCCCGGTTTCGCGCCCTCAGCGAAGGTGCGCCACTGGGCATGTTTGCCACAGATGCGCAAGGCAGCTGCACCTATGTCAACCCGCGCTGGCAAGAGATTTTCGGCCTGCCGCAGACCAAGGCCCTGGGCCAGGGCTGGGCACGCTGCATCCACTCCAAGGACCGCAACCTGGTGCTCTTGTGCGTATTTCAGCGATCGTGGACGCCCGTTTCAGGCTGATCGTGGACGGCAGA
>JBBAPL010000109.1:0-17539 GCA_040400895.1 Aquabacterium sp.
GCCGCGATGGACGAACTGGAAGCGTTGGGCCACGCCCCCGTGCTGCTGTGTGGTGCGCGCGCCCGGCTCACGCTGTCGCGTCTGCTGCGCCGCGTGCGGCCGCAGGCGGTGGTGCTGGCGATGTCCGAAATGCCGCCCACCGCGCAGGTGGAATTCCAACGCATCGTCTGCCAGCGCCAATGACACCCGAACGACCCCTGCCTTGCACGGCCACTGATGCCGCTGCCTGGCCCGCCTGCCGACCCATCCATCAGAAAGTCAGCACTCCATGAGCGCCCAACGATTCGTTGCCAGCAATGCAACCGACGCACTGCGCCGCATCAAGGCCGAACTGGGCGGTGATGCGGTGGTGCTATCCAGCCGCGAGGTGCCGGAGGGCGTGGAGATTCTGGCCATCGCCGCCGATGCCCTGGTCACGCTGGCGCCCCAGCCACAGCGCCAGGCACCGCCCCAAGCACAACCGCAGGTCAAGGCCGACCTGCCCGCCCGCCAGCCGGAAGCACTGCCCACCCCCCCGGAACGGCTGCGCCGCCAGTTGGGTGGGGCGGCCGCGGTCGAACCGCTGGCCATGCAGCCGGCGCGCCGTGCGGCGGATCCCCTGTCGCCGCCGCGCCAGCCGGTGCGTGAACCGCTGCACATGCGCGCCTCGGGCTTCATGGCCGGCGGTGGCCAACTGCCTTCGCCGCCACCGCGGTTCACGCCAAGTCCGCTGACCGATGGCCCGTCTGCACTGCCGGCTGCGTCGGTGGTGCCGTCAGCGCCGGGCCCGGGCCCGGTGCCGCAGACGGGCACCACGGCCGGCATGCAGTCGCTCAGCAGCCAGATGGCCGAGGTGAAGAGCCTGCTGTCCGGCCATCTGGCCAGCAGCTTCTGGTCGTCGCTGCAACAAGCGGCGCCCGGGCATGCGCTGCTGACACGGCGTTTGCTCAATGCCGGCCTGTCGTCACAGGTGGTGACGCAGCTACTGGCTGAGCTGCCCACCGAGCCCGACTTCGACCGCCTGCTGGAGCGTGCACAGCGCTGGATCCAGGGACGGCTGGAGACGCGCGACGCCTTCGACCTGTTTGACAAGGGCGGTGTCTACGCCTTCATCGGCCCCACCGGCGTGGGCAAGACCACCACCCTGGCCAAGATCGCTGCACGCTGCGTGCTGCGTTACGGCCGGCGCCAGGTGGCGCTGATGACCACCGACACCTACCGCATCGGCGCACAGGAGCAACTGCGCGTGTTTGCCCGCATCCTGAACCTGCCGGTGGTCTCGCTGCGCGACAGCGAAGACCTGGAGAGCAAGGTGGCCGACCTGTCGGCACGCAAGATCGTGCTGCTCGACACCGCCGGCGTGGGCCAGCGCGACACCATGATGGTCGAGCAGTTGGAGATGATCCGCCAGGGCTGCGGCGCGGTGCACCGGGTGCTGGTGATGAGCGCCACCACCTCCACCCGCACGCTGGACGACGTGATCGCAGCGCACCGCAATGCCCTGGGTGGCCACGGCATCCACTCGGCCATCCTGACCAAGATCGACGAGGGCATGAGCCTGGCGCCCGCCATCGACTGCGTGTTGCGCCACCGTCTGCCGCTGCTGTTCCTGTCGAACGGCCAGCGGGTGCCCGAGGACCTGTTCGCCGCCGATGCGGCCTACATCGCCCACCGCACGGTGAACCCGCGCGGGCGCGACGACAGCGCCACCGACGACGCGCACATGCCAGCCATGATCGCCGACGACATCAACGCCTGGACCACGGAGGCGCGCAGCGCATGAACGACCACGACACAGACCCAGCGGAGACCACGTCGCCGCCACGGGCCGAGCGCCGCAGCATGCCCGGCACGCAGGCCGACGGCCTGCGTGCGATGTTCGGCCAGGGCGAGCCGGTGGTGTACTGCGTGGCCAGCGCGCTGCCGCCGGACGCCACCGTCACCCTGGGCCTGGGCACCGCGCATGCGCTGCGCCGCGGCGGCCACCTCACGCTGCTGGTCGACGAGGTGCCGCTGTTCGAGCGGCAATCGCTCAAGGGCTTCACCTTTCCGGTGCGCTTCGACCTCGGCCAGGTGTTCAGCGGCAGCGTGGCGCTGAACCGGGTGCTGCGCAAGGTGGCAGAGAACCTGTGGTTCGCCACCGGCGTGAAGGTGCGGGGCGCAGTCGACAGCAAGCGCGTGCGCGGCCCGTCGCTGGTGAAGATGCTGCAGCGCACCGAACTGGACTTCGAGTTCGTGGTGGTGGCCACCTGTGAGCCCTTCGGCAGCGCCATGGCGTGCTATGGCGAGACGGTGCAGCGCATCGTGGTCGCAGCACCCGACGACGCGTCGCTCACCCGGGCGCTGGCGCATGTGCGCGAGCTGTCCATCATCTCCGGTGGCGAGGCGGTGCCGGTGCTGCTGGTGGGCGGGGCCGATGCCGGCGAGGGCCGTGCTGCATTCGACCGGCTGGCCAGCGCCTCACAGCAGTTGCTGGAGCAGCCACTGGACTTCCTGGGCTGGGTGCGCTCTGCCAGCGCCAGCGCCTTCGGCGACGACAGCGGGGACCAGGGCCTGACATTGCCCGTCTCTCTGTACCAGATGCTGGCCGGCCGCATGTTGTACCGGGGCTGAGCGGCGATGGCCGCCCTGCGCCCGCGGCGCGCTGAAGCCTATGCCGCCGGCAACATCGACGAGATCGTGCGCGAGCACACGCCGCTGGTGCGGCGGCTGGCCTTCCAGATCGGCTCACGCCTGCCGGCGTCGATCGAACTGGATGACCTCGTGCAAGAGGGCATGCTGGGCCTGCTGGACGCTGCGCGACGCTGGCAGCCGCAGGCCGGCGGTGCGCCTTTTGGCGCCTATGCGCGCCTGCGCGTGCGCGGCGCCATCTACGACTGGCTGCGCGGCAATGACCTGATGCCGCGCCACCAGCGCGACAAGCTGCGCGCCGCCCAAGAGGCGGTGACGGCGCTGGAGCACAGCCTGGGCCGTCCGCCCGAGGACACCGAAGTGGCTGCCGCCATGGGCATCAGCGCGGCCGACTATCGCAGCCTGCTCGATGGCGCCGTGTCGATCAACATCGTCGACGAGCTGCCCGAGTCAGACGAGCCGGAGAGCGACGAGCGCAGCGACCCGCTGGAGCAGGCGGCGCTGCGCGAAGCCATGCAGCGCCTGCTGCCGCTGCTGCCGCTGCTGCCGCTCAAGGAGCAGCAGGTGCTGGCGCTGCACTACAACGAGCACCTGAGCTACCGCGAGATCGCCTTCGTGATGGACCTGACCGGCGGACGCATCAGCCAGCTGCACTCCCAGGCAATGCTGCGCCTGCGTGGCTGGCTGCAGAACCCGAGCACCCGGCCGGAAGCCCCGGCGGGCTGACCGCCCGGCAGATCAGGCGCGGCGCGACAACAGCGCGCCGGCGTCTGCCTGGCCGGCCCCCGGGCCGTAGGTTCCGCTGGCAGCATTGGCGCTGCGGAAGACCTTGACCGCGGCCACCCGTGCCAGGCTGACGCGGATGAGTTCGCCATTGGTCTGGTTGGCGGTGCGCAGCTGCTGCAGCTGGGCGCGCAACAACATGCGCTCATCCTCCGGCCGCGCTGCAATCTCGTCTTTCAGGGCGGCTTCGCCGCCAGGCCAGGCGCCAATGGCCTGGAAGCACTGGTCCACTGCGGCATTCACCGGGCCAAGCTGGTCCAGATCCCCCCCGGACAACACGGCTTGCTGGCGTGCCAGCGCCGACGCCATGTCCGTCAGCAGGCGGTGCACTGGGTCATCGCAGTCGCCGTGCATGGTGGTCTCAACGCGCCAGGCCGCGGCGGTGGCCGATGGCCAGCACGGCGTCTTCGATGATGTTGCGGGCCAGGCTGCCGTAGTCGATCTCGAACTCTCCGGCCTGGACCCGTTTCTTCAGCGTGTCCAGCAGCACCTGGTCGCTCAGGCCGTCGTCGCCCACGGCGGCCGCATGGCCACTGGACACGGCGCTGGAAACCTGCAGCTGCACCGCCGCAGCGGCTGGCGCCGCGGTCCGCGGCACATTGCCCGCCAGCCCGGCAAGTGGTCGCTCGGTTGGCGTCTGGGTGGTCTGTCCGACTGGGGTGCCACCGGGGATGGGCTTGAGATCCATGCTTGTTTCCGTTCTGGGTTACCGCTCACATCCGCACTTCGGCCTGGCCCGCGCGCAACACCTGCGCTGACACGAGCTTGCCGTCAGCCAGCTTGATGCGGATGGTGTCACCCACCGCACCACCTTGCTGGGCCGTCCCTTCGATCGAGACCTGGAAGGCCCGTCCCTGCACTTGCACGGTCACCCGCTCACCTGTCTGAATGACGGTCGGCGCGCGCAATGCGTTTAGCTGCAGGCTCGTATTCTCACGCAGCGGTCGGGCCGTCTCGCGGCCCAAGGCTTGCGCCATGTCCAGCAGCACGCCCGTGGGCTCACTGGCCAGGTCCACCTCGGCCAGCTGCAGGTCGTCGGCGCTCAGGCGGCGCCCGACAGGCAAGGCGCGGCTGGCCTGCACCACGCTGGCCATGCCCCGCACCCGCACCATCACCGACCAGCGCCAGCCCGGTTTGTCGCATGTCAGGGTGAGGGTCAGCGGGCCCAGCCAGCGGCTGCGCGTCACCTCCACCACCCGCGGCAGTTGCTGGCAAGCCGGTGGCCCAGCCTCCTCGGTGGGCCACTCCACGACAGTGCGCCAGGGCGACGCGGCGTTGTGCTGCAGGACATGGCGTTCCACCAGGGCCTGCCACTCGGGGATGCGGGCAGCGGGCTGGGCCAGCGCGGCCAGGCTCAATACCGTGCTGGCAACGGCCACCAGCCCTTGAGGCCAAGCCCTCGTCGGCCGGGCGGGTCTCATGCCGACGCAGCCCATGGGGGCACACACAGGGGCATCAGGCGCCCCGTGGCGTCACTGACCAGCGCCATCCAGGATGCTGGGCAGGCATGGGCTGCCAGCGCCGGCAGATCATGACGCCACATGTGCGTCGGAGCTTCCGGGTCGCCCAGCTGCGCAGCCGGCAGGCCGGTGGCCTCGCTCAACCAGACGCTGTCGCCGGGACCGGTGGCCACCGCGTACTGCAGGGCATGCACCGCAATCCAGCCGCGGGCCGCCCGCAGCACCACCACCTGCGGGCGCTGAGTATCGCACGGCAGGCTCAGCCGCAGGCCGCTGACCGTGGCGTCGATGCGACCGCCGGCGGCGCCGAGTGCCGCAATGGCCTCGGCGGTCGAGCCTTCGGCGATGATGTCTGCGTCATAGGCCAGGTCCAGGCTCAGCAGCGTGGCATTGGCCTGCGCCAGCAGGCGGCGGGGTGCGGGCAGGCAGGCCAGCGCAGCAGCCAGCACCGCCAACGCCTCCGGCGCGGCGCGCACCGGCACCGGCAGAGGCCACGGGCCGACCTGGGTGATGTCGATGCGAGCCTGGCCCACCAGATCGGCCACCACACGTTCCACGCCGGCGCGGGCGGCGCGGTGGGTCTGCGGCAGGGTGGCGTGCAACTGCGCCGCCTGCAGCAGGGCCGTTTGGCGCTGGTCGGCGCTGTCACCGTGGACGGGTGCCACGGCGGGAGCCACGGGCGGCGGTTCCGCCGGCACTGGCGGCGCTGGCAAGGGCGGCGCGGTCTCTGGCGCCGGTGCGGCCGCGGGCTCGAACTGTGCCAGCCGCTGCAGCCAGCCATCGGCAAAGGCCGCGCCGCCGTTGACACCGGCGCGCCGCCGCAGCGCATCGGCCACCACGCCGATCTCGTTGCCCAGCGCCTGTGCCAGCTCGCGACGCCAGTGCAGACCGTCGGGCCCATCGGCACGGGCCAGGCTGCGCGCCATGGCGCGGGCACAACGGGCATGGTCGGCCAGGTCCACCGTGCGCAGCAGATCAGCCAACTCGTCGCAGGTGGCCGCCACCGCCTCGGGGGCCATGCCGCGCCGAGAGGTGGCAAAGCGTTGCAGCTCCGCGGCCAGTTGTTCAGCGTCGATCAGGAACAGCTCGGACGTGTCCATGTTGGCTCCGAGCTCAGTCCGACAGATCCGCGCCGCCGTCGCGCAGACCCGCCACGTCGCGCCCGATCACGCCGAGTTGGTCGTTCAGGTGGCCCAGCTCGGAGCTCAGGCGCACCAGGGCTGTGCGTGGCACGATCGTGGCGTCGGTCTTGGCCGCGCGCTCGGCGCCGTGCAGACCTTGCAACTGGGCCAGGCCATCCAGAATGGCCACCAAGTGCAGATCCAGCCGCTCCAGGGCGGCCTGGCGGTTGGGGTCGGCACCGTCGGCCAGCGCAGCCAATGCCTGGTTGACCGTGCCCTCGCGCGCCGACAGCAGGTGATCGGCCAGGTCGGCCAGCGCGCGCAGCCAGTCATCGGCGTTCTGGCCGTCGGGCTCTTGCGGCGCATCCAGCAAGTCCGCCGCGGCACGGACCAGGCTGCGACCGGTGGCCTGGGCTGACGTCAGCGTGTGCACCAGGTCCAGCCACTGCGGACCGGTGTCGACGGCGCTGCCGACCGGCGCTGTGGCGGGGGGTGGCGGGGCCTTGGCGGGCTCAGGCCGATCTGGTGCGGCCGTAAACGGGACCGACGTCGCCGCGGCTGCCGGGGGGGGCGTCCGGGCCGCTTCCGGTTCCAGCCGCGGGATGATCTTGGCGGGCGTCATGGCCGGCGCGGGCCGGCGCAGCAACCAGCGCGCCGCGGTCAGCGCCGCCAGCAGTGTGCCCAGCCAGCCCAGGCCATGCACCAGACCCACGCTGGGCTGCGGCCCCGGCAGCCGCGCCAGGGTGGCCATGGCCGCCAGGGCATCGCCGCGGAAGATCCGGAAGCTCTCCAACAACTGGACCGCACGCTGCAACTGGGGCGCGCTGTCGGCGCCAGGCACGTCCAGCGCGGGGCCGCCCGCGTCCGGGTTGCGTGCCAGGCGGCTGTCGATGATGCTGCGCAGGCGCGGCATGTTCGGCACGCCGGCGTCTTCGGCGCACAGGCCGGGCACCGGGCGCCCCTCGCCGGTCAGGCGGTCGTTCAGCTGGGCAAGATCTGCAAAGACCTGGCGCTGGGCGACGATGCGGCCCAGCGCGGCGACCGCGGCTTCGCCGGCCTCGGCCGCACTGGCGTCGCGGCCGATGAGCGACAACCGGTCGAGATCGCCCAGCACGCGGCGTGTCTCCTTGCCCAGGGCTTCCAACTGGTCGAAGCCGTCCGCGTCCAGCAGGCGCGGGCGGTCCACCAGTTGGTGCAGGTCGCGGTGCAGCAGTTGCATCTCCTGCAGCGACTGCTGTTGCCGGCGGTGCAGGTCACCCAGCCCCAGGGCCAGCAGCAGGGTGGCCACGCACAGCAGGCACAGCGCGGCAAGCAGGCGGTCGGTGGCACCGGCGGGACGGGGCGAGGCGTGTGGCATGTGAAGTCCTCAGACGCTCAGTGGGCCGGGTGCCGAAGCACGCCGGGTGTGGCTTCGCCAGGTTGCAGGCCCAGCACCTCGCACACCGCCACCGCCAGGCCAGCCGCCATGGGGCCGTCGGCGGCACCGGCGGCCGTGGCCAGCTGCACGGCCCAGGCCGGCCGCTGCGAGACGGCGGTGGTGTCGAGCAGCAGGGGCGCGGCCAGGGCCACCAGCGGGCCAGACGGGCCGCGCACCAGGTGCAGCGGCACCTGTTGCGCATCGACGCCGCTCCAACTGGGCTGGTCGAGCCGGCTGATCGCCACGACGGCATGGGCCGGCAGGGCCAGCACGGTGGTGTCGACGCGCACCCGCAGCACCCTCGCGCTGTCCATCACGGCCTCCAGGTGCGGCGCATCGCCAGGCCCAGTGCCACCAGACCGGCGGCAGTGCCGGCCAGCAGGCACCAGCCCAGCTGAGTCAGTGCCTGGCTCTGGCGGGCCTGGAGTCGGGCCTGGCCGATGCGAAAGGCGCTCTGCGCTTCGTGGTGCTTGCGGTCGTACCAGACCAGCAGTTCTTCGCTGCGCAGATACGCGCCGGAGCCGGGGGCTGCCGCCTGCAGCGTGCGCAGGTTGCTCACCAATGCGTTGCTCAGGATCAACAGGCCCTCGGTGTAGGCCCCTTGCTCTTCCGTCGGCAGCGGCTCCAGGTAGGCCTGACGCAACTGCGCGGCGATGCGTGTGGTGTCGGTCTGGCCGATGAAACGGGCACTCGCCGGCACGGCAAAGAGCAAGCCCAGGTTGGTCATGTCGAACTGCTCACCGGAACGCAGATCCAGTGCCACGGTCAGGGCATCGGCGCCGCGCTGCACCGCCAGTTCCAGGCGGCGCACGGGCCGCTCGGTGGCCTGCTTGTAGACATCCCAGACGAAACCCGCCTCCTTGCCATTGACCGTGCGCAGCACATCGCCGGGCTGCAAGCCGGCCTGTTCGGCCACCGATCCGGCAACCACGGCCTGCAACACGGCGGGCGCAGCGCGCAGCGTGGGCTCGGCGCGGGCGTTCTCGAAGGTCGCGATGTTCTGCACCGCCCGCAGCAACCGGTCCTCGTTGGGCTTCAGGGCGCGCTGCAGGTCGGGGTTCTGGTTCTTTTGCGGCAGCAGCGGCACGCGCGCCAGCGCTGGATACTGATCCAGCGTCGGCGTGGTCGGCAGATGCTGCGCCAGCCCGCGGCCGGCCGACACCAGGTCCCAGGCGGTGATGCCGCCCGCGCCCACCAGCAGCGCGCACACCAGCAGGCCGGCCAGGCCCAGCCACTGCCCGATGCCGCGCAGCGCCGGCGGGGGCCGTGACGACACGGCCGCGGGCGCAGGCAGCTCGGCCGCAGTCGCCGGGCCGAGCGCCGGCTCCACGCCAGCGCTGACCGGGCCGGCAAGCCGCAAGCGCCGACGCAGATCCGCCAGCACGCCGCCGCCGGCCTGGCGTGGCGCAGCCGGCCCGGGGCGCATTGCCGCCGGTGTGGGGGCGGGCGGGGCGGCTGCCAGCTCCGCTTTGGAGGCGGCGGGCCGCAAACGGCGCAGCAGTTGCTTGAAATTCATGGTGTGGTTCTCCAACCGGGCTGGCCGGCACCAATGCCGAAGTCAGCCCGCAGTTTGTCCAGCTCGCGCAGGCGCGGACCGCGCAGCAGGGCGGCCTGGCGCTCATCCATGCGGGCGCGCAGGGCCACCCAGGCTTCGACCCAGGCGCCAGGGCGGTAGCCGATCACGGTGCCCTCCAGCACGGTCAGCCGGTCCGGCGACAGCTTGATGCGCACCGTCAGCACCGCGCTGTGCCCGCCGTCCAGCAGGGTGAGCTCATCAAAGCTGCCGCGGCTGAGAATGAAACTCCGGCCGCTGATGCGCATCGCCGCCCCATCGAGCCCAAAATTCATCTGGGTCTGGCGGCTGTCGGCATCCAGCACCAGCACCCGACCAGGCTCGATGCCGACCTGGCGGTGCCAGCTGCGGTCGGCCTGCTGGGCCTCGATGGACTTGCGCGGCATCAGGCGCAAACCCTCGTAGACCTCGAACACAGTCTCCGGCAGACGCATTTCCTGCGCCGCACGCTTGAGCAGTTGCACTGCAGAGCCGACACGGTCCTGCTCGGCCACCAGCGCCTGGTCGGTCTGCTGCAGCCGCTGGCGCAACTCGCCCTGCAATCGCTCGAACTGCTCCAGGCTGCGCAGCGTCTGGTGCAAGGCCTGCACCGACGCATCGGCCGGTGGCTCGGGCTGACCGGGCGAATCGACGGCCGGTGCTGGCGCGGCCTGGCGGGCCCTGCTGCGACGGCGCTCGCCCCACGCCGCCCAGACACCGAACACCAGCACCCCCAGCACCAGCAGCGCCAGCGCCGCGACCACGCGGTCACCAGCCCGCAGCAGCAGACCCGGCCAGGCTTCAAACATGCGACAACTCCGCGCCGGGCACTGCGCCGCTGCCGTCGGCCCAGTCCAGCACCTGCGCTGCCAGCCCAGGCGCGGCCGGGTCGGCCAGGCCAGGCGTGATCAGGGCATTGAAGGCACGCAGGCTGACCAGGGCGCGCGCCGGGTCCAGCTGCGGCGAGGCCTGGTTGAGCACCACCGTCGCCGGGTGCTGGACCAGCCCCAGCAGGTGCGCAAACTCCACGGTCTGCAGACAGGCCGCGGCGTGGCGCCAGGACACCACAGCCGGCGGGTACACGCCCTCCAGCCCGCGTGGTCGCGGCGTCACGCCCACATGCCGCCAGACCCGGCCGAGCCAGGGGCGACTGGCGGCCTGCAGACATTGCTGCGCGATGCCACTGGGCAAGTGCGATGCAGCATAGGGCGGACTGTCCACCCCCAGGTAGGGGAACAGCGCCAGCACCCGCAAAGCGGGGTCCAGCGGCACAGCACCCAAGATGCCCAGCAGCAGCGTGCCCGCCAGGCCGACACCCACCAGCGGATGCGCGCCCGCCGGCAACGCCGCCTGCACAGCCGACAGGTTGTGTGCGAAGCCCCGGTCGGCGCGCAGGCCGACCACGCTGTGCACGCCGCCAGCGGCCACGCAGAGCTTGCGCAGGGCGGAGGTCACCGGGTCGGTCAGCTGGTCGAATTGAAGCAGTAGCACTCCATCATTTTAATTGTGTTTTGATTGATTTACACCTTCAAGAACACGCCAAAGCGGTGGATCGAGCAGCAACGCACGAACGACAGCCATGTCGGGACGGGTGCCGAAACGGCAGCAGCGCTGAAGGCTCTTCATTCGTGAAGAAATCGCGTTGACAAGACGAATTCGAACGACAACTCATCAAGTTTTTTGTTTACCATATAACGCTGTTTAGTCGTTTTTGAACCAAAAAGACCTCATGGCCATCTGCATCGTCGACGACAACTCGGTTGTCACTGCTCAGCTCAAGCGGCTGCTGGCGCAAGCCGGCCACCGCGACGCGCGTGCCTTCGTCGATCCGACGGCAGCGCTCGCCTGGTGCATCGAGTGCCAGCCCGAGCTGATCCTGCTGGACTTCCACATGCCCAAGATGGACGGGCTGCAGTTTCTCGACGAGTTGCTGCTGCACCCCACCACCCGCTCCATTCCGGTGGCCATGATCTCGGGCTGGGCGGTGGAGAGCATGCGCCTGGCCGCCCTGCGCGCCGGCGCCGTGGACGTGATCGACAAGCCCTTCGCACCAGAAGAGATCAAGCTGAAGGTGGGCAACCTGCTGCGCATCACCGACCGGCGTTGCCTGCTGCGGCAGGCCGACATGGCCGGGGGCCTGACCTCGGATGAGACCGACTGGCTGCCGGTCGGCGCGGAGTCCGGTGCGCGGCAGTTGCTGGACAGGCTGATCGGCGTGCGCACCGACCGGGCGGCGTCCGCACTGCGGCGCGCCGGCCATTACGCAGCGGCCATCGCCGCCGGCTACGGGCTGAGCGAGCGCCACCAAACCCTGTTGCGGCGTGCCGTGCCCTACCACGACATCGGCGCCTGGGCGGTGGTGGACGAGGCACCGACCCCGACCTGGAACAGCCGGCGCCAGCTGCTGCGGCAACGCGCCATCGCCGGCCACCGCGTGTTGCGCGACCATGCCTCACCCGTGCTGCGGCTGGCTGCCGAGATCGCACTGGCACGCCATGAGCACTGGAACGGCGGCGGCATGCCGTTCGGTCTGGCGGGTGAATCCATTCCGCTGTCGGCGCGCATCACGGCGCTGGCCGACATGTTCGACCAGATGACTGCCGAGCCGGAGCCTGGCCGATCCGCCCTGACGGCAGAACGCGCGGCGGCGGTCATCCAGGCCGACGACGCCGAGCAGTTCGACCCGAGCGTGGTGTCGGCCTTCCTCTATGTGCTGCCGCAGTTGCGCCATCTGATGACCCAGCGTCATGGGCTGGGTCTGGACAGCACCCGCGAGCACCCGATGCAGCACTGAAGGCTGCTGATCGCCCGCCCTTCCCTCCTCTCACCACGTGCCGGACCAGACCGAACCGCCTGCCATGCCCGATCCCAAGCTCCCCGCCCGCTCACGCACCAAGCGCTCCACTGCTGCCCCTGCTGCCCCTGCTGCCAAAGCGCGCGCCAAACCGCCCGCCGCACCCGCACCTGCACCAGCCGCCGCACCCGCTGCCGCACAAGCGGCGGCACCTGCCCGAGCCGCCCGACCGCCACGCCAGCGCGCTGCAGCCAGTCTGCTGGCGGCCGTGCCCGCACCCGTGGCGCCATCGCCGCCGCCACCGATGGCGCCGACCCGGCGTCGCCAGGTCCGGGTCCGGGCGACCGGGCCGCAGGCAGCGGACGCCGCCAACGATGCCTCGGCGCTGCGGTCCATCGCACCCCAGGAGCAGCCGCATGTCGGGCCGAACCAGATCCCGGTGTTCCAGATCCACTTCGAAGAGGCCCAGCGCGTCAGTCTGGACCCCGACCTGATCCCATATGACAACGCCGGCCGCTGCGGGCCGCTGCGCGAGTTCGAGGTGTTCGAGCGGCTGGCCGCCGACGATGGCGTGCAACTGTCGCCCCTGTGGGGTGCGGTGTCGTGGAAATTCTTCGCCAAGACCGGGCTCAGCGGCGAGGCCCTGGCCCAGGTGGTGCACGAGCACCCCGGCTGCGACCTGTACTACTGCAACCCCTCGCCCGAACACGAGGCGCTGTTCGCCAACTTCTGGCACCAGGGGCAGACCGCCCACCCCGGCATGCGCGAGCTCTGCCAGGCGGTGTTTGCAGCCGCCGGTGTGGCAGCCGGCGAGTTCGACGCCGTGATGCCGTCGTCGGCATTCTCTTCCTGCAACTACTTCGTCGCGGGCCCGGCGTTCTGGCACAGCTACCTGCCGTTCGTGCGCGGCATCATCGACCGCGCCACCGCTGGCCTGCCGGAAGCCACGCGCCGCACGCTGGAGTCCAGCGTGGCCGACCCACGCAACCTGCACGCCGGCGCCAGCTATTGGCCGTTCATCATCGAACGCCTGCTGCCGCTGTACCTGCGGGGCCCGGGCGCCGGGCTGAAGACGCACAAGATCCCACTGGCCACGGCCGAGGCCCGGCTCAACCCGCACCTGCGGCGCCTGCGAGAGATGAAGGATGTGGCCCACCGCACCCGCTCGCAGTGGCTGTATTCCTGCTGGCTGCACTTCCGCAACCTGTACCTGCTGCAGACGGCCGGGCGGGATTGGTGCACCCGCCATCTGCCGCAGCTGAACCCGACACCGGTCGTGTTCTGGTAGGCGCCATGGCCCAGGCCAAGCTGCACGCCTTGCTTGCAAGCGCACGCCAGGCACTGACCGAGGGAGACGGCCCGGCGGCCATGGTGGCGCTGCGCCAGGCGCACCAGCTGGTGCCTGCCGATGGCAGTGTGCTGCTGGATCTGGCGGTGGCCACACTGGCCACCGGCGCCACGCGCGAGGCCCAATCGCTGGCCGAACAGGCCGCGCAGCTGGCGGACGGCTGGCGCCCGCACCTGGTCCTGGCCGACATTGGCCAGCGCCTGGGCCAGGCCGATGCCGCCGCCGCACATCTGCAGCTGTGCCTGGGCGACCCCCAGCTGCCACCGGCGCGGCGCGCACGGGCCTACCAGCAATGGGCCGGCCTGCAGATGAACGCCTTTGGCGACCCACAGGCCGCTGCGGTGTCGCTGCGCCATGCCGCGCAGGCCGACCCGGCGCTGGCCCTGCAGGCCGACCTGGCCGGGCTGCTGGCCGAGCTGTATGCCGGCGAGGCCGCGCCAACCGCCATGGCCGCGGGCTTCGCCGCGCTGGGCCGGCGCCTGCGCCCGGCCGGCCGCGCTGTCGTGCCGGCCTGCCGCACCGGGGCCAACACCACAGGCGGCGCAGCAGCCGGGCACAGGCCGCGCATCGGCCTGGTGTCGGCGCAGTTCTGTGCCTCGCCGGTGGGCTTTCTGGCGCTGGGCGCCGTGCGTGAACTCGCCAGGCATGCCGACCTGGTGTTCTTCGACCGCGGTGCCAAGCACGATTGGGCCCGCGACGCCTTCCAGGCCGCCGCGGCGCAATGGCTGCCCTGCGCAGCCCTGGACGCCGACGACCTGCACCACTGGCTGGCGACGGCACACCTGGATGCGGTGGTCGACATGGGCGGCTGGACCGACCCGACCGCCCTGGCAGCGCTGGCCGGGCGCCCGGTGCCACGGCAGCTGAAGTGGGTGGGCGGCCAGGCCATGAGCACCGGCCTGAACTGCTTCGATGGGTTCATCACCGATGCGCGCCAGGTGCCGCCGGCCGCCTCGGCCCTGTACACCGAGGTGCTGCTGCGTGCCAGCCACGGCTATGTCAGCTACACCGCCCCGCCCTATGCGCCCGAACTGGCTGCCGCGGCGGCCCGCCCGCCGGTGCCGGCGGGCCGCCCGGCACCGGGCGTGCTGGCACTGGCCGCCAACCCGGCCAAGATCAGCCACACCATGGGCCAGGCCCTGCAGCAGATGCGCCCGCGCAAGCTGTTGCTGGTGGACCGGCGCTGGCAGCACCAGGGCACGCGCGTGGCGGCACAACGCCGGCTCGGGCCGCTGATGGATGTGGCCGAGTTCATCACGCCGGACGGCCACCCCGCCTACCTCGATGCCCTGCGCGGACTGGACGCCACCTTCATCGACACCGCACCCTACGCCATGGGCCTGGCGGCGGTGGAGTTGCGCCTGCTGGGCAAGCACATCCAGGCCGCGCCACGGCCCGCTGCAGCGCTGATGTGCCAGCGCCACTGCATCGCCCATCAGGGCGCGCGCCGCTTCGACCACCACGCCCGGCTGGCCGAACAACTGCTGGCCTGGTGCCGGCCATGATGCCGGCAGCCCCGCCCGGGGTGCATTGGGCCCGCCTGTCGCACCTGGCCGATGACCTTGGCGCGGTGCAGATGGGCGGCATGGTGGCCGCCGTGATGCCCTGGATCGACGCCGCGGCGGCCCAGCGCGCCGCCGCGCTGATGGTGGCCCGCGCGGGCGCGCCACTGCAGGTGCTGGCGGTGCACGACGACCTGGGCGCCGGCCCGGTGGCGGTGTGGAACCAGACGCTGCGCTGGCTGCCCCATCCCTGGATGCTGTACTGCGCACAAGATGCGTTTGCAGGCCGGCTGTGGCTGCGCTTTGCGCTGCAGGCCCTGCAACGCCAGCCCGGCGCCCGGCTGCTGGCCTTCAACGACGGCAAGTGGTTCGGTGAGTTGGCGGCCTTCGGGCTGGTGCAGCGGCAGTGGCTGGACACGCTTTACGGCGGCGCCCTCTTCCACCCCGGCTATGCCCAGCACTACGGCGACACCGAGCTGACCCTGATCGCCCGCCAACAACAAGTGCTGGCCTATCACCCGCATGCCCTGCTGGTGGAGGTGGACCACCGCAAGGACGAAAAGCCCGTGAATGCGGCCGACCGCGCGCTGTTCCGCCGCCGCGCAGCCGAGGGCTTTGACCAGCGCGTGACCGACCCGCTGTTGCGCAGCGTCGCGGCCTGACTGCCCATGAGCCTGGCCCTGCTCCCCATGGAATGGCAGCGCTGGTTGCTGCACAAGCTGGACCACGGCAGCAAACCCGCGGAGTTGCTGCGCGATCTGGTGCAGCAAGGCAATGTCAGCCTGCACAACGCGATGCAGGCCATCGACGAGGTGTGTGGCACCCGGCGGCAGGCTGCTGCGCGCGACGCGTTGACCACGGCCGCGCCCAACGTCGCGCTACCAGAGATCGATGTGCGGCGCTGCAGCCCGCCACCGGACATGCCGCCGGTGGCGCTGCGCCTGGCCCTGCAGTCGCCATGCGTCGCCGTGCTGGACGGCGTGCTGTGCCACCGTGACAGCACCCTGCTGCGCAGCCTGGCCGGCGCGCAGCCGCTGTGGCGGGCCGCGCGGGCGCTCGGCGGCCTGCCCACCGAGGCGGGCCGAGCCCTGCAGGGCTTGCAGCAGCGGCTGGCCGCACTGCTGGACCGGCCGGCCACGCACTTTGAGCCACTGCAGATCCGGCGTTGGCAGGCCAGCGACGCCGCACGCCAGCCGGTTGCCGCAACAGCGACGGATGCCGGCCAGGACAAACCCGCGGCCGGCAATGCCGGTCGGCGCGTGGGCTGCTTCGTGCTGACACTTGCGGCGCCACAACGCGGCGGTGCGCTGTGCTTTGCGGCGGCTGGCGGTTTTCTGGCCCTGCCGCATGCCGGCGGTGCGGTGTGGGTGCAGCACCTGCGCGCCGATGGCCAGCAAGACACCAAGGCGCAGCACACGCAAGAGCCGGTGCAGGCCGGCGTGCTGTGGCAGGCGACGCTGTGGCTGCGCGAGCGGCCCTGGCCGGCCCATGCTGCCGCCGTGCCGTGACAGGTCGGCGTTCACGTCACCGCCGGCAGGGCGCCAGCGCGGCAGCAAAGCAGGCACCACCACGGCGCGGCCTGCGCTGGCCGGCGTCAGCGCTGGCCTGCTGGGCGCTGGCCTGGCTGGTCTGGGCTGGCCTGCAAGCGGCGGGTGCGGGTGACGTGACGGCATGGGCGGTGGCCGGCGCCGTGACGGCAGCGCTGGCCTGGCGCACCCGGCCGGTCTGGCGCGCCGCGGTGGTGGCCCTGGGCTGGCCGTTGTCGGCCCTGCTGCTGGTGCCGGGGTTGGCATGGCCGGCGTGGGTGTGGCTGGTGGGCCTGCTGGTCTTGGCCCTGCTGTACCCGTTGCGTGCCTGGCGCGATGCGCCGGTCTTCCCCACCCCACGCGGCGCACTGAACGGCCTGACCGCAGCCATCGGTTGGACCGACGGCGGTGCCGGCCGGCGCTGCCTGGACGGCGGTTGTGGCCTGGGCGCGGGACTGCTGGAACTGCGCCGCGCCTGCCCGCAGGCGCGCCTGGTCGGCATCGAGTGGAGCCTGGGCCTGTGGGCGCTGTGCGCCTGGCGCTGCCGCTGGGCCGAGGTGCGGCGCGCCGACCTGTGGGCCGCCGACTGGGGCGACTACGACCTGGTCTACCTGTTCCAGCGGCCCGAGAGCCTGCCGCGCGCGTTGCACAAGGCCCAGCGCGAGATGCGCCCGGGCAGTTGGCTGGCCAGCCTGGACTTCTGGCACCCCGACGTGGCGCCGACGGCCGTGGTGCAGTCGCCGGGCCGGCGTGCGCTGTGGCTGTACCGGCTGGGCGGGGCCACCAGCACCGACCAGCGACCGCGCAGCCCCAGCCACGCAGCTGGCAAGCCGGCCTGAACTGCCTGCTGCCATCCACAGTCGGCTGAAGCGCCTGCCAGGCCATGGGAGAACATATGGAAATGACTGCGCAAGATGTTGCGGCCGCTTACAGGCTATTTTTGGGGCGCGACCCTGAAAACGGTGCCGTACTTGATTCTCACATTGGTTTGTCAAGAGAGCGAATCTTTGTCAATTTCATCACGGCCAAGGAGTTCATCAGGCGCCCGGAAAACATCAAGCTCATCTTGCAAACCGCGCTGGCCATCGAAGCGCAGGGTGGCGGAGCAACCCCTGATCGTGCGAAATGAACAGCAACCACAAGATCTTGTTCGTCTGTGGCGCACCACGCTCGGGAACGACGGCAATGCACGCCCTGTTGACAGAAGATCCGCGGATTGTGATGGGGATGGAGCGTTACGGCGCGTAACTCAATGATGAGTTTGGGCCGCAGCTCTTCACCAAAGAACGTTTTTTCGATTTCGAAACCGACCCACGCGATAAAGGACACGCCCTGCCCTATTATGAAGCGCTGGCAAAACCACGCTACGACACAGGGCGGTTTCAAGCTTGAAGCGCGACACCGCGGATGAAATCCGCGGTTAGTG
>JBBAPL010000110.1:0-17517 GCA_040400895.1 Aquabacterium sp.
CAGCCGCTGGCCTACAACAAGGACAACCAGGAAGACAAGGAGCCGCTGTTCGACACCGTAGACACGCTGGCCGCCACGCTGCGCATCATGGCCGAAATGGTGGCGGGCATCACGGTGAAGCCGGCCGCGATGGAGGCCGCTGCCAAGCGCGGTTATGCCACCGCCACCGACCTGGCCGACTACCTGGTGAAGAAGGGCCTGCCCTTTCGCGATGCGCACGAGGTGGTGGCCCATGCGGTGAAGCTGGGCCTGCAGCGGGGCGTGGACCTGGCGGATCTGTCACTGGCCGAACTGAAGGCCCTGCACCCGCTGGTGGGCGACGACGCGCCGCAGGTGCTGACACTGCGCGGTTCGCTGAACGCGCGCAATGTGCGCGGCGGCACCGCGCCGGTGCAGGTGCTGGCGCAGATCGCCCGGCACCGCGCCCGCCTCGGCTGACGCACGGCAAGACCCGCGCACGTTCTGTGCGCTGGCAGACATGCCGAATTGACATGCGGGGCGCAAGATGCGGCGGCGCAGGCCAACCGGCCTGCCGTCCCTGCCGAGGTGTGCCCTGGAAGTCCTGTCTCGCCGGCCCCTGCTGGCCGCTCTGCCAGCCGCGCTGCTGGGCACCTGCCTGCTGCTGGCGGGTTGCGCCGGTGCACCCACCGCACCATCCGCCCCGGCCCTGCCGGGCCTGCCCGCCACCTGGGCGCAGGGCGGCGGCCTGCCAGCCCAGGACCGCCGCGCCCTGTTGGCCTGGTGGCTGCAGTTCGATGATCCGCAGCTGACCGCCCTGGTCACTCGGGCGTTGGACGCCAACACCAGCATGCGCGGTGCCCAGGCCGCGCTGCGGCAGTCGCGGGCCCTGCAGGACGTGGCCGCTGCCGGCCTGGGGCCCACGCTGACGGCCAGCGGTGACGCCCAGCGCAGCCGGGCATCCAGCAACACCAGCAACCGCTTCGGCGCCAGCCTGGACGCGAGCTGGGAGCTCGATCTCTTCGGTGGCCAGCGCAGCGCACTGGATGCCCGCACCGCCAGCGCCGAGGCCAGCGCGGCCGACCTGGGCGCGGTGCAGGTGTCCATCGCCGCCGAGGTGGCACTGGCCTACATCGGCCTGCGCAGCGCCCAGGCCCGGCTGGCCATCGCCGAAGCCAACTTGGCCACGCAGCAGGAAACGCTGCAGATCACCCGCTGGCGCCAGCAGGCCGGCCTGGTGGATGGGCTGGCGGCCGAGCAGGCCCAGGCCGCCGCCGAACAGACCCGCGCTGGCCTGCCGCCGCTGCAGACCACGGTGGCCCAGTCGCGCCACGCCCTGGCGGTGCTGACCGGCCAACCACCCAGCACGCTGGACGCCGACCTGGCCGCCGTGGCGCCGGTGCCGCAGCCGGCCGCCACCCTGGCCCTGGCCGGCCCGGCCGACACCCTGCGGCATCGGCCCGATGTGCGTGCCGCCGAGCGTCGTCTGGCTGCTGCCTGGGCCACGCTGGCGCAGGCCGATGCGGCGCTGCGGCCATCGCTGCGCCTGTCGGGCTCGCTGGGGCTGAATGCGCTGACGCTGGGCGGCCTGACCAGCGGCGGTGCGGTGGCCGGCGCGCTGCTGGCGGGCCTCAGCCTGCCGGTGTTCGACGGCGGCGCGCTGCGCGGCCAGCAGCGTGCCCAGCAAGCCGCCGTCGACCAGGCGCAGCAAGCCTGGCGGGCCAGCGTGCTGGCCGCGCTGCGCGAGGTGGAAGACGCCCTGGTGGCCTTGCGCAACGACCGTGAACGGCTGCAGCGCCTGCAGGCCGCCGCGCTGGCCGCCACCCACGCCGCCACGCTGGCCAACCAGCGCTTTCGCAGCGGGCTGGTCGACTTCCAGACCGTGCTCGACACCCAGCGCAGCCAGCTGGGCGCGCAGGACAGCCTGGCCGGCGCCAGCGCCGACCTGGCCGCCGACCATGTGCGGCTCTACAAGACCCTGGGCGGCGGCTGGTCCGACGCACCGGCATCGCCATGAACGCACCAGCACCCACTCCCGCCATGACCACCGCCCCATCCGACACCACCGCCCTGGACACCCTGCTGGGCGACAGCGCCGCCCGCCCCTGGGTCCGCCGGCCGTGGCCCTGGCTGCTGCTGGCCACGGTGCTGGCCGCCGGTGGCGGTTGGTGGTGGTGGCAGGACAGCGCCGCCGCGCGCGCCGCGCCGGTCTACAGCACCGAGCCGGTCGGCCGCGGCACCCTGGTGCTGAAGGTCACGGCCAACGGCACGGTGCAACCCACCCGCACCATCAACATCGGCAGCGAGTTGTCGGGCACGGTGCTCAAGGTCCATGTCGACGTCAACGACCGCGTCAAGAAGGGCCAGGTGCTGGTGGAGCTGGACACCGCCAAGCTGCGCGACCAGGTGCACCGCGCCCAGGCCGGCCTGGCCTCGGCCGAGTCCAAGGTGGCCCAGACCACCGCCACCATCGCCGAAGCCCGGGCCAGCCTGGGCCGGCTGGAAGAGGTGGCCCGGCTCAGCGGCGGCAAGGTGCCGTCGGCGGCTGAGCTGGACAGCGGCCGCGCCGCCCTGGCCCGGGCCGAGGCCGACGCGGCGTCAGCCCGCGCCGGCGTGCAGGACGCCCGTGCCGGTCTCAGCACCGACCAGACCAACCTGGGCAAGGCGTCGATCGTGGCGCCGGCCGACGGCGTGGTGCTCACCCGCACGGTCGACCCCGGCAATGCGGTGGCCGCCTCGCTGCAGGCGGTGACGCTGTTCACCATCGCCGAAGACCTGAGCAAGCTGCGCCTGTGGGTCTATGTGGACGAGGCCGACGTGGGCGCGGTGCAACTGGGCCAGGCCGCCAGCTTCACCGTGGCGGCGTTCCCCAGGCGCAGCTTTCCGGCGCGCATCACCCGGGTGGGCTTCGGCTCGACGATCACCGACAACGTGGTGACCTACCTCACCCACCTGGACCTGGACAACGCCGACCTGAGCCTGCGCCCGGGCATGACGGCCACCGCCACCATCACCGCCGCCCGCAAGACCGACGTGCTGCTGGTGCCCAACACCGCGCTGCGCTTCACCCCCGGCACGGCGGCGGCAGCCGCGCCCAAGGGCGGGGTGCTCAGCAGCCTGGCACCGCGCATGCCGGGCGGCAGCCGCAGGCCGGCGTCGGCCACGCCCGGCAGCACCGCCGGCGCGCGCCAGGTCTGGGTGCTGCCCGACGGCGGCAGCAGCACGCCGGTGGCCGTGCCGGTGGTGCCCGGCATCAGCGACGGCCAGATGACCGAGGTGAGCGGCGGTGGCCTGAAAGAAGGCATGCGGGTGATCACCGACCAGAAGCTGGCGGTGGCGAAGTGAGCGAACCGCTCATTCAGCTCCAGGGGGTGACCAAGCGCTACGGCCGTGGCGCGACGGAGTTGCTGGCACTCAAGGGCATCGACCTGGACATCGCCGCTGGCGAGTTCATCGCCATCATGGGCCCCAGCGGGTCGGGCAAATCCACCGCGATGAACATCCTGGGTTGCCTGGACACGCCCAGCGACGGTGCCTACCTGTTCAAGGGCCAGCCGGTGCAGCGGCTGACCCGCGACCAGCGCGCCCGGCTGCGGCGGCGCTACCTGGGCTTCGTGTTCCAGGGCTTCAACCTGCTGGCGCGCACCTCGGCGCTCGAGAACGTGGAACTGCCCCTGCTCTACCGCGGCGACCCGCCGGCCCAGCGCCGTCGCGCCGCCGCCCAGGCGCTGCAGGCAGTGGGCCTGGCCGGGCGCGAGAACCACACCCCGGGCGAGCTGTCGGGCGGCCAGCAGCAGCGCGTGGCCATCGCCCGGGCCATCGTCACCGAGCCGGCGGTGGTGCTGGCCGACGAGCCCACCGGCAACCTCGACACCGCCCGCAGCCACGAGATCATGGGCCTGCTGCTGGGCCTGAACCGCGACCACGGCATCACCGTGCTGATGGTCACGCACGAGCAAGACATGGCCGCCTACGCACGGCGGGTGGTCACCTTCGTCGATGGCCGCATCGCCAGCGACCGGGTGAACGACCGCCCCACCACATCGGCGCCCGAGGCGTCGCCACAGGCCGCCGGCAGCGGGGCCGGCTGATGCTGCTGAGCGTGCTTCTGCTGGCGCTGCGGTCGGTGCGGCGCAACCTGCTGCGCAGCTTTCTCACCATCCTGGGCATCGTCATCGGCGTCAGCGCGGTGATCACCATGGTCACGCTGGGCAACGGCGCGGCCCAGTCCATCCGCAACCAGATCGCCGGCCTGGGCAGCAACCTGCTGCTGGTGATGCCGGGCCAGCGCCTGCCGGGCGGCGGCGGGGGTGGTGGCGGGGGCGTGCCGCAGTTCACCGCGGCCGATGCCGAGGCCATCGCCAGCCAGATCGGCGGCATCGCGGCGGTGGCGCCGCAGGCGCGCAGCAGCGCCACCGTGGTGGCCAACGGCCGCAACTGGTCGACCAGCGTGACCGGCAGCACCAATGCCTGGTTCGAGACCGGCAACTGGAAGCTGGCCCAGGGCCGCGCGTTCGAGCCCGACGAGCAGTTGGCCGGCGCTGCCGTGTGCGTGATCGGCGAGACCGTTCGGCGTGAACTGTTCGGCGGCGCCGTGCAGGGCGGCACCGGCGCGGCCACGGGCGAGGCCGGGTCGACCCCACCGCCCGGCCTGGGCCAGGCGCTGCGCATCAAGCAGTTCTCGTGCACCGTCATCGGCATCCTGGCCGCCAAGGGCCAGGGCGGCATGGGCGACCAGGACGACGCGGTGGTGGTGCCGCTGCACACGCTGCAGCGCCGGGTCACCGGCAACCAGCGTGTCAACACCATCGCGGTGACCATGGCCGATGGCAGCGACAGCGCACCGCTGAAGGCCAGCCTGCGCAAGCTGCTGCGCGAACGCCGCAAGCTGGCCGAGGCCGACGACGACAACTTCAGCATCTTCGACACCCAGCAGCTGGCCGAGACCCTGTCGGGCACCATGGGCGTGATGACCACCCTGCTGGGCGCGGTGGCCGCCGTCAGCCTGCTGGTGGGCGGCATCGGCATCATGAACATCATGCTGGTCAGCGTGACCGAGCGCACCCGCGAGATCGGCCTGCGCCTGGCCGTGGGCGCGCTCGAGCGCGAGGTGCTGCTGCAGTTCCTGATCGAGTCGGTGGTGCTGTCGGCGCTGGGCGGGCTGGTGGGCATCGCCATCGCCACGGTGGCGTCCTGGGGCCTGTCGGGGTGGATGGACGTGCCCTACGCCTTCGACCCCACCATCAACCTGCTGTCGCTGGTGTTCTCGGCGGCCATCGGCGTGCTGTTCGGCTACTTTCCGGCACGGCGCGCGGCGCGCATGGACCCGATCGAAGCCCTGCGGCACGAGTAGATGCTTGACGCCCCGGCCGACGCTCACGTCGGACGAGGGGCCAATTCCACCGGCTTTTCGCGCCTTTGCCGGCACCCCCCCCATGAAACGATGGCGTCGCACATCTTTGGGAGCACAGGGTGTTCGGATTCTCTCGCGTTGGACTGCAGCCCGGCTGGGTTGCCTGCGCACCGGCCGGCGCAACATCGGCCTTCGCCCTGGTGCAGCCAGGCGCTGACGGCCGGCCCGCCGTGCGCTGGACCGCCAGCGCGCCCTGGGGCCAGCCCGTGGCCGCACTGCAGCGCCTGCGCCGCCAGCACGGCCTGCACCGCCACCGCTGCGTGGCCGTGCTGCAGCGCCACCAGTACCAGTGCGTCACCATGGACGCACCGGCCGACGTGGCCCGCGACGACTGGGCCGCCGCCGTGCGCTGGCAGCTCAAGGACACCGTGGACTTCCCGGTCGACACCGCCGCCGTCGATGTGCTGGCCGTGCCCGAGGGCACCAGCTACCGCGCCCAGCCACAGGTGATCGCCGTTGCGGCCGCAGCCACCCAGGTGCGCCCGCTGGTCGAATGCGCGGTCGATGCCGGCGCGCCCTGGCAGGCCATCGACATCACCGAGACCGCGCTGCGCAACCTCAGCGCCCTGGTCGAGCCCGAGGGCCGCGCCCAGGCCCTGCTGCACTGCCAGCGCGGCCACGCCACGCTGGTGGTCACCCATGGCGGCGAGCTGCTGGCCACGCGGCAGATGGAGCTGAACCTGCTGCTCGACGACGACGCCGACCCCGACGTGCGCAGCGCCGGCCAGGAGCAGGCCGGCCTGGAACTGCAGCGCACGCTGGACGGCGTGGAACGCGCCTTCGGCCAGGTGACGCTGGCGCGGCTTCTGATCACCCCGATGCCCGGCATGCATGCGCTGTGCGACCACCTGGCACCTCTGCTGTATGTGCCGGTGGCCCCGCTGGACCTGCGCGACGCGATGGACTGGAGCGCCGTGCCCGGCCTGCTGGACGACACGGCCCTGTTGAACCAGCACCTGTGCGCCATCGGCGCGGCCCTGCGGGGGAAATGACACCATGACCCAGCAACTCAACCTCTTCGACCCGCGCTTTGCACCCACGCGGCAGCTGTTCTCGGCACGCCACGCCAGCCTGGCACTGGCCGGTCTGCTGGTGCTGTCCTGGTGCGTTGCCCAGGGCCTGCACTGGGCGGCCGACCGGGCCCAGGCCGACGCGCAGGCCATCCAGGCAGGCATGGCACCGCTGCGGGCCCAGGTGGGCACGCTCGGCGCCCAGCGTGATGCCGGCGCCGTGGCCGAGCTGGCACGCCTGCAGGCCGCAGACGCCATCCAGCGGCGGGTGCGCGCTGCGCTGGATGCCGGCGCCGCCGGCGGCCGTGAAGGCCATGCCGAGGTGCTGCTGGCGCTGGCACGCCAGGCATCCGGCCAGCTGTGGATCACCGGGCTCGGCGTCTCCGACGACGGCGCAGCCATCGACCTGGAGGGACGCATGACCGACAGCAGCGTGCTCACCGACTACCTGCGCCGGCTCAACGCCGAGCCTCGCTTCAACGGTCGGCCCTTCGCCCAGCTGACGCTGCGCGGGGTCGACAGCAACGGCGCCGCCCTGCCCTTCACAGAGTTCGCGCTGCGGTCCGCCCCCGCCGCCGGACCAGGCACCAAACCATGAAGACCACACTCACCGCACCGGCCGACACCCTGGCGCCGCTGGCCCTGCTGGCCATGCGCGGCCGCGCCCTGCTGCGCCGGTTCGACCAGCGCAACCAGCGCGAACGGTTGCTGCTGATCGCCGCCGGGGCCGCGGTCGTGCTGCTGCTGGCCGACAGCCTGTGGCTGTCGCCCGCCTGGCGTGCCTACCAGGCCGGCCGCAGCGTCCAGGCCAGCGCCCGACAGCAGTCGCAGGGCCTGCAGGCCGACATCCAGTTGCTGCAGATCCAGGGCACGGCCCAGGCCCGCCAGCAGCAGGCGGAACTGCAGCAGTGGCGCCAGCGCGTGCGCGATGGCGACGCCGCCCTGCGCACCCATGAAGACAGCCTGGTGGGCCCCGAGCGCATGCGCGACCTGCTGGCGCAGCTGCTGGCCCGCCACGGCGAGGTGCGCCTGCGCGCCCTGCGTTCGCTGGGCCGCAGCGACGTGCTGGGCCCGGGCCTGGCAGCCGCGCCCGGCGCTGGCGCGGGCACCGCCACAGCTGGCACCGATGTCACCGGCGGCCTGTACAGCCACGGCGTGGAACTGGAACTCGAAGGCGGCTATGCCGACCTGCTGGGCTACCTGAAGGCGATGGAGGCCTTGCCACAGCGGGTGCTGTGGGGCGCCATCAGCCTGAAGGTGGAACAGCACCCCCGCTCGGTGCTGACGCTGCGTGTCTACACCCTCAGCCGCGACCGCGCCTGGCTGGAGATCTGACCATGACCCACCGCCCCCGCCACCCGTCCGCCACCGCGCTGGGCGCCCTGCTGCTGGCCAGCACCGCGTCGGCCGGCCCGCTGGCCGACCCCACCCGCCCGCCCGCCGCGCTGGCCGCGCCCGGTGGCCTGGCCGCCGCGGCGCTGCCGCACCGCGCCAACCTCGACACCGCCCGCGCCATTGCCGCGGCCGCCCGCGCCGCCGAGCCAACACCGCCCGCCACGCCCGCCAACGTGCAGGCCGTGCAGCTGCCCGCCAACGGCGCCGCGCTGGCGCTGGTCGACGGCAGGCAGGTGAAGGTGGGCGACACCGTCGACGGCCGCGCCGTGCTGGCCATCGACGGCCAGGGCCTGTTGCTGAAAGGCCCACGCGGGCCCGAGCGGCTGTGGCTGCTGGCCGGCACGCCCAAGCAGGCGGCCGGCAGCATCACCCACAGCCAGTCGGCACGCTTCCAGCCGGCCCCCCTGCCAGGCGCGCCCGCCGACGCCAGCGCCGCCAACCCGGCCGACCGCGGCCAGATCCCCGTCTCACCCTCGACCACCAGTGCTGCGCCAGGCTCCCTGTCGCTGGCCGGAAGGATTGCGCCATGACCCACGCCCGTCGGATTCACCCGCTGCTGGCGCCGCCGCTGCTGACACCGTTGCTGCTGCTGCTGCTGCTGCAGGCCCAGCCCGCTGCGGCCGGCAGCCGGGTGCCCCAGCCCGATGCCTACCCGCTGCTGGCCGACCTGGGCACCCTGATGCGCCCGCAGCAGCGCCGCGAACGCCTGCCCGACATGCAGCGCCTGGCCCTGGCCGCACCACCCGCCGTGGCCGCGCTGCCAGTGCGTGCGGTGGCTGCGGCTGCCGCCACGCCGCTGGCGCCGCAGACCCTGGCGCCGCAGACTCTGGTGGCCGCCGCCACACCGGCGCCAACGCCGGCATGGCTGCAGCAGTTGCAGCAGCCGGTGCCCCAAGCCATGCCGCAGCCTGCACTGCCAGCCCAGCCGATGGCGGCTGCCGCGCCGGCCCAGCCCACGGCCACGCTGCTCGCCCAGGCAGCGCCCGTCGCCGCCATGCCCGCCCAGCCGGCGCGCACCAACCCGCCCGACGCCCGCTTCGACCTGGCCATCAACAACGCCCCGGCGGCGCAGGTGTTCCTGCAGCTGGCGCAAGGCACGGCCTGGAACATGCTGGTCTCGCCCGAGGTGACCGGCAGCCTGTCGATCGCGCTGAAGGACACCACCGTGCCCGAGGCGATGGACACGCTGCGCGAGCTGTTCGGCTATGAATACCGCATCACCGGCAACCGCATCTTCGTCTACCCCAACACCGTGCAGACGCGGCTGTACCGGGTGAACTACCTGCCCGGCAGGCGCCAGGGCGCCAGCGACATCCGGGTGAGCAGCAGCGCCATGACCAGCGGCTCCACCACCGCCAACGGCACCACCGGCAGCACCACCCAGGGGGGTGGCGGCGGCAACAGCAGCGTGGGCAGCCGGCCCGACGACAACGCCCATGTGCGCACCACATCGGATGCCGACTTCTGGCGCGAGGTGCAGGCCTCGCTGGCCGCGCTGGTGGGCAGCGCGGGCGGGCGCCAGGTGGTGCTGAACCCGGCCGCCGGCGTGGTGGTGGTCAAGGCCACGCCGGGCGAGTTGCGCCAGGTCGAGAACTACCTGAAGGCCGTGCAAGTGTCGATCGAGCGCCAGGTGATGCTGGAGGCCAAGATCGTTGAGGTCAGCCTCAGCAAGGACGCGCAGACCGGCATCAACTGGGGCGCGTTCGGCAAGCTGGGCAGCGGCCAGCTGTCGATCGGCAGCGCCGCACCGGGCACCCGGCTGGGCAACTCGGGCAGGCTGACCGGCGCGGACGGCACCACCATCGCTCCGGGGGTGGACCTGGCCACCGGCGCCCTGGGCCGCGGCTTCTACGGCCTCGCGTTCCAGGCCAGCAACTTTGCCGCGCTGCTGAACTTCCTGCAGACGCAGGGCGACGTGCAGGTGCTGTCCAGCCCGCGCATTGCCACCCTCAACAACCAGAAGGCGGTGCTGAAGGTGGGCTCCGACGAGCTGTACGTCACCGGCGTCACCACCACCACCACCAGCAACGGCACCAGCAGCAACAGCTCGCCGTCGCTGACGCTGCAGCCGTTCTTCAGCGGCATCTCGCTGGACGTGACGCCGCAGATCGACGACGCCGGCAACGTGATGCTGCATGTGCATCCCACCATCAGCACGGTGACCGAGAAGACCAAGAACATCGACCTCGGGTCGCTGGGCTCGTTCAAGCTGCCACTGGCGGCCAGCGCGGTCAACGAGACCGATTCCATCGTGCGGGTGCGTGACGGCCAGATCGTCGCCATCGGCGGCCTGATGAAGCAGGAGCTGCGTGACGAGCGCACCGGCCTGCCGGTGGTCAGCGAGGCGCCGGTGGTCGGCGGCCTGTTCCGCCAGACCGGCACGGTGGTGAACAAGCGCGAGCTGGTGATCATGCTCAAGCCCACCGTCATCCAGGACGGCGCCGCCTGGCCCGACGCGCCCACGCTGGGCGGCCTGCCCCCGGCAGCAGCCGCCACCCGCTGAGCCACGCAACGGCAGCACCGCACCACCATGGCCCGTCCCGAACGCATCCGCCTTGGCGACCTGCTCATCCAGGAAGCCCTGCTCACGCCCGCCCAGCTGGACGAGGCGCTGGTCGACCAGAAGAAGACCGGCCGCAAGCTCGGCCGCATCTTCATCGACCGGCAGTGGGTGACCGAGGTCCAGATCGCCAAGGCGGTGGCGCGCCAGCTGCGTGCGCCCTTCATCGACCTGACCAGCCGCAACCTGCGGCCCGAGGTGGCCGCGCTGCTGCCCGAGACGCATGCCCGCCGCCTGCGCGCACTGCCGATCGAGAACACGCCAGGCGCGCCACTGCGCGTGGCCATGGCCGACCCCACCGACCTGAACGCCTACGACGAGGTGACGCGCCTGACCCGGCGCGAGATCGACCTGGTGGTGGTGGCCGAGAGCCACCTGCTGGGCGCGCTGGACCGGGTGTACCGCGGCGCGGACGCCATGGCCGGCCTGGCGCGCGAGCTGACGGCCGACATCGCCAACGTCGAGGACGAGATCGGCGACCTGCTCGGCCTGTCCACCGCCACCACCGAAGACGCGCCGGTGGTGCGGCTGCTGAGCACGATGTTCGAGCAGGCGCTGCGCACGCGCGCGTCCGACATCCACATCGAGCCGCAGGAGCGCAACCTGCGGGTGCGCTTCCGCATCGACGGCGTGCTGCATGTGCAGACCGAGGCCGATGCCAAGATCGCCGGCGCAGTGGCGCTGCGGCTCAAGCTGATGAGCGGGCTGGACATCAGCGAGAAGCGCCTGCCGCAGGACGGGCGCTTCCACGTCAAGCTCATGCAGGGCAGCGTGGACGTGCGCATCAGCACCCTGCCCACGCAGCATGGTGAATCGGTGGTGATGCGGCTGCTGAACCAGGCCGCCGGCTTGCTGCAGATCGACAGCCTGGGCCTGCCCGACGACGTGGCCGCCGCGGTGGTCCGCTGCCTGAAGCGGCCCAACGGCATGTTCGTGGTGACCGGGCCCACCGGCAGCGGCAAGACCACCACGCTGTATGCCGCGCTGAACGTGCTGAACGACACCGAGCGCAAGATCATCACCGTCGAAGACCCGATCGAGTACCGGCTGCCCGGCCTGAACCAGGTGCAGGTGCAGGAGAAGATCGACCTGAGCTTCCAGCGGGTGCTGCGCGCGGCGCTGCGGCAGGATCCGGACGTGATCCTGATCGGCGAGATGCGCGACCAGATCACGGCCGAGATCGGCATGCGCGCCGCCCTGACCGGCCACTTGGTGCTGAGCACGCTGCACACCAACGACGCGCTGAGCACGCCGCTGCGGCTGATCGACATGGGCGTGCCGCGCTACATGGTGGCGCTGAGCCTGCACCTGGTGCTGGCCCAGCGCCTGGTGCGCACGGTGTGCACCGCCTGCAGTGCGCCACAGGCGCCCGACGTCCACCACCACGCGTGGCTGCGCCAGGCCCTGGGCGCCGAGTGCGACGCCGTGCTGGCCACCCACCCCTTCCGCCATGGCAGTGGCTGCGAGGCCTGCAACAACACCGGCTACAGCGGCCGCGCCGGCGTCTATGAGTTCATCGAGATGACGCAGGAGCTGGTGGAGGCCATGAACGACGGCGACCCGGCGCGCTTCACCCAGGCCGGGCGGCGCCAGATGGCCGGCCGCACCCTGCGCCGTGATGCGCTGCGCCTGGCGCTGGCCGGCCGCACCACGCTGGACGAAGCCATGCGCGTGGGCACACAAACCGATGACTGAACGGGACTGATCCGTGGCACGTTTTGCATACACCGGCCGCGCCGCCAGCGGCGACGTCAATGGCGAACTGGACGGCAGCGACGCCAGCGCCGTGGCCACGTTGCTGATGTCGCGCGGCGTCACGCCGCTGCAGATCGACGCCACCGGCAGCGACAGCGACGCCAAGACCACCGCCGACGCGCTGGCCATGTTCCAGCCCAAGGTGCAGCCGGCCGACCTGATGATGTTCAGCCGCCAGCTGCACACGCTGCTGCGCGCGGGCGTGCCCATCCTGCGGGCGCTGGCCGGGCTGCAGGAATCGGCCGTCAGCCAGCGCTTCAAGCAGGTGCTGGCCAATGTGCGCCACAGCCTGGAATCCGGCATCGAGCTGTCGATCTGCTTTGCCCAGCAGAGCAGCGTGTTCGACAACTTCTATGTGTCGATGGTGCGCGTGGGCGAGATGACCGGCCGGCTCGACGACGTGTTCATGCGGCTGTTCAAGCACATCGAGTTCGAGCAGTTCATGCGCCAGCAGGTCAAGAGCGCGCTGCGTTACCCCAGCTTCGTCATCCTGGCGATGATGGTGGCCGTCGGCGTGATCAACACCATGGTGGTGCCGGCGTTCGCCAATGTGTTCAAGAGCTTTGGCGCCGAGCTGCCGCTGGCCACCCGCATCCTGGTGGCCACCAGCAACTTCACCATGCACTACGGCTGGCTGCTGGCCGGCGCCAGCGTGGCTGGCTTCTTCGGGCTGCGGCGCTGGATCGCCCAGCCTGCGGGCCGCCTGGCCTGGGACCGGCTGGTGCTGCGGCTGCCACTGGCCGGGCGGATCGTGCAGAAAGCCACGCTGGCGCGGTTTGCGCGCAGCTTCTCGCTGGCGATCAAGAGCGGCGTGCCCATCGAGCAAGCGCTGAGCGTGGTGTCGCAGACGGTGGACAACGCCTGGATCAGCCGAAAGATCGACGGCATGCGCGACGCCGTGGAGCGCGGCGACACCATCCTGCGGGCGGCCATCGCCAGCGGCGTGTTCACCCCGGTGGTGCTGCAGATGATCGCCGTGGGCGAGGAGACCGGCGCCATCGACGAGCTGATGGACGAGATTGCCGAGCTCTACAACAACGACGTGCAGTACGAGCTGAAGACGCTGTCGCAGCAGATCGAGCCGATCCTGATCGTGTTCCTGGGCGTGCTGGTGCTGGTGCTGGCCTTGGGCGTCTTTCTCCCGCTGTGGGATTTGGGTCGCGTCACGCTCAAGAAATGACGGCCGCTGCCCGATAAGACAGGGAACCCGATGCCCAGTGGCTGCGGGAGAGTCCTGACCCCATCCCCACTGACCCAACTCTGGAGTGTCCACATGAAGATCCGCAAACAAGGTTTCACGATGATCGAGCTGATCGTCGTCATCGTCATCCTCGGCATCCTGGCCGCCACGGCGTTGCCCAAGTTCATCGACATGAGCAGCGACGCCAAGTCGGCCGCCCTCAAGGGCGTGGTGGGTGCCGCCGCCAGCGCCATGACCATCAACTACAGCGGCTGTGCCGTGGCCCTGCATGCCCCGGCCGCACTCAAGTGCGTGAAGGTGGACAACTGCAGCGACCTGGGCACCATCATGCAAGGCGGCCTGCCCGACGGCTACACCGTGGCCGCCGGCGCCCTGGGCACCGGCAGCGCCGGCAGCAACGGCGTGGAAGCCACCTGCACCATCACCCAGACCGACGGCAGCGACACCGGCACCTTGACCGGCATCTCGGCCGGCAACGGAGTCTGATGCCGGCAGCCTGCGGGCTGCCCACATGAAAAAGCGGCGCGCAGCGCCGCTTTTTCACGTCTGGGCCAGGCGGGGGCCGGCGCAACATCCACACCATGCGCGTGTTCCGCACTCTCGTCACCGGCTGGCTGTCGGGCCTGCTGATGGCCGTGGCCGCACCCGCCCACGCTGCCAGCTATGACTTCCCGTCGGCCATGCCGCCGGGCTGCAGCGGCAGCAACGGCAGCTACACCTGCAGCAGCCTCAACCTGGCCAGTGCCGACACCGTCACCATCAGCGGCACCAAGCCGGCCACGGTGACCGTCACCCAGGCCCTGAACCTCAACGGCGCCAAGATCAACCAGGGCGGCAGCGCGGCCGACCTGTCGCTGGTGGTGCAGGGCCAGCTGACGCCGGGCTACATGGCCGTCATCAATGCCAACGTGACGGCCACCTCGGTGCAGGATCCCGATGGCCAGGCCAGCTTCGGTGGCACCCTGCGCGCCACGGCAGGGCCGGTCGCGCTGGGTTACCGCACATCGGTGACGGGAACCATCACATCCAACACCGATGCCGTGACGCTGGGCAACGAGGCCGTGGCCAGCGGCAGCGTCGTCGCAGGCCGCACGGTCAGCACATCCTTTCGCAGCCAGGTGGCGGGCAGCGTCACGGCGACCGAAGATGTGACCATCGGCCAGGAGGCCACGGTGGCCGGCGCCATCACCGTCACCAACAACGGCAATCGCAATGTCAGCCTGGGCTTTGCCGCGACGGTTCGAGGCGACATCACCACCAACAACGGATCGATCACGCTGGACCAGAATGCGGTGGCCGAGGCCTGCTTGCGGGTGGGCAACAACAGCCGGTCGATCACGCTGGGCTTGACGTCGCGCGCCGGGTCGGTGTGCTGCGGCACGGTGGGCAGCTGCAGCACCAGCTGCGTGGCCAACAACAGCACCTACGCGCTGCCGCCGGCCTGCAGCCTGCCGGCCACGCTGATCGCGCGGTACGACTTCAACGAGAGCAGCTACAACGGCACGCTCAACGAGATGAAGGACACCGCCGGCTACACGGGCGGGCCGTACAACGGCCAGGCAAGAGGGTCGCCGGTGCCGACGCCGGCCACCGCCAACCCGGCGCGCAGCGGCAGCGTGGGCACCTGCGGCTATGCAACGCTGCCCGGCCCGGTGGGCGGCGGCGGCGGATTCATCACCAACGGGATTCCGGTGTCCACCACCGCCGGCGCCAAGACGACCGTGGCCTTCTGGGTGAACTGGGACGGCACCGACTCGGTCATGCCGATCGGCTGGGGGTCGCATGACCTGATCTTCAGCGGCGGTCACTTCGGCTTCAACACCGCCAGCGGCGACCTCTACGGCATCAGCAGCACCGGCCTGGCCAACGGCTGGCGCCATGTGGTGGCGGTGTTCACCAACGGCAGCGTCACTGGCAACAGGATCTACATCAACGGGGTGCTGCAGACACTCACCCAGCGCCTGACGACACCCAACAACACCAATGCGGTCGTCAGCACGCTGTTGCGCATCGGCGGCTGGGGCGCCAGCACCGGCTACCGCATGAAGGGCGCCATCGACCAAGTGCGGGTCTACAACGGCGAGGTCAACGCCAGCCAGGTGGCCGCGCTGTATGTCGAGACTAGCAGCTGCGCAGTCGCCAGCGCACCGCAGCGCTTCGACATCCAGCACGCCAGCGGCACCGGGCTGACCTGCACGCCGTCCACCGTGACGGTCAAGGCCTGCGCCGACGCGGCGTGTAGCACGGCCTACACCAGCGGCGTCAGCGGCACCCTGCAGGCCACTGGCGGCAGCGTCACCTGGCCGGCCACTGCAGCATTCACCATCCCCTCTGGCAGCAGCACCACCACCGTCAGCCTGCAGTCCACCACCACCACACCCACCGTGCTGGGCGTGGCCAGCAGCACGCCCAGCGCCAGCAGCGCGGCCAGCTGCAACTTCGGCAGCCCGGCCTGCACCTTCACCGCAGCCAATGCCGGCCTCGTGTTCAACGTGCTCAACCATGTCAGCGAGACGGCGCAGACGGTCACCGTCAGCGCGGTGCGGCAGAGCGACAGCGCCACGGTGTGCGTGCCCGCATTCGCCAGCGTCAGCAGGAACGTCACCTTCAGCTGCAGCTACACCAACCCGACCACCGGCACCCTGCCGGTGCGCGTGGGCAGCACCGCGCTGAACGCCAGCGCCAGCGCCGCGGCGGCCTGCGACGCCGGCGGGCGCGCCGTGAGCCTGGCCTTCAATGCCAGCGGCGTGGCCAGCACCACGGTGCAGTACGCCGACGTCGGCAACATGCTGCTGTCGGCCAACTACAGCGGCAGCGCCGGCACCGGCGATGCGGGGCTGGTGATGACCGGCAGCGACAACTTCATCGCTGCGCCCGGCGGCCTGACGTTCAGCGGCATCACCAGCGGGCCGATCAAGGCCGGCAGCAGCTTTGCCGCCACCGTCAGCGCCGTCAACAGCGCGGGCGCCACCACCCCCAACTACGGCCGCGAGACCAGCCCTGAGGGCGTGACGCTGTCGTGGGTGCGCATGCAGCCCAGCGGCAGCGGTGCCGCCAAGGGCAGCTTCAGCGGCAGTCTGGGCGCCTTCAGCGGCGGCAGCGCCACGGCCAGCAACCTGGCCTGGACCGAGGTGGGCCGCGGCGACCTGGTGGCCCGCAGCACCAGCACCGCCGGCTACCTGGGCAGCACGCTGCGTGCCTTCGGCGCCAGCCCGGCCAGCGGTGCCGTGCAGTGCGCCAACGAGAACGCCAGCTGCGTGGTGCCCGGCGGCACCACCGCCACCGTCTACTACGGTGAGAACGGCGGCTTTGCCGCCAAGGCAGGCCAGACCGGCACCGTGGCCTGCACCAATGCCAACTTCGGCGACCCGCTGGGGGGCACGGTGAAGCGGTGCTGGTATGTGGCCACCAGCGCCAGCAACGGGTCGGTGGGTGACTTCATCCCGCACCGCTTCACCGTGGCCGCCAGCAACGCCTGCGGCACCTTCAGCTACGCCGGGCAGCCGATCACCACCACCGTGACCGCGCGCAATGCGGCGGGCAACACCACCACCAACTTCAACGGCACGGCCACCACCACCCCCAGCTTCGCCCAGGCCGTCACCCTGGCCGACGCCAACGGCCTGGGCCTGGGCAGCCTGACGGGCGCCACCATCGCGGCCAGCGCCTTCAGCGCCGGCGTGGCCAGCGGCACGCCCAGCTACAGCTTCACCAGCAAGACCACCGCCCCGCAAAGCCTGGTGCTGCGCGCCACCAACGGCGCCAGCGGCACCGCGCTCATCAGCTCCCAGGGCTACACCGAGCCCACCCTGCCGCTGCGCAGCGGCCGCCTGCGCCTGAGCAACGCCTTCGGCCAGGCCAGCGCAGCCCTGCAGGTGCCGGTGGTGGCCGAACACTGGGGCGGCAGCGCCTGGCAGCTCAACGGTGCCGACAACTGCACCGCGCTGGCCGGCAGCAGCATCGCGCTGAGCAACCCGCGCGGGCCCACAGGCACCAGCAGTGCCGCCACCAGCAGCGCCGGCGCGGTGGCCATCGTCAACGGCAGCGGCACCCTCACCCTGGCCCCGCCCAGCCCCGCAGGCAGCAGCCTCAGCCTGGACCTGGCGATCAACCTGGGCAGCACCGGCACCGACCAGTCCTGCAACACCAGCAAACCCGCCACCACCGGCGCTGCCCTGCCCTGGCTGCGCGCCCAGAACGGCAGCTGCGCCGCCACCGCCGACCG
>JBBAPL010000111.1:0-17503 GCA_040400895.1 Aquabacterium sp.
CGGCGCCAGCGGGTCGTCGGCGGTGGCGTCCTGACCCAGGTGCCGGGCCACGCTGCCGATGTGGCTGCGCAGCAGGGCGATGGCGCGCGGCTGGTCGCCGGCCTCCAGTGCGGCCACGATCAGCGCGTGCTCGGCGCAGCTTTCGCTGGCTGCGTGCGTGCTCTGGTAAAGCGTGGCGATCAGCGTGGTGCGGGCGGTCAGGTCCTTCAGGATGTCGGCCAGCAGGTGGTTGCCGGCACATTCGGCCAGGCAGACATGGAAGTCGCCCAGCAGCCAGCTGCGCTCGCCGGCGTCGGCTGCGCGGATGGCGGCCTGCTCGCGTGCCACATGGTCTTTCAGCTGGCGGATGGCCGGCTTGGGCAGCGGCCCCGCCAGCCCGTGCAGCAGGCCGGTCTCCAGCGCCAGGCGGGCGCCGAAGGCCTCACGCGCCTCGTCCAGGCTGGGCTGCACCACGAACCAGCCGCGGCGGGCATTCACCTCGACCATGCCACGCGCCGACAGCCGCGCCATCGCCTCGCGCACCAGGGTGCGGCTGCAGCCGAACAGGTCGGCCAGCGCCTGTTCGCCCAGGCGCTGGCCCGGTGCCAGCCGCCCGGCCAGGATGGCGTCGACGATGCGGTCGGCAATCACGCCGGGGCGGCTGACATCACCCGGCGGCCCACCGTCGGCCAGCGCAGTGCCGCGGGCCCGGCTGCGCGGCTCAGCGCCCTGTCGGGGTGCCATCGGTGGCTTCCTGGTGCAGGGGGCGGGTGCCGGCTGCGGTGGGTGTCGGTTGTTGGTGCATGCCAGTCATGTTCACGTTGCTTGTATGCAAGCGCAGTGCCAACCTGCGGCGGCGGGGTGGCGGGCATCGGGTCGATACTGCGCTGTCACCAGCCCCAGTCCACCTGCCCATGCCCCGCGAGATCCTGCTCAACGCCTTTGACATGCACTGTGTCGGCCACATCCAGCAAGGCCTGTGGACGCACCCGCGCGACCAGTCCACCCGCTACAACACGCTGGCCTACTGGACCGAGATGGCCCGCACGCTGGAGGCGGCGCTGTTCGACGGCATCTTCCTGGCCGACGTGGTGGGCGTGTACGACGTCTACGGCGGCAACGCTGACGCGGCGCTGCGTGGCGGCGTGCAGGTGCCGGTGAACGACCCGATGCTGCTGATCCCGGCGATGGCCGCGGCCACCCAGCACCTGGGCTTCGGCGTCACAGCCAACCTGGTCTACGAGGCGCCGTACCTGTTTGCCCGCCGCATGTCGACGCTGGACCACCTGACCGGCGGCCGGGTGGGCTGGAACATCGTCACCGGCTACCTCGACAGCGCCGCCCGCGCCAACGGCCTGAGCCAGCAGATGGCGCACGACGACCGCTACGACCTGGCCGACGAGTACATGCAGCTGGTCTACCAGCTGTGGCAGCACAGCTGGGCCGACGACGCGGTGCGCGCCGACAAGGCGGCCAGCGTGTATGCCGACCCGGCCAAGGTGCGGCATGTGCACCACCACGGCAAGCAGTACACGGTGGACGCCATGCACCTGTGCGCGCCGTCGCCGCAGCGCACGCCGGTGCTGTACCAGGCCGGCTCATCGCCGCGCGGGCGGCGCTTTGCGGCCCAGCACGCCGAATGCGTGTTCCTGAACGGCCAGAGCGTGGCCGGCGTGAAGGCCATCGTCGACGACATCCGGGCGCTGGCGGTGGCGGCGGGCCGGCGCGCGGACGACATCAAGTTCTTCCTGGGCGCCACGGTGGTGACCGGCGCCACCGATGCCGAGGCGCGTGACCTGTTCGACGACTACAAGCAATACGTCAGCAGCGAGGCCGCGCTGGTGCATGCCGCCGCGTCACTGGGCGTGGACCTGGCCCGCTTCGACCTGGACGAACCGGTGGACGCGTCGGCCAGCAACGCCATCACCAGCAACGTGGCCGCCATTGCCCGCAGCCAGGGCCCGCAGTGGACCAAGCGCAAGTTGCTGGAACAGATGGTGCTGGGCAGCCGCCAGCCGCCGATCGTGGGTGCTGCCGGCGCGGTGGCCGAGGAGTTGATCCGCTGGACCGAGCAGACCGGCGTCGACGGCTTCAACCTCAGCCGCACCGTGGCGCCCGAATGCTTCGTCGACTTCGGCCGGCTGGTGGTGCCCGAGCTGCAATCGCGCGGCGCCTTCAAGACGGTGCACCGCCCCGGCACGCTGCGCGACAAGCTGTTCGGCCGGGGTGACCGCTTGCCGGCCAGCCACCCGGCGATGGTGCCCGCTCAGCCGGCCGGCTGAAACATCGGCGCGTCGGTGAAGATGCGGGCGTCCATCGTTTTCAGGTCGTCGGCCACCACCACCGGCGCCCCCAGCACCGCCAGCACGTCGCGCTGCAGGTCCAGGCCGGGGGCGATCTCGGTCAGCGTCAGCTGGCCGCCGCGCAACTCGAACACCGCGCGCTCGGTGATGTAGGTGATCTGCCGGCCCAGGCTGGCCACGTAGGGGCCGTGGAAGCTCAAGTGCTGCACCGTGGGCACCAGCTTGGGCACGCGGCCTTCCTGCAGGATGCGCAGCGTGCCGTCGCCCGTGGCGATCTGCAGGCCGTCGGCCACCAGCGCGCCCATGAACACCACCCGCGGCGTGCTTTGCGTGATGTTGATGAACCCGCCCACGCCCGACACCTTGCTGCCAAAGCGGCTGACGTTGACATGCCCCTCGGGGGTGAACTCGGCCAGCCCCAGGAAGCTGATGTCGAGCCCGCCGCCGTCGTAGAAGTCGAACATCTCGGCATGGGTGGTGACGGCCTCGGGCCACAGCGCCGCGCCGAAGGCCGGGCCGTCGGCCGGCGTGCCGCCCACCGGCCCCGATTCCACCGTCAGCGTGAACCCGCGCACGCCTTCTTCATCGGCCACCGCGCCCATGCCCGCAGGCATGCCCACGCCCAGGTTCACCACCGGCCGGGCGGCGCCGGGCCGCGGCGGCACGGCCTGCAGCGTGAGCAGTGCCCGCCGCTGGATGATCTTGCGCACGTCCAGCGGCAGCCGCGCGCTGCGCTGGCCGGCCGGCAGGACCGGCCGGCTGGCCGGTGCGGCGGCAAAGTGGGCGTCGTAGTCGGCGCCGAAGGTCATCTGGTGGTCCTGCGGATCGTCGGCGATCACCAGGTGGTCGACCAGGATGCCTGGCACCCGCACCGCCGCCGGCAGCAGCGTGCCCGCCGGCACGATGCGCTTGACCTGCGCGATGACGATGCCGCCCGAGTTGTGCGCCGCCTGCGCAATGGCCAGCAGGTCGTGGTGGAAGGGTTCTTCCTCGCAGGACAGGTTGCCCAGCGCATCGGCCGTGGTGGCGCGCACCAGCGCCACGTCGATCGGCAGGCTGGGGTAGAACAGTTGTTCCTCACCACCCAGGTCCACCCGCTGCACCCGCGGCTCGATGGCCGATTGCGCGGTGCGCGGTGTCAGCCGACCGCCGTCTTGGCGCGGATCGACAAACGTGTGCAGGCCGATGCGTGTCACCACGCCCGGCTTGCCACCGGCAATGGCGCGGTAAAGGTGGCTGATCACGCCTTGGGGCAGGTTCCAGGCCTCGATGGCGTTGTCCTGCACCAGCGCGCCCAGCATCGGCGCCGAGATCCAGTGCCCGCCGATCACCCGCTTCAGCAGGCCCGCATGGCCGAAGTGGTTGACGCCGCGCGTGCCGCGGTCGCCCTGGCCGGCGGCGTACACCAGTGTCAGGTCGCGCGGGTGGCCGCTGGCCTGGAAGCGGGCCTCCACCGCCCGGCTCACCGCCTCGGCATGGCCCACGCCGACGAAGCCGGCACAGGCCACGGTGGCGCCGTCAGGCACCAGAGCTGCGGCCTGCGCGGGGGTGAGAGCGGTGCGGGTTGTGGTCGGCTGTGGCAAGGGAGTCTCCGGGCTGGCCTGATGCTATGGCCCCGGCCCGTGGGGTCAGTCACCCAGGGGCCAGGGCATGCCCTGCAGATTTGCAGGGCCGCACCGGCTAGCATGCACGCCCCGGCGCCACCCGATGAGACCCCTGCCATGAGCTTCTTTGCCATCGACATCGGCAACACCCGCCTGAAGTGGGCGCTGTATGAATCGACTGCGGCTGGCGTCGTGGCACTGGACCAGGGGGCGGTGTTCCTGGAGAACATCGACGCCCTGGCCGACACCGAGTGGAAGCAATTGCCGCCGCCCGCTGCGGTGCTGGGCTGCAACGTGGCCGGCGACGCGGTGCGCCGGCGGGTGGAAGAGCAACTGGAGTTGTGGGACTTGACGCCGCGCTGGGTCGTCAGCTCGACCGGTGCGGCCGGCGTCACCAATGGCTACGACCACCCCGGCCGCCTGGGCACTGACCGCTTCGTGGCCCAGATCGGCGCGCGCCAGCATGTGCTGTCCCGCGGCGCGGCGCGCCCGGCGCTGGTGGTGATGGTGGGCACGGCAGTGACCGTGGACGCGCTGGACACCGAAGGCAAGTTCCTCGGCGGGTTGATCCTGCCCGGCCACGGCATCATGCTGCGCGCGCTGGAGGGCGGCACCGCCGGCCTGCGTGTACCCACCGGCGAGGTGGTCGACTTCCCCACGAACACCAGCGACGCGCTGACCAGCGGCGGCACCTACGCCATCACCGGCGCCATGGAGCGCATGCACCGCCACCTGCAGCAGCGCACCGGCCAGAGCCCGCTGACGCTGATGACCGGCGGCGCTGGCTGGAAGGTGGCGCCCTGGCTGCCGATCGAGCATGAACTGATCGACTCGCTGATCTTTGACGGCCTGCTGGCCCTGCAGCGCGAGCGCGAGGCGGCCTGACCGCCTGCCTGCGGCGGCCCGACGGCCGGAACTTTCAGGCGGCGGGGCACCCGAACCCGCCCATCCCCAATGCCTGGCATCCGCCGGGACCTGCCGTGACCGCCATCGAACACCAGGCCATCCTCACCATCAGCCTGCTGGCCGCCTTTGCCGATGGCCAGAAACATGCGCGCGAGCGAGACGAGATCAAGCGCATCGCCGACGGCCTGGGCAACGCCGAAGGCGTGCACCTGCCCACGCTGTACCAGGACGTGCTGCTCAAGCGGGTGGGTCTGGACACCGCCGTGCCGCTGCTGGCCAGCGCCGACGCGCGCCTGCTGGCCTACGAGATGGCGGTGTGCATCTGCGACGCCGACGGCGCCCAGAGCCCGGCCGAGCGGGCGTTCCTCGACGGCCTGGGCCAGCGCCTGGGCCTGGCCGCACCGGTCGCCAGTGACTTTGCGCAGCAGGCCGAGGCCCTGGCGCAGGCGCCGATCCCGGTCAGCGCCGCGGCCGCACCCGCGACCGAACCAGCACCGGCGTCGGCCGCTGCCGTCGACGGCGCCGCGCTCGACAAGACCATCCTCAACGCCGCCATCCTCAATGGCGCGCTGGAGCTGCTGCCCGAGAACCTGTCCACCCTGGCCATCATCCCGCTGCAGATGAAGCTGGTCTACAACATCGGCCAAGCCCATGGCTACCAGCTCGACAGTGGCCATGTGAAGGACTTTCTGGCCACCGTCGGCGTGGGTCTCACCTCGCAGTACCTGGAGCAGGCCGGCCGCAAGCTGCTGGGCGGGCTGCTGGGCAAGGTGGGCGGCGGCCTGCTGGGCGGCCTGGGCCGGCAGGCAGTCAGCAGCGGCATGATCTTTTCGGCCACCTACGCGCTGGGCCATGTGGCCAAGCGCTACTACGCCGGCGGCCGTGTGCTCAGCGCCCAGATGCTGAAGGACGCCTACGCCGGCACGCTGCAGCAGGCCCAGGGCCTGCAAGCGCAGTACCTGCCCGCCATGCGCGAGCAGGCCCGCACGCTCGACACCGGCAAGCTGCTGGCCATGGTGCGCGGCGGCCGCTAGCCGCTGCTGAGCCGGCGCCGGCTCAGCGGTCGGCGTGTGCCGGAGGCACTGCGGTGCGGCCAGCCGCCAGGTCCTGCCGCAGACCGGCGAGTTCCTGGCGCAGCGCGTCCATCTGGCGGTGCATGTCGCGCAGCACCTCGTGCTCGATCGCCCGCTCCTCGGTTTCCACCCACTTGGTCGCGATGGCCGCGGTGACCAGCGACACCACGCCGTAGCCCAGCATCACCACGAAGACCGAGAAGATCTTCGACGCCGGCGTGGACGGCACGATGTCGCCATAGCCCACCGTGGCGGCGGTGGTGAAGGCCAGCCACAGGCCATCGGCCAGGGACAGCGCCTTGGGCTCGAGCCACCAGAAGCCGATGCCGCACAGCCCCAGCACGGTGGTGGCCAGCAGCAGCATGTAGGCCATGCCGCCGCGGGTGATCAGGTGCTGGATGCCCCAGACCATGCGCACCAGCGTCAGGCCAGCCACGGCCAGCCGGAACAGCAGGGACGACAGCGACTGGCTGCTCTCGGCCAGCATGGCCGCCACCGCCAGGCCCAGCACCAGCGCCAGGTCCAGCGGGTTGGCGCGCAGGTGCTGTGCCAGGCTGCCGCTGTGCCGGCCGGTCTGCACCAGCGCCAGCGCGGTGACCAGGGCCGCCAGCCCGTAGGCCAGCTTGGCGATCAGCGGCGTGGGCTGGTCCAGCAACTCGGCATAAAAGGCCGGAATCGTGGCGGCCAGTGCCAGCAGCGTGGGCCAGCGCCAGTGGCGCTCGGTGCGGCGGGCGTGCCGCGCGTCGTGCGGGGGGCTGCGCAGGCCCCACAGCGTGCCGCGCCGGAAGCGCTGTGACAGGTTGGTCAACATGGTGGCCCCCAGCCTAGCCTGCCGGGGCTGGCGCGGCGGTTGATGCGCGTCAAGCACCGCGCGGGCTGACGGGCCGCCTCACCGTGCGGCTACAGGATGTAGCGCGACAGGTCTTCGTTCTTGGCCAGTTCGCCCAGCCTGGCGTCGACCAGCGCGGCATCGATGGCCACCGTCTGGCCGCCGCGGTTGGGCGCGTCGAAGCTCACCTCGTCGAGCAGCCGCTCCATCACCGTGGCCAGGCGGCGGGCGCCGATGTTCTCGGTGCGCTCGTTCACGTCGTGGGCGATCTGCGCCAGCCGGCGGATGCCGTCGGGAGCAATCTCCAGCGCCACGCCTTCAGTGGCCAGCAGCGCCTGGTACTGCTTGACCAGGCTGGCCTGGGTGCTGGTGAGGATGGCCTCGAAGTCGTCCACGCTCAACGGCCCCAGTTCCACCCGGATCGGGAAGCGGCCCTGCAGTTCAGGGATCAGGTCGCTGGGCTTGGCCAGGTGGAAGGCGCCCGAGGCGATGAACAGGATGTGGTCGGTCTTGACCATGCCGTGCTTGGTGCTCACCGTGGTGCCTTCCACCAGCGGCAACAGGTCGCGCTGTACGCCCTGGCGCGACACCTCGGCGCCGCTGCCCTCGCTGCGCGAGCACACCTTGTCGATCTCGTCGATGAAGACGATGCCGTTGTTCTCGGCGTTGTGCAGCGCCTGGGTCTTGATGTCCTCGTCGTTCACCAGCTTGCCGGCTTCTTCGTCGACCAGCAGCTTCAGCGCCTCGGCAATCTTCAGCTTGCGGGCCTTCTTCTTGCCGGGGCCCATCTGCGAGAACAGGCCCTTCAACTGCTCGGCCATCTCTTCCATGCCGGGCGGGGTGACGATGTCCATGCCTGCGCGCGGCTCGGCCAGGTCCAGCTCGATGTCCTTGTCGTCCAGCGCGCCCTCGCGCAGGCGCTTGCGCATCACCTGGCGGGCGGTGTTGTCCCTGCTCTCGGCCGGCGCGCCACCAAAGCCCACCTCGTGCCGGGGCGGCGGCACCAGCACGTCGAGGATGCGCTCTTCGGCCGCGTCTTCGGCGCGGGCACGCTGGCGCTTCATCGCCTGCTGGCGTTCCTGCTTGACGGCCATGTCCACCAGGTCGCGGATGATGGTGTCCACGTCCTTGCCCACGTAGCCCACCTCGGTGAACTTGGTGGCCTCCACCTTGATGAAGGGCGCATCGGCCAGCCTGGCCAGGCGGCGGGCGATCTCGGTCTTGCCCACGCCGGTGGGCCCGATCATCAGGATGTTCTTCGGCGTGATCTCGCCGCGCATCGCCTCGGGCACCTGCTGGCGGCGCCAGCGGTTGCGCAGGGCGATGGCCACGGCGCGCTTGGCGGCGTTCTGGCCGACGATGTGGCGGTCGAGCTCGGAGACGATCTCCTGCGGGGTCATGGACATGTCAGCCCCTCGTCCTGCCGCTTCGATGCGCAACGTGTCATTCGAGCACCTCGATCGTGTGGTTCTGGTTGGTGTAGATGCACAGGTCGCCGGCGATCACGAGTGACTGCTTGACGATGTCGGCCGCCGGCAATTCGGTGTGCTGCAGCAGGGCCCGCGCTGCGGCCTGGGCATAGGCGCCACCCGAGCCGATGGCAACGATGCCCAGTTCGGGCTCCAGGACGTCGCCGTTGCCGGTGATGATCAGGCTGGCCTCGCGGTCGGCCACGGCCAGCATCGCTTCCAGCCTGCGCAGCACCCGGTCGGTGCGCCAGTCCTTGGTCAGCTCGATGGCCGACCGCACCAGGTGGCCCTGGTGCTTCTCCAGCTTGGCCTCGAAGCGTTCGAACAGGGTGAAGGCGTCGGCGGTGGCCCCGGCGAAGCCGGCCAGCACCGTGTCGCGGTGCAGTTTGCGCACCTTGCGCGCGCTGGCCTTGACGATGATGTGGCCCAGCGTCACCTGGCCGTCGCCGCCCAGCGCGACCTGCCAGCCCTGCGGGGTCTGGCGGCGCACGCTGAGGATGGTGGTGCCGTGGAAGGGTTCCATGGGGATGTCCGTTCAAGAAGGTGGCAGCCGCCGGCAGCGGGCCGCGGGCGGGTCAGTCCCGGGGCTTCAGTCCCTGGGCACCTGCACGCGCGCGTGCTCGTTGATGCCCATGGCGCCGAAGAACAGCGCCACCAGGCGGTGGGCATCGATGAAGGTGATGCCGCGGTTCTCGCTCTGCTTGGCCAGCACCCAGTTCAGCAGGTCGCCGGCGGCGATGAAGTCCACCCGGATCAGCCGCGCGCAGGACACATGCACCAGCGTGGCCACGCCCAGCTTGCGGTCGAGCTGCTGGAGGATGCCGCCGATGTCGCCGGCCAACTGCCCCGACAGTTCCACCGTGGCCACTTGCTGGCCCGCGTGGCCATCGTCCAGCAGGCCCGACTCCAGGAAGCTGGAATGCACCTCGCTGACGATGGACATCGTCGGCGTGGTGGTGGAGTTGGTGCCATTGGCCGCGCGCACCTGGCAACGCGCCCGCTCCCACGACGGCGGCGACACCTCGTAGGTGACGCAGTAGTCGATCGCGGTCTCGTCGAACTGGTCGGGCCGGTTCGACAGCCGAAGCGCCTCCAGCCGCACCATCCAGAACGCCGGGTCGGCGTCGCGCACGCCCGTTGGTGCGGCTTCCTGCAGCGCCTGCAACAACCGGTCGGCGTCGATCCAGCGCATGTCGATGGGCTGCGGCGCCCACTGCCTGAACAGCAGGTTCAGATGCGATGCCGCCTCGGCCTCCACGGTGTCCAGGGCCGACCAGTCCAGCACCCAGGGCAGGGGCAACTGCAGCGTGCTCGACCGCAGGCGCGTCACCGCGTCCACGTCCAGCAGGGCCGGGCTCACCCAGCCGATGTCGCCCTTGATGCCACGGGTGTCCGGGCGCTCGTCCGCTGCTGCATCGGCCACCCGACGTGGCAGCGAGTACCACTGCGGCGACGACCGGTGGAAGCGGTTGGCGAAATCCAGCGACAGGGTTTCGAACTTCTGCTGCTGGCCGGTGGCGCGGTACAGGTCGAACAGCACCAGCCAGGTCTCGGCGTGGCCGGCCCGCACGGCGTTGGGCCGGCACAGACTGGTCAGCGCCTGCTCGCACTGGTTGAAATCCGCATTGGCGAAGGCGATCACCGCTTCGTCCAGTTCCGGGTCGTGCACCACCTCGTTGACTTCGACCGCAAACCGGCTGTTGGGGTCGAAGCTGCTGTCACTGCGCGGCAGCCCTGCACCGCCCACCGGCTGGATCGACAGGTCGGGCAGCGGCGGGGCGGCCTGCGCGGGAGCCCGGGCGGGGATGGACTTGCCCGTCGGCGCCCAGGTGCTGACCACCCCCGCGGGCGGGGTGCGGGTGGGGGCGTCGCCGGCCTTGCGGGCGGGTGCCGGTGGCGGGAAGTCGCTGTCGGGCAGCGTCGGCAGCGGTTGCAGATGGTCCAGCGCCGACGGAGGCGGTCGGCGCATCGATGCCGCCGCTGGCAGTGGCGCGGTGGGCATGGGCTGGCTGCCATCGAAGTCCACAGGTTCGGTTGGCGCGCTGTAGAAGTCCGTCGGATGCTGCGGCGCTGCCGGCTGCCGCCGGGGCGGTGGGCGCTGGCGCATGGTGGACTCACGCGGCAATTGCTCGCCCACCATCTGCTGCTCGATCTCGTCGATCTTGGCCTTCACGCCCACATCGGCGCGGGCGCCGGGGCTTTCGGTGAGCCGCACCTCCGAGTCGTCGACCTTGGACGACCCGCCCAGTGCCGCCAGTTGCTCGGGTGACAAGCCCTCACGGCGCAGCTTGCGCAGGGTGTCGAGTTCGCGCTTGCGCACGAAGTCATTGCGCCGCTTGCGCTCGACCATGGCCTTGAGTTCGGATTTCTCCAACTCGTTGCCGTCGTCCTGGCGCGTGGATGCATCCGACCAATCGGTGGCCGGGTTGGCCACGAACCGCACCACCTTGCGGAAGAAGCTCTCGCCGTCCTTCGGGTCAGCCATGTCGGTCAGCGGGTCGGCAGGCAGGCGGCAGGATCAGTCGCCAAACATCTTCTGCTTGAGTTCACGGCGCTGTTGCGCTTCCAGCGACAACGTGGCGGTCGGCCGCGCCAGCAGCCGGCCCAAGCCGATCGGCTCGCCGGTCTCGTCGCAGAAACCATAGTCACCCGCGTCGATGCGCACGATGGACTGCGAGATCTTCTTCAGCAGCTTGCGCTCACGGTCCCGTGTCCGCAGTTCCAGCGCGTGCTCTTCCTCGATCGTGGCACGGTCGGCAGGGTCGGGCACGATCGAGGTGTCTTCGCGCAGGTGCTCGGTGGTCTCGCCCGCGTTGCTCAGCAAGTCGTCCTTCAGCGCCTGCAGCCGAACGCGGAAGAATTCGAGCTGCTTGTCGTTCATGTACTCGTCCTCGGGCATGGCCTGCAACTCGGCATCGGTCAGGTCCTTGCCGGCCTTGGTCTTCCAGGCATTGACGAGTTTCGGGTCCGCCTTGTGGGCGGTTTTGACAATATCCATGGGTTCAGGGTAGCCGCGGGCAGGCGGTCTCGGGGGTGCAAAACGCTCGGCGAACCGGCTGGTGGATGGTGCCGGCGCAGGGACTGGCACGGCCTTGGCGGCAACCGCCTTGGCACTGCCTGCTGCTTTGGTGGGCGACTTGGCGGGTTTGGAGGCGGCTGCTGGCGCAGCGGCAGCGCTGGCGGTTTCTGCAGGGGCGGATGGTGCGGGCACTTTGGCCGTGGTTTTGCTCACTTCGGGGCTCCTCGCAGTGGCGTTGTACCTGTTGTCCGCCACGGCCTGTGAATCTGCCGCGTCGCTCAAGGCGCGCGGATTGTAGCCACGCCCGCAGGCTGCCAAAACCCTTAGACAAGGCAGCCTTCGAGCCCTTGCAACAGGATGTCACGCGGCAAGTCGATGCCGATGAACACCATCTTGCTCTGCTTTTTCTCACCGGGCATCCATTTCGGACCCAGGTCGCTGCCCATCAACTGGTGCACGCCCTGGAACACCACCTTGCGGTCGCTGCCCTTCATGTTCAGCACGCCCTTGTAGCGCAACATCTTGGGACCGTACACCTGCACGATGGAGCCGAGGAAGTCTTCAAGCTTGGCGGGGTGGAAGGCGCGGTCGCTCTTGAAGGCGAAGCTCTTCACGTCGTCGTCATGGGCGTGGTGGTGCGGATGGTCGCAGGCCTCGCCCGGGGCATGGTCGTGGCCCTCATGGCCATGGTCGTGCCCGTGGTCGTGGTGGTCGTGCCCATGGCTGTCCTCGGTGAGGAAGTCGGGGTCGATCTCCAGCTTGGCATTGAGGTTGAAGCCCTTCAGGTCGAACACATTGGCGATCGGCACCTCGCCGAAGTGCACCGCGTGCTGCGGCGCGCGCGGGTTCATGTGCTTGATGCGGTGCTTCAGCGCCTCCACCGCCGCGGCGTCGACCAGATCGGCCTTGCTGATGAAGATCTGGTCGGCGAAGCCGATCTGGCGGCGCGCCTCCTGGCGGGCATCGAGCTGGCCGTCGGCATGCTTGGCATCGACCAGCGTCAGGATGGAGTCCAGCAGGTAGCTCTCGGCGATCTCGTCGTCCATGAAGAATGTCTGCGCCACCGGGCCGGGGTCGGCCAGGCCGGTGGTCTCGATCACCACGCGGTCGAAGCTCAGCTCACCCTTGCGGCGCCGGGCGGCGAGGTCGCTCAGCGTGGTGCGCAGGTCTTCTCGGATGGTGCAGCAGACGCAGCCGTTGCTCATCTGGATGATCTGCTCGTTGGTGTCGCTGACCAGGATCTCGCTGTCGATGTTCTCTTCGCCGAATTCGTTCTCGATGACGGCGATCTTCTGGCCGTGGGTCTCGGTGAGCACGCGCTTGAGCAGGGTGGTCTTGCCCGAGCCGAGGAAGCCGGTGAGGATGGTGGCGGGGATCAGACCTTGCGACATGGGAGCTCCGGAACGCTGTGAGTGTGGCGGGATGGGCCTCCCGCGCAGCCCCTTCAGTTGGGGGCGGCGAACTGTGTTGCAAGGCTGCGGTGGTGTCAAGCGGCGTCTGGGCCGCCGGTGCCGGCCCAATCCGGTCCTGTCGGATTGATGGGTTATTCTTGGCCATCGCCACTTCCGACACCCCACGTGTCTGAACCTCCAGCCAGCAGGCCGCTGCAACGCGCAGTGGCCAACCGGGCCGCCAAGGTACCCGACAGACGCGGTCTCTTCGAGCGCCTGGTCGAATTCCTGTCGCCCGGCCCCGATTCCACCGACGAACTGATGGCCACCCTGGCCGACGCGGAGCAGCGCGAGCTGATCGCACCGGAAAGCCGCGTCATGCTCGAAGGTGTGCTGCGCATGGCCGAGATGAGCGCCGGCGACGTGATGGTGGCCGCCCCGCGCATGGACCTGCTCGACATCGAAGCGCCCTATGACGAACTGCTGGCCACCGTGATCGAGACTGGCCATTCGCGCTTTCCGGCCTATGAAGGTCAGCGCGACAACGTCATCGGCATCCTGATGGCCAAGGACCTGCTGAAACTGCAGCGCTCGCCCGACCTGAGCCTGCGCACCCTGCTGCGCCCAGCGGTGTTCGTGCCCGAGAGCAAGGGCCTGAACGAACTGCTGCGAGACTTCCGCGCCAACCGCAACCACCTGGCGATGGTGATCGATGAATTCGGCAACACCGCCGGGCTGATCACCATCGAAGACGTGCTGGAAGAGATCGTCGGCGAGATCGAGGACGAGTTCGACCAGGACGCCACCGCTGCCGAAAACGGCATCTACACCTTGGCCGACGGCAGCCACCGGGTGGCGGGTGACACCGACATCAGCGCGGTCAACCAGATCTTTGGCACCCAGTTGCCCGAGGACGCCTTCGACACCATCGGCGGCTTGATCGCCCATGAGCTGGGCCATGTGCCGCGCCGGGGTGAGTCGACCGAGGCCGGCGGCCTGCAGTTCCAGGTGATGATCACACGCGGCGGCGCGGTGCGCTGGTTCCGGGTGGGCCGCCAGCCGCCGTCTGCCGCAGGGCTGGATTGATCCGCACCAGCGACGCCGCGCCGGGCCGGGCCGGGCTGCCGGCCTGGTTGGAATTGGCAGCGGTGGCCGCTGCAGGCGCCCTGCAGACGCTGGCCTGTGCACACACCGCCGCCTGGCCGCTGCCGCTGGCTGCCATCGCCTTGCTGGCCTGGTGCGTGCACGGCGCCACGGCGCGCCGGGCCGCGCTGCTGGGCTGGGCCTTCGGGGCCGCCTGGCTGTGCGCGGCCACCTGGTGGCTGTTCATCAGCATGCACCGCTACGGCGGGCTGCCAGCACCGCTGGCGGTGGCGGCGGTGGCGCTGCTGTCGGCCGCCTTGTCGCTGTACCTCGGGGCGGCCATGGCCTGGGTGGCGCACCGGCGCAGCGGCCGGCCGCTGGCCGACGCCAGCCGCTTTGCCGCCGGTTGGCTGGCTGCCGAACTGGCGCGCGGCGTCATCTTCACCGGCTTCCCCTGGGCCGCCAGCGGTTACACCCAGGTGGACGGGCCGCTGGCCGTGCTGGCACCCTGGTTGGGCGTGTATGGCATTGGCGCGCTGCTGGCCTGGGCAGCGGCGCTGCTGGCGTTGGCGGGGCGGGCGGCAATGGACGGCGGGGCGCCTGCATCCGTGCAGGGTCGGCCGGCGCTTTGGGTCGCCTTGGCGTTGGCCGTGCTGGCTGTTCCGGCGGGCTGGGGCATCGCTGCCGGCCCGCCGGAATTCACCCGCCCCGGCGCCAGCCTGCAGGTGGCGCTGTTGCAGACCAACGTGGCCCAGGACGAGAAGTTCGCCGCCGAGCGCATGCCCGCCACGCTGGCCTGGGTGGCGCAGGCCCTGACCTCCGCCCGCGCCGACCTGGTGGTCACGCCCGAGACCGCCGTGCCACTGTTGCCCGACCAACTCGCTGAGTTGGCGCCCGGCTACTGGGCCGGGCTGCAGCAGCACTTCAGCCAGCCAGGCGGGCCGGCGGCGCTGGTGGGTGTGCCACTGGGCAATTTCGAAGTGGGTTACACCAATTCCGTGCTCGGCCTGTCGGCCGGCACGGCCACGCCGGGTGCCGGCTACCGCTACGACAAAACCCATCTGGTGCCGTTCGGCGAATTCATCCCGACCGGTTTCCGCTGGTTCACCGCATTGATGCACATCCCGCTGGGCGACTTCAACCGCGGGCCGGCCAACCCGCCGTCGTTTGCGGTGAAGTCCGCCCGGGTGGCACCCAACATCTGCTACGAAGACCTGTTCGGCGAGGAACTGGCGCGCCGCTTCGTCGACGACGCCACCGCGCCCACGGTGCTCGCCAACATCAGCAACATCGGCTGGTTCGGCGACACCATCGCCATCCCGCAGCACCTGAACATCTCGCGCCTGCGCAGCCTGGAACTGCAGCGGCCGATGCTGCGTGCCACCAACACCGGCGCCACCGCGGTGATCGACCACCGGGGCGTGGTGCGGGCCGCGCTGCCGCCATTCACCGTGGGCGTGCTCACTGCCACGGTGCAGGGCCGCGAGGGGCTGACCCCGTTCGCCCGCTGGGCAGCAGCGGCCGGGCTGTGGCCGCTGTGGGCGCTGGCCGCCCTGGGCCTGGCCTGGCCCGCGGGCGCAAGCCACAGACGCGTGGCAGCAGGGGCCGGCCGCTAAACTCGACAGTCGTTCCTGATTTGCCGCCCGCCGCGCCCCATGCGCTGCCGGCCCTGCCCATGCTCACCTTCCAGCAATTGATCCTCCGCCTGCAAGACTACTGGGGCCAGCAGGGCTGCGCGCTGCTGCAGCCCTACGACATGGAAGTGGGCGCCGGCACCAGCCACACCGCCACCTTTCTGCGCGCCCTGGGCCCGGAGCCCTGGAAGGCCGCCTATGTGCAGCCCAGCCGCCGGCCGAAAGACGGCCGCTACGGCCAGAACCCGAACCGCCTGCAGCACTATTACCAATACCAGGTGGTGCTCAAGCCCGCGCCGGCCAACATCCTGGAGCTCTATCTGGGCAGCCTGGAAGCGGTGGGCTTCGATCTGAAGGCCAACGACATCCGCTTTGTCGAGGACGACTGGGAGAACCCCACGCTGGGCTGCTGGGGCCTGGGCTGGGAGGTTTGGCTCAACGGCATGGAGGTGACGCAGTTCACCTACTTCCAGCAGGTGGGCGGCATCGACTGCAAGCCGATCACCGGCGAGATCACCTACGGCCTGGAGCGGCTGGCGATGTACTTGCAGGGCGTGGACAACGTCTACGACCTGGTCTACACCGATGGCGCGCTGGCGCCGGGCCGTTCCCAAGCCGGCGCGCCCCCCTCGGGGGGTGAGTCGGCGCGTAGCGGCGGCTCAGGGGGCCGATTGACCTACGGCGACGTGTTCCACCAGAACGAGGTGGAGCAGAGCACTTACAACTTCGAGCACAGCGATGTCGACTTCCTGCTGCAGGCGTTTGCTGCGCACGAGCGGCAGAGCAAGCACCTGATGGACCAGCAGTTGGCGCTGCCGGCTTACGAGCAATTGCTCAAGTGCGGCCACAGCTTCAACCTGCTGGACGCACGCGGCGCCATCAGCGTGACCGAGCGCGCCGCCTACATCGGCCGCATCCGCAACCTGGCGCGCGCGGTGGCGCAGAGCTACCTGGACAGCCGCGCGAGGCTGGGCTTCCCGATGGCACCCGAGGCCTGGAGCCAGGACGTGCTGGCGCAGATCGCGCATGCTGCACAACTGCAAGCCCAGAAGAAGGCGGCCTGAGATGAGCGACGTGAAGAACCTGCTGGTCGAACTGTTCGTCGAAGAGCTGCCGCCCAAGGCGCTGAAGAAGCTGGGCGAGGCCTTCGCCAGCGGCCTGGCCACCGCGCTGCAGGTCCAGGGCCTGGCACCGGCCGGTGCGGTGGTGACGCCGTTTGCGTCGCCCCGGCGCCTGGCGGCGCACATCACCGGCGTGGCGGCCAAGGCCGCCGACCGCAGCGTGCTGCACAAGCTGATGCCGGTGGCCGTGGCCCTGTCGGCCGATGGCCAGCCCACGCCCGCGCTGCTGAAGAAGCTGGCCGCGCTGGGCGCCGATGCGTCGGCCGTGCCCACGCTCCAGCGCGCGCCCGACGGCAAGACCGAGGCGTTGTTCCTCGACAGCACCGTGGCCGGCGCCACGCTGGCCGACGGCCTGCAGAAGGCCCTGGCCGAGGCGCTGGCCAAGCTGCCCATCCCCAAGGTGATGGCCTACCAGCTGGAAGCCGGCGCGGCCGCGGCCGACCTGCAGCCGGGCTGGACCACGGTGCACTTCGTGCGCCCGGCCCACGGTCTGGTGGCGCTGCATGGCGCCGATGTGGTGCCGGTCACCGCGCTGGGCCTGCAGGCCGGCCGCAACACCCAGGGCCACCGCTTCGAGGCGGCCGTCAACCCGGTGCCGCTGGCCGATGCCGACAGCTACGCCGCCACCATGGCCAGCCAGGGCGCGGTGATCGCCAGCTTCGCCGAGCGCCGTGCCGAGATCGCCCGCCAGCTGGCGGCGGTGGCGGCCCGCGCCGGCGCGGGCCTGACGCCCATTGACGACGACGCGCTGCTCGATGAAGTGACGGCCCTGGTCGAGCGGCCCAACGTGCTGCTGTGCCAGTTCGAGCCCGAGTTCCTGGCGGTGCCGGCCGAGTGCCTGATCCTGACGATGAAGGCCAACCAGAAGTACTTTCCGCTGTTGAATGCCGCCGGCAAGCTGACCCACCAGTTCCTGGTCGTCAGCAACATCACCCCCGCCGATGCCAGCGCGGTGGTGGGTGGCAACGAGCGGGTGGTGCGCCCGCGCCTGGCCGACGCCAAGTTCTTCTTCGACCAGGACCGCAAGAAGTCGCTGGCCTCGCGCGTGCCGCAGCTGGCCAATGTGGTCTATCACAACAAGATCGGCACGCA
>JBBAPL010000112.1:0-17404 GCA_040400895.1 Aquabacterium sp.
AGGGCCACCAGCCCCCGCGGGTCCATGGACCCGGCTCGCGGCTGACGCATTGACATCGCCCCCCGCCTGAATCGCCAAGTCCGCAGAAGCCTCTGTGTTGTAGACCTGCAGTTCTCCTGCAGTGGCCGTCACAGTTGTCCCCGCAGTCAGTGCTGCTTTGGGCGCCACTGGCAATGCGCGCACCAGCCCAGCGGTGGCGATCACCGCTGTGGTCCCGTCCACGGCGGGCACGTTGTCGGTCTGCGCAAAGCAGGCCGTACCGCCATCCCCCGGGTTGGAGCAGCCGCGCGACACGAACTGCACCGCACCACCGCGCACCACGTTACCGCCATGGAACAGCCGGAAGGTGATGCGGAACGCACTACCGATGCCATCGGCCGGTGGATTGATGTCGGCCACCGCCTCGCCGACGGCGGGGCAGACGCAACGCGGCGCACCGTTGATGATGATGCAGGCCGGGTAGACACGGTTGGCATCCACCTGGCCCCAGGCCAGCTCGAACGCGCCTTCACCATTGGATTCGTCTGGCGACGGCACCAGGTAGCGGCTGCGGAAGTCGGTCAGGCCGCCTGGCCCGCCGGCGCCCGGCTGGGTGCAGTTGGCCGTGGCACGCCCGCCGTTGAGCATGGCCAGCGTCCATTCCACACCGGCGTCGGCGGCTTCCAGCGCGCGCGTGGCACGGTAGCTGTTCGCCGAGATGCGCTGTTCAAACACCAGATTGCGGTTGGTGTAGGCCGCGACCAGCGCCATCACGAAGAACAGCACCATCACCACCGTCAGCGCCGCCATGCCGCGAACCGGCGACCAGCGACGGATGGGCGGTGGCCAACTCACGGGCATTGCTCCACCGGCACACTGTTGCGCAGGCGCACGTTCTCACGCAGGCTGCGCTGCACGCCGGCGTCATGCACGGCCCGGGCGACGATGGTGAAGGTGAGGTCGCGCGAGCGCACCGTCACCGGGCCGCCGCACTGCGGCCCTTTCACCTCGCAGCCCACCGCCGCGCAGGGCACCACCGGGAGCACCTGGGTGTTGATGGTCATGTTGAACTGGGTGACACGCAGGACGGCCGGGTCCGTCAACGCTTGCCAGTTTCCATTGCCCACCAGATAGACAATGGTCTCGTTGGCGGCGTCCCATTTGAAGCCGACACGCTCACGCGGCCGTCCCGCCGTGGCGTCCAGCGCGCCGTCATCCAAGTTGAAGTCGGCACCGCCCTCGGCGTCGGTGGACCTGGCGTAGACAAGTTCGCTGGTACCGGCGGGTGCGGGGGCATCGTTCGGCGTGATGGCGTTGTACGGGTTGGCCGCCGGGCAGTTGACGAGGTCCAGAGACCCGGGCCAGACATTGCAATAGGCACGCCCCCAGTAGCCGGCACGGCGCACATCGCGCGAAATCATGTCGGCAGCGGTGCGCAGGTCTTGCTGCACCTGCGCCTCGAGCAGCAACCGCCGGTTGCTGTCCAACTGCGTGGTGAGCACCAGCGTGGCACCGGCCAGGATGAACATCGAAATGGTGATACCCACCATCAACTCGACGATCGACAACCCGTGCGCCGCGCGCCGGGCGCCGACCGGGCTTGCGGCCGACCGGGATGTCATGGCGGCGGGCATTTCTGGATCGCCCCGAACACGCCCGACATCGAGCAGATCGACGGCACGCCGGTGGCATTGGTGCTGACGATGACTTCCCCAACCCTGGAACTGCTGACGCTGACACGCACGGTGTTGTTGTTCCGGGGCATGCCGTTGAAGCCCAAGATGTCCAGCCTGCCGAGGCTCGAGGTGAGCCGGATCCCGGAGTCTGCCGGAATGTTCACTTGCCGGATCGGCATCGGGCGCCGCCCGAGCGCATCGGCGGCACCGCAGACCACATCGTCTGCCGCAGCGCAGTTGCAGTTCTCGACGACGTCACCCTTGACGAAGAGGATGTAGCAAGATTTGGCGTCAGTGCGGCCGAAACCGATGGCCGTGCCGAGATTGGGTCGGTTCTGGATCTGGTGGGACTTGAGCAGCCGAAGATCGGTCACCAGTTCCTGGGCGATGCCCTCCAGACGCTTGCGCGCGACGAAGTCGCGCATGGACGGAAGCGCAACCGCCATCAGCACAGCCACGATGGCCAGTGTGACCATCATTTCCACCAGCGTGACGCCGGAGCCCATCCTGCTGTCAGCCCGGCGACGCTGTGGTCGGCTCATCGCGCCCAGCATGGGTCTGGCGCCGCGTTGGCACCGCCGCCGCTGGCCAGCGACGAGTAGGTGATGTTGCCGCCGTTGACGGTCACCTGCATGGCCTGGCAGCGGGTGTCCGAGATCTGTGGCGATCCGCTTCGCGCAGTGGCGCGGGCCGCATAGCCGGTGGCCGTGACACTGCCGTCAACCAGGGTGAGGTCGTAGTGTTGATCGGCGGAGATGGCCGATCGCGCGCCCGGCAGGTCAGCCAGCGTGGCCTGGTAGGTCGGGTTGTTGGCGCGCCAACGCTCCTGCGCCTGCATCATGGTGGCCAGCGCGGACATGCCGTCGGCACGGCGGCTGCGCTGCACGGCTTCCTGCAGCGCCGGCCAGGCCAGCGCCGCAAGCAGCGCCATCACGGCAATTGCAATCATCAATTCCACAAGCGTGAAGCCGGCGCGCAGATCTCGTTTGGGCAGGTGTCGGCGCATGCGGGGATTATCAGCAGCGTGACGCGTGCGCCGTCTGCGCGCATGGCCACTCATCGGGCGTGGACTTCCGTCTGTCGCCTCCCCCCTTGATCGAGGGGTCAGTTGCAGGTGCGCAGTCCACCCACCGTGCCAGCCGGCGAGCATGACCGCACCCGTCCCATGATGTTGACCACCTGATGGATGGCGCGGCCGTCGCGCGAACCCAGGCGCAGCGTGGCGGTGGGCGTCACCGTGGCCTTTCGGCCGTCGAAGACCAGCGGGTGTGCCAAGGCTGCCAGCGTCACGCCCCCGGCGGGTTGCAAGACTTCGATGCGCAACAGCCGAGCGCCCGCGTCGCAGCGGGCTTCTCCCTGTCCGATGCATTCGCAGGCATCGGCTGCGCCAGTGTGCAGCAGGTAGCAACTGCCACCCGATTGCAACGCCTGCGTGACCAGGCGGACCTGGCTGCCGGTGCTGATGGCCGATGACCGCGCAAAGTGGATGTCGGTCTCTAGCAGCGCGGCGGCAGCCTGCAGGCGCTGGCCCTGCCGCAAGTCCTGGAGCAGTGGCACTGCGCCGCCCAGCAGCAAGGCGCTGATGGCCAGTGCGCACAGCAATTCGACCAGGGACAAGCCTCGCCAGCGTCCGATCCCGGCGCTGGTGTGGATATGGGTCTGCGTATGGCCTGGCGACATGGTGTGCTCCGATCGATGGGGTCGATGGGCACACTGTAGAAATTGGCACGCGCCGGCGCTTCGCCCTGGCGGGTGGGTCGGAGAGGGGCCTCCATCGGGGGAGGCGCGGCATTCCCACCATGGGGGGGGAGTGCCAGATCCGAGGGGTCAGATGTCTCGGATCAACTGGCGGAACTCGTCCACGTCCTCGAAGCTGCGGTAGACCGAGGCAAAACGCACATAGGCCACCTTGTCGATGCGCTTGAGCTCGCGCATCACCAGTTCGCCCAGACGGGCGCTGGGCAGTTCACGGGCTCCTGTGGCCATCAGCTTGTCCTGGATGCGGTCGATGGCTGCATCCACCTGCTCCATGCTGACCGGCCGCTTGCGCAGCGCCAGCATCATCGACCCGCGCAGCTTGGCGGGGTCGAACTCGACCCGTGCACCGTCCTTCTTGACCACCGCCGGCAGCGCGATCTCAGCCCGCTCGTAGGTGGTGAAGCGCTTGTCGCACTTCAGGCAGCGCCTGCGGCGGCGCACCACGTCGCCTTCGTCGGACTCGCGGGTCTCGGCGACCTGCGTCTCCTGGTGGCTGCAATAGGGGCACCGCATGGCCTGTGTGCGCTGAGGTGCCCAGGACGGCCGGTCAGCGGTAGACCGGGAAGTCGCGCGTGAGCACGGCCACCTTGGCCCGCACTGCTGCGATAGTGGCGGCGTCGTGTGGGTTGTCCAACACGTCGGCGATCAGGTGGGCCGTCTGCCGCGCCTGGTCGTCCATGAAGCCACGGGTGGTCATCGCCGGGCTGCCCAGGCGGATGCCGCTGGTCACCATCGGCTTCTGAGGATCGTTCGGGATGCCGTTCTTGTTGCAGGTGATGTGGGCACTGCCCAGCACCGCCTCGGCGTCCTTGCCGGTCAGGCCCTTGGGACGCAGGTCGACCAGCATCACATGGCTCTCTGTGCGGCCGCTGACGATGCGCAAACCGCGCTCGGTCAAGGCCTGGGCCATCACAGCGGCGTTCTTGACCACCTGCTGCTGATAGGTCTTGAAGGCGGGTTGCAGCGCCTCCTGGAACGCCACGGCCTTGGCGCCGATCACATGCATCAGCGGGCCGCCCTGGATGCCGGGGAAGATGGCGCTGTTGATCTGCTTGGCCAAGGCGTCCTTCATCAGGATCAGGCCACCGCGCGGGCCACGCAGTGTCTTGTGGGTGGTGCTGGTCACCACGTCGGCAAACGGCACCGGGTTCGGATACACGCCTGCCGCGATCAGCCCGGCGTAGTGCGCCATGTCGACCAGGAAATACGCACCCACCGCCTTGGCCACCTTGGCAAAGCGTTCGAAGTCGATGCGCAGCGAATACGCCGACGCGCCGGCGATGATCAGCTTGGGCTTGTGCGCGTGGGCCAGGCGCTCCATCGCGTCGTAGTCGATGGCTTCATTGGCGTCCAGGCCGTAGCTGACCACCTTGAACCACTTGCCCGACATGTTCAACGGCATGCCGTGGGTGAGGTGCCCGCCCTCGGCCAGGCTCATGCCCATGATCGTGTCGCCCGGCTGCAGCAGGCCGAAGAAAACCGCCTGGTTGGCCTGCGAGCCCGAATTGGGCTGCACGTTCGCGTTTTCGGCACTGAATAACTGCTTCAGGCGGTCGATGGCGAGTTGTTCGACGACGTCGACATGTTCGCAGCCGCCGTAGTAGCGCTTGCCGGGGTAGCCCTCGGCGTACTTGTTGGTGAGCTGCGAACCCTGGGCTTGCATCACCGCCGGAGAGGCGTAGTTCTCGCTGGCGATCAGCTCGATGTGCGCTTCCTGGCGGGCGTCTTCCAGTTGCATCGTCGCCCACAGCTCGGGGTCGACATGGGCGATGGTGGATTGGGTGCGGTCAAACATGGGGGCAGTCCTGTGGGGTTGAGACCCGGCAGCAAGCGCTGGCGTCAGTGGGTGGTCGCCCACCCCTGGCGCAAGCGAAGCCCGGATCCGGGCTGCCCAGGCGAACGGCTGAGTCGGCGGCGGCCGGCTGGGCCGCCCTTGGCAGGGCCGGTTCACGCTCCACGGTGGTGGCCCACCTCGGGAAACACCGACTTGTCGTCAGGGCCCCTATCGCCAGTTGCGCAAACCCTTGAATTGTAGCGGACGGCGCCTTGGCGGCATCCGCGGCAGCCGGATCAGCGGTTCAGCGCCAGCAGGGCACCGGGCGCAGCCGGCGCGGCGGCACTGGGGCCAGCGCCCGCGGGTGCAGCGACCTCGCCGCTGTCGGGCTTGCCAGGCGCATTCGGAGCCGCCAGGCTGTTGCTGGCGTTGACCGCCACGTTGCGTCCATCGGCCACCTGCCGCAGGTGCAACTGCTCTGCCAGCACCTTGCCGACGTAGCCACCATCCTCGCCAGAGATGGCTGCGCCCACGTAGAAGCGCAGCCCGGCTTCCAGGCTGCCGGCCCGGGCAATGCATTCCTTGAGCACCTGCACGCCCACCCGAAGGTTGGCCACCGGGTCGAACGCCGCGCGCACGCCGCCGTAGGCTTCGTACTTGTCGTCATGCACCCGGGTCATCACCTGCATCAGGCCCTGGGCGCCGACCGGGCTCTGCGCAAACGGGTTGAAGCTCGACTCGACGGCCATGATCGCCAGGATCAGCGTCGGATCCAGCCCGACGCGGTGGCCCACGGCCCATGCCTCCTGCACCAGGCGGCTCACAGGTTCGGGCGCCACTTTGTAGCGGCGTGACAGCCAAATGGCCACCGCGGCCTGTTGACGGGGCAGCGCACTGGGGTCCGCCGCTGTGGCGCGGGCCACGGCTGTGGGCTCGGGTTCAGGTTGCAGGTCGGCCGATTGGGGGTCGCGTGCCTCCTGCCGTGCCAGCAGCCAATCGAGCGCGTGGCGTTCCACCGCGGTGCGGATTTCGTCGCGGCCGCCGGCAAACAGCGCCACGCCCACCACCACCAAGCCGAGCAAGGCCAGCGAGTTATGGCTCACCTCCAGCAGCCCAGCGCCTACATCGCGCAGGAACACCCGCGTCGACTCGACGCAGGCGCTGGCGGCGGCGCGAACACTTGCTTTCGCTGTCATGTCAAACCCAGTTGATGACCCATCTGTGCGCAGGGACCGGTGGAGCCGCGTCGCCTGGGGCGGGGTCGATAATGGAAGGCTTGGCTGCGTCCATCCGGCGTGGTGCGGACGAGCCTTCAGATCGGGTGTCTCCCGGATGGCCGGCGCAATGCGCATCAGGCCAACGGGTTAACCCTTTAAATTCAGAGGTTGCTGAATTTTAGGAATGCTTGAAATAACCAGTCAAGCATATCAAATTTGTTCTCTATACAAAAAAGTAATGAAATACCGCGACCTGCGTGACTTTGCCGCTCAACTTGAACGCATGGGTGAACTGAAGCGCGTGGCTGCGCCTGTCTCCCCCCAACTGGAAATGACGGCTCTGGCCGACCAGGTGCTGCGTGCAGGCGGGCCAGCGCTGTGGTTCAGCCAGCCCACCGGTCACAGCACACCCGTTCTGGCCAATCTGTTTGGTACGCCGCGCCGGGTGGCACTGGGCATGGGCGCTGCGGACGTGACCGAATTGCGTGACATCGGCACCTTGCTGGCCCGGCTGAAGGAGCCGGACCCGCCGCAAGGATTGAAGGACGCCGGCCGGCTGGTGCAGATGATGAAGGCGGTGTGGGACATGAAGCCGGTGCGCCGCCGCGACGGCCCGTGCCGCGAGGTCGACTTGCGGGGCGACGACATCGACCTGGCCCGCTGGCCGATCCAGACTTGCTGGCCGGGCGACGCCGCGCCTTTGATCACCTGGGGCCTGGTGGTCACGCGCGGGCCGCAGGCCATCGCCCGGCCCCGGTTGCGACAGAACATCGGCATCTACCGCCAGCAGGTGATCGGCCCGCGTGAAGTCATCATGCGCTGGTTGGCCCACCGCGGCGGTGCGCTCGACTTCCGCGACTTCGCCCGTGCCAACCCAGGGCAGCCGTTCCCCATGGCCGTGGCGCTGGGTGCCGACCCTGCGACCACCCTGGGTGCGGTGACTCCGGTGCCCGACACCCTGAGCGAGTACCAGTTTGCGGGCTTGCTGCGCGGCAGCGCCACCGAACTGGTCGATTGCGCCGTGGGTGAGGCCGGCCGCATGTTGCAAGTGCCGGCCACCGCCGAGATCGTTCTGGAAGGCCACATCCCGGTGGCAGCACCTGGGTACAGCGGCCACAGCGCGCATGGTGTGCCGGTGAAAGAAGTCAACGGCTACCTCCACGCGCTGGAAGGTCCGTACGGCGACCACACCGGCTACTACAACGAGCAGGACTGGTTCCCGGTGTTCCGCATCGACCGGCTGACGCACAGGCACGATGCGGTGTATCACTCCACCTACACAGGCAAGCCGCCGGATGAGCCGGCGGTGCTGGGCGTGGCACTGAACGAGGTGTTCGTGCCCATCCTGCAGAAGCAATTCCCGGAGATCGTCGATTTCTATCTGCCGCCCGAAGGCTGCAGCTACCGCATGGCGATCATCTCGATCAAGAAGGCTTACCCCGGCCACGCCAAGCGGCTGATGTTCGGGCTGTGGAGCTTCCTGCGGCAATTCATGTACACCAAGTTCATCGTCGTGACCGATGACGACGTCGACATCCGCAATTGGCAGGACGTGGTCTGGGCCATCACCACCCGCATGGACCCGGTGCGCGACACCACCCTGGTCAGCCAGACGCCGATCGACTACCTGGACTTTGCGTCGCCCGTCAGCGGGCTGGGCGGCAAGATGGGCCTGGACGCGACCAACAAGTGGCCGGGCGAGACCAGTCGCGAGTGGGGCCGCTCGATCACGATGCCAGCTGAGGTCACCCAGCGGGTGCAGGGCCTGTTCGATCAGTTGATGGCGCGCTGATCTTTCTTCGCCCGCAATTGCCGCTTGCAGGAAGCCGCGGCCGGGAGTAAGGTTGCGATGCCTTCACTGAAGGCAACACACTTCGTGCAGTCTCTGCATGAAACGGGGCCCCGGACAGCAACCTCCGGATCTCCACATGGTGGCCATCGGCCGCCCGCCCCCTCGGGCCGCAAGGTGCGAGGGGGTTCGTGTTTCTGCGGCAACCTTTGGCTCAGGCGCCGGATGCCAGGCCGATCCATTCACGCAGGGCCTGGCGCACACGCTGGTGGCCCTCGCTGCTGGGGATCCAGCGTTGCAGCGCTGACAGATTCCAGTCGGCCACCAGGCCCATCGGCGCCGGCACCATGCGCATTGGCAGGCTGCTGCGGGCGGCTTCTTCCTCGAACGCGCGCAAGGCCCGCCGCATGTGCCAGCCGTGGGTCACCAGCAGCACTTGCGTGATGCCGTCCTTCTGCAGCAGCGGAAGGCTCAAGCGCGCGTTGCCTCGGGTGTCGCTGGATTCGCTCTCCACCCAACGCAGACTGCGGCCGTAGTCGCGGCTGGCAATCCGTGCTGCCACGGTGGCCTCGCCGGGCACACCCGGCTGCGCCCAGCTGGCGCCGCCAGTGAACATCACCGGGGCTTGCAACTGGCGGGCCAACCACAGACCGTAGTGCAAGCGCTCCATCGCTGCGTTCTCGAGATGCGACTCTCCATACTCGGACGCCAGCGCGCGGGTGCCGCCACCCAACACCAACACCGCGGTCTTGTTGTCTGCCATGCTCCGCCGCAGGTCTGCCAGGCGCTGGACCGACAGCGACGGATCGGCCGCCAGTTGGCGCTCGAGCAGGGCGCCCGTGACATGGCACTGGCTGAACCAGAGAGCGATCACCGACACCATCAGCAGCAGCGTCGACACCGCCGGCCGCCGCCGCTGCCACCACCAGGCCAGCAGCAGCAGCCACAGCAGGGGCACGGGCGGCAGCAACAGTCCCGCCACCCAGGGCTTCCATTCCAGCAGGCCGAGCGTGGCGAAGACGTCGTTCACGGCTGGCAGTGCAGGGCGGGCATCGCAGCATTCTGCATGCGCCCGTGGAAACAACCCCGCCCGCCCGGCAGGTCAATGCTCCGACCACAATGCTGGTTTTCCTGATAAGGAGCGCGGGCATGAATGAAGACACCATCACCCTGGGCGGCGGCTGTTTCTGGTGCACCGAAGCGGTCTACGAGCAGGTGCAGGGTGTGCTGTCGGTGCAGTCGGGCTACTGCAACGGCCATGTGCAGCGGCCCAGCTACGCCCAGGTGTGCGACGGCGATACGGGGCACAACGAGGTGGTGCGCGTGCGATTCGATCTGTCGGTGATCAGCCTGCGCGAGATCCTGGAGATCTTTTTCGTCGTGCACGACCCGACGACGCTGAACCGCCAGGGCAATGATGTCGGGACGCAGTACCGCTCTGGCATCTACTGGCACCGCCCTGATCAGGCCGAGGTGGCGCGTGCCGTGATGGCTGAAGCTGATGCCCGCGTTGCCGGGCGCCTGGTCACGGAACTGGTTGCCGAAGACAACTACTGGCCCGCCGAGGACTACCACCAGCACTACTTCGCCAACCACCCGGACCAGGGCTACTGCGCCTATGTGGTGGCACCCAAGGTGGAGAAGTTTCGCAAGACCTTCGCCGCACGGGTGCGCCGGAGCTGACCCGGCCCAGACGCCGACCGGTCAGGGTGCCAGACGTTCACGTACCCAGGTTGTGCCGTCCAGCCGATAGCGCAAGCGGTCATGCAGGCGGCTCTTGCGGCCCTGCCAGAACTCCCAGCGGTCCGGCACCAGGCGGAAGCCGCCCCAGTGGGGCGGCCTGGGCGGCGACAGGGCGAACTGCGCCGCATAGCGTGCCGCCTGTGCCACCAACACGCCGCGGCCACCGATCACCTGGCTTTGCGGCGATGCCCAGGCCCCGATGCGTGAATCGAGCGGGCGCGACGCGTAGTAGGCATCGGCCTCGGCATCGGCGACCCGTTCCACCCGGCCCTCGATGCGCACCACCCGTTCCAGTTCCACCCAATGGAACTGCAAAGCGGCCATTGGGTTGGCGGCCAGTTCCTGCCCCTTGCGGCTGTTGAAGTTGGTGTACCAGGCCAGGCCGCGCTCGTCCACACCCTTGATCAGCACCACCCGGGTCGACGGCCGGCCGTCGGCGCCCACGGTGGCCAGGGTCATGGCGTTGGGTTCGGGCAACTGGCTGTCGATGGCCTGCTGCAACCAGATCTGGAACTGCCGCAGGGGTGTCGCGGCGGCCGCATGTTCATCGAGCTCGGCCTTTTCGTAGCTCTTGCGCAGATCGGCGATGTGGTGGTCCATGGCGCCAGTATGCCGCCGCGGGCTGCCCGGTGGTCTGTGATGGCCCCAGGCCCGCTGCCGGCTGCGGGTGGCATGGTGGTTGCACCCTAAGTGATTGGCCTTAAGTAAACCTCCGACTGTCGGTTGTTGAAGGTGGCCCCCATGCTTCATGCCCAGAGGCGTCCGGGAGCGACCACAAGGGCCCCAGCGAGTAGAACCATGAAACCCCAACCTGTCATCGTCGTGCTGGCCGCCGGGCGCGGCAGCCGGTTTGCCGGCCAGAACCACAAGCTGGTCCAGAGCCTGGGCAGCATCAATGTGATGGGGCAGACCATTGGCCATGCGATCGAGAGCCGGCTGCCGGTCGTGGTGGTGACCACCCAGCCCCTGGCGGCTGAAGCCACACGTTGGGTGGCGCGGCGAGACGTGGTGGTGCTGCCCGAGGTGGGCAGCCCGGGAAGCGGCCCGCTGGGCATGGGCTTTTCCATTGCGGCCGGTGTGGCCGCGCGGTCCCACGCCGGAGGCTGGCTGGTGCTGCCCGGCGACATGCCGCTGGTGCAACCGGCCAGCCTGGTGCGGGTGGCGCAGGGCCTGGCTCAGCAGGCCGTGGTGTACGCCCAGCACCGCGGCCGGCGTGGCCATCCGGTGGGCTTCGGGGCTGAACTGTTCTCTGAATTGGTGCAACTCACCGGGGACGAGGGCGCCCGTCGGCTGATGGCGCGTTATCCGTCCCAGGGCATCGAGTTGGACGATCCGGGCGTGCTGGTCGATGTCGACACCCTCGATGACCTGGCTGTGGTGCGCGCCGGGGCAGTGGGCCTTCGGCAGCCGACCACCTGAAGTCAATCACTGCAAGCCGGCCGATGGCGTGCCGGTCAGGCCAGGCCCTCGCGCCGCGCCAGCGCCAGCAGACGTGCGCTCTCGCGGTCGCACATGCGGTGGTGGCGCAGTGCCTCGGCGGTGCGCACCAGGTAGTCCAGCGTGGTGCCATAGCGGCCCTGCGCATGGCGCAGGATGCGCAGCATCTCCTGGTCGTCGATGCGGCCCGTGTAGTTGGGGCTTCGGCGGCTCAGGGTGAAGGCCAGGGCCATCACGTCGCCGCCCGCTGTCTGGCAGCGCAGCCAGCGCGGGTCATAGACACCAGTGGGCATCTCGCGATGCCACAGTCGGTCGAGTTCGCTGCGGGCGCTGTCGCGCGGGATTCGATACACCATGCCGCGGCACATGCCACCTGACACCAAGGCGTAGACCAGGCCAGGCTGCTCCGGTGTACCGCGGTTGACGCGTGAGCGCATCTGCAGCGCCCTGTGCCAACCACGCACCAACGCGGGGCGGTGTTCTGCGGCGTCGAACTCCGGGCGCCAGATCAGCGACGCATAGCCGAACACCCACAGGTCAGATGCGCCGCCCCATTGCTGGCGCACCTGGGCCAGCAGGGCGGCGGTGTCGCGCACGGCCAGGTTCTGCATGGCAGCCAGCATGCCAGAACCGCCGGCCCGCTTGTTGCTCGAGCGCTGGAGTCAGCCTTGACGATGTAACCAGGTTACAACACAATCAAGCTGTCAGTTACCTGTCGATCGCCATGAAACCACGCTTCGCCGCCTTGACCGAGCGCATCCGTGCGCGCAGCGCGCCGCAGCGCCAGGCGTACCTGGCGCGCGTCCAGAAGCTGGCCGACCGTCCGCCCGGCGCGCAGCGCATGGGTTGCGCCAACGTCGCCCACGCCTTTGCCGCCATGCCTGGCGACCAGCGCCTGCGGGTGGTGGCCGAGCGCGCCCCGCACCTGGCGGTGGTGACGGCCTACAACGACATGCTGTCGGCCCACCAGCCCTACGAAATCTACCCGGCACTGGTGCGTGATGAGGCGCGGCGGTATGGCGCCACGGTGCAGGTGGCCGGCGGAGTGCCTGCCATGTGCGACGGCGTCACCCAGGGCCTGCCGGGCATGGAGTTGTCGCTGTTCTCGCGCGACACGATCGCCATGTCCACGGCCGTGGCACTCACGCATGATGTGTTCGACGGCGCACTGTTGCTGGGCGTGTGCGACAAGATCGTGCCCGGGCTGTTGATCGGTGCACTGCACTTCGGCCACCTGCCTTGCGTGTTCGTGCCCGCCGGGCCGATGGGAACCGGCCTGTCGAACGGCGACAAGTCCAAGGTGCGTGAGCAGTTCGCCCAGGGCTTGGTGGGGCGCGACGCCCTGTTGCAGGCCGAGCAGGCCGCGTACCACGGCCCTGGCACCTGTACCTTCTACGGCACCGCCAACAGCAACCAGATGCTGTTGGAGGCCATGGGCCTGCACGTGCCGGGCGCTGCCTTCGTGCACCCGCATGACGGCCTGCGCGAGGCGCTGACGCGCGAAGCCGTCTGCACCCTGCTGGGCATCATCCGCCGTGCGCGCTACACGCCCATCGGCCAGTTGGTCGATGAGCGGGTGATCGTCAACGCCATGGCCGCACTGCTGGCCACCGGCGGGTCGACGAACCACCTGATCCATTGGGTGGCGGTGGCGCGCGCGGCCGGCATCACCATCGACTGGACCGACTTTGCCGACCTGTCGGCCGAGGTGCCGCTGCTGGCCCGTGTGTACCCGAACGGCGACGCCGACGTGAACCAGTTCCAGGCCGCTGGCGGGCCGGGCTGGGTGCTGCGTGAGTTGCTGGATGCCGGTTGCCTGCACGGCGACGTGGCCACCGTGGCGCCAGGTGGCATGGCGGCCTACGCCAGCGTGCCGCGCCTCGCCGACGGCGGCGCCGGCCTGACCTGGGCGCCGGTGGCGGCCCAAAGTAGCGACACCAGCATCGTCCGCCCGGCAGCCGCGCCGTTTTCAACCAGTGGCGGGCTCAAGCTGCTGCAAGGCAACCTGGGCCGCGCGGTGATCAAGATCTCGGCCGTGCCCGACGACCGCCATGTGGTCGAAGCGCCGGCGCGCGTGTTCCACAGCCAGGAGGCGCTGCACGCCGCCTTCCAGGCTGGTGAGCTCGACCGCGACGTGGTGGTGGTGGTGCGCTTCCAGGGCCCGCAGGCCAACGGCATGCCCGAGCTGCACAAGCTGACGCCGCCGCTGTCGGTGCTGCAAGGCAAGGGCCACCGGGTGGCGCTGGTGACCGACGGGCGCATGAGCGGCGCGTCCGGCAAGGTGCCGGCGGCCATCCATGCCAGCCCAGAGGCGCTTGCAGGTGGCCCGCTGGCCCGGCTGCGCGACGGCGACATCGTGCGACTGGACGCCAATGCCGGCACCTTGGCGGCCCTGGTCGACCCCAGCGAGTGGGCTGCCCGGTCGCTGGCCACGCTGGACGCCGACCAGGCCGACGACAACGCCCATGGCCTGGGCCGCGAGCTGTTCGGCGGCATGCGCCGCACGGTGCGCAGTGCCGAAGAAGGCGCCATCACCTGGCTGTGATGGCGGCCGCGCACCACCCTCGACACACCTGATCCAGGACCCTTGCCCATGACCGACACCCTCCAACTGGCCAGCCACGGCCCCGTCATTCCCGTCATCGTGCTGCAGCGTGTGCAGGACGCCGTGCCCCTGGCCGAAGCCCTGCTGGCCGGTGGCGTCAAGGTGCTGGAAGTGACGATGCGCACCCCCGTGGCCCTGCAGTGCATCGAGGCCATCGCCAAGGCCTTGCCCGAGGCGGTGGTGGGCGCCGGCACCATCCGGTCAGCCGCCGATGCCCAGGCCGCGCTGGACGCCGGCAGCCGGTTCGGCGTCAGCCCCGGCTACACCAGCGCCGTGGGTGAGGCCTGCCGCCGCATCGGCCTGCCGCTGTTGCCGGGCGTGGCCACGGCCAGCGAGGTGATGGCCGCGCAGGCCGACGGCCTGTCGTTCCTGAAGTTCTTCCCGGCCATGCAGGCCGGCGGCATCCCGATGCTGAAGGCGCTGGGTGGCCCGTTCCCCGATGTGGTGTTCTGCCCCACGGGCGGCATCAGCCTGGAGACGGCGCCGCAGTTCCTGGCGCTGTCCAACGTCAGGGTGTGTGGTGGTTCGTGGCTCACGCCGGCCGATGCGGTGGCCGCGGGCGATTGGGCCCGCATCACCCGCCTGGCGCGCCAGGCGCAGGCCCTGCGCGCTTGATTCAGGTGGGCACAGGCCCGGCGCTCACAGATTGCGCCGCTCGATCAGTTCGATCTTGTAGCCATCGGGGTCGGTGATGAAGGCGATCACCGTGGTGCCACCCTTCACCGGGCCTGGCTCGCGGGTGATGGCGCCGCCCAGCGCTGCGGCCTTGTCGCGCAGCGTGGCGCAGGTGGCGGCCACGTCGGGCACGCCGATGGCGATGTGCCCATAGGCCGTGCCCAGGTCGTAGCGGTCGGTGCCGTAGTTGTACGTCAGCTCGATCTCGGCCTGGTCGGGGTTGCCGCCGCCATAGCCGACGAAGGCCAGGTCGTACTGCTGCTCGGGCCGCTGCGTGGTGCGCAGCAGTTCCATACCCAGCACCTGGGTGTAGAAGTCGATCGAACGTTGCAGGTGTCCGACCCGCAACATGGTGTGCAGCAAGCGCATGGTGTGTCCTTGGTGGTGTGCAGTGTGGTGGGGCCTGGTCAGCGGGCGTCGCGGTCCAGCCAGACGCCCAGGCCTTGGGCATTGAGTTCGATGTCCAGCGCCAGGCTGGCCAGTGCCGCATCCGCATCGGCCACGCCGTGCTGCTGCAGCTGTTGCAGTGCCTGCGCCTGCATGCCTGTTTTCAGCGCCGCATGGCGGTCAGTTGCGTTGCGCAAGCCTTCGGCCAGTGCCACCATGGCATCCACCTGGGCCAGCAACAGCGGCGCCAGTCGCGCCACGTCGCCCACGGCACCGAAGTGGGTGAGGTACATCTGCTGTGGCTGCAGCGCCATCAGCCTGGCGATCGACTGCCGCAACTCGGCCGGATCAAACTGCACCGGGCTGGACGTGGGTAGCACCCAGGCACCGGCGGCACTGTCGGTCTCGCGGTAGCTCAGGCCGAAGGTGTCGCCCGTGAACCAGCCAGCACTGCGGGCGTCCCAGATGCAGTGGTGGTGCCGGGCATGGCCGGGCGTGTCGATGAACAGCAAGGGCCGGCCCGCCAGGTGAATGGTCTCGCCGTCCGCCGGACTGCGCACCCGCGTGGCCGGCACCGGCACCAGCTGGCCGTACTCCCGGTCCATCGCCGCCTGACCATAGACCGCGAGTGCGCCCTGGTACAGCGCCTGGGGGTCCACCATGTGGCGTGCGCCGCGCGGGTGCACCAGCAGCGTGGCTGCGGGCAGGGCCTGCATCAGCAGGCCGGCGCCGCCGGCATGGTCCAGGTGCACATGGGTCGGGATGACGAAGTCCACCGCCCCCGGTGCCAGGCCCAGGTCGTCCAGTGCTGCCAACAGGCGGGGCACGGCGAAATTGGTGCCGGTATCGACGAAGGCCGCACGCCCGTCCTCGACGATCAGGTAAGCGGCATCGAACAGCGGGCGGTGGAAGCCGGTGTCGATGACATGGATGCCGTGAGGCAGGGTGTGGACGTAGGGCAGGGCCATGGTGTTGCGACAGTCGGCGTCTCGGCGCGAAGGCAAATGAAAAGGGGCATGAAAACCTGCCCCCGGATTGTGACCCGGGCGCCGCAGCGCCCTTGCCCGTCAACCTTGCGTGTTCGCGTGCAGCGCCCACAGCCGGCCGATGTCGGCCGTGCCTTCCGTGCCCTTCACCGCGCGCAGCACCTGCACGGCCTTGGCCTTGTTCTTGGCACCGCTCTGCAGCAGCGCCAACCCCAGGCGCAACTGCGCATCGTCCGGCCGCTTCAGGCTGCCCTTGGCGATGCCTTGCTCGATCAGCGCAATGCCTTTGTCGGCTTGGCCCATGGTGGCGTAGGCATAGCCGATCTGCACCAGATCGTTGCCATCCTTGGCAGTGGTGGCGGCGGCTGCCCGCTGCGCGATCGACGCCTTGCCTTCGGCTTCCTGCTTGTTGGCCAGGTCACGCAGGCGCTTGTGGCGCTCGGCCTCGGCACCCGTGCCCAGCGCACCGCTGGCAAACCCCTTGTCGACGATGGCCTTGCCTTCTGCGGGATACCCGGCCTGCAACGCCAACTGCGACATCTCCATGAAGTCTTCGGTCTTGTCCAGCGACCCGGTGGCCAGGCGCAGCCGCATGAGGTCCAGGTTCATCCGGCTGGAGAAGCCAGCCTTGCGTGGCAGTCGGCCCAGATAGATCGCCCAGTAGTCCTTCTTGGGGTAGCTGAACAGCAACTTTTCCAGCGTCGCAGCCTGGCCCGCGGCATTGTTGGTGCGGGCCTGGGCATCGGCCAGGCGCAGCAGGTCGGCTTCTTCCGCACGCTTGCCAGCCTGCTCGGCCGCAGCCACAGCGGCAGCCGCTTCCTTGGCGATGGCGGCATAGTCACCGCTGCTGCCTTGCAGGTAGGCCTGCAACTGCTTGAGCGTGGCGCTGTTGTTGCCCGCCGCCTGGGCCTTCTGCACCCATTGAGCAGCCTTGGCGTTGTCCCGTGCGGTGGCATAGGTGCTGGCCAGTTGCTCGGCCACCTGGCCCTGCTCGGCGCCTGACACCTTGCCGTAGAGAGACTCCAGGGCCTGGGCTGCGGTGCCGGCATCGCCCGCGCGCTGCGCTGCGGCGGCCTTCATGCGGTCGACCATCAGCGCTTCGGCCGCGGTCTTGCTGCCAACGGCCTCGGCCTCCCGAACCTTCGCCAGGGCTTCCTTGCCCTTGCCAGCCTTCAACAAGTCAGACGCAGCCTGCAGCGGCTTGCCGACCTCTGGGCGCATGGCCTGCGCCTGTGCGCCGCCGGCTGCCACAGCAAGCGCCAGCAGTGCAGCCAGCGCGGGGAGCTTCATCGTCATGGTCGTGCTCACTGCAGGAACTGCTCATTGCCCACGAGGCCGATCTTGGTGACACCCAGGCGCTGGGCGCTGGCCATGACCA
>JBBAPL010000113.1:0-17387 GCA_040400895.1 Aquabacterium sp.
AGGCACAACCAGGCCAGGTCTTCGGCCGGGTCGCCCAGGTGGGCGATCTCCCAGTCGAGCACCGCGCGCAGGCCCTCGGGCCCGACGATGATGTTGCCCAGGCGGAAGTCGCCGTGCACCAGGCGCAGCGTGGCCGGTTCGGCGGGCAGGTGGCGCTGCAACCAGCGCAGCGCAAATTCAAACACCGCGTCGGGCTGCGGCAGGGTCTGGCAGCGGCGCTGCAGCGCGGCCAGGGTGGCGGCGGTGCTGCGCACCGGCAGGTCGGGCAGGCCGGCCAGCGGCCGGGTGTGCAGCGCGCCGGCGGCCATGCCCAGCTGGCGCACCAGCACGCCGCGTGCGGTGGCGTAGGCAGCATCACGCAGGATCTTGCGGGCAATGGTCTCGCCCGGGATGCGGGTCATGATGAAGCCGTCACCCAGGCCATCGTCAGGCCGCAGCGTGTGCAGCACATCGGCCACCGGCACCCCACTGCCGGCCAGCGTGCGCACCAGGGTGGCTTCCAGCGGCAGGCTCAGGGATTCATTGCCGCGCAGGCCGCCCGGCGAGCGGCGCAGGATCAGCGGGTGGCTGAACGATCCGTCGGCATCGCCCACCGCATCGAACGACCAGGTCTGCAGCGTGGCCCCGGCCGACAGGCGCTGCAGGCCGCTGCAGCGGTGCGCCTGTGGCTGCAGCCTTGGCAGCAGCGCGTCCAGCCCGGCCTGCAGGGCCTGCTGCTCGGCATTCACAGCGCCGTCCACCAGGGGGTTTGCGGCGGCATGTCGGTCGACACCTTGCCGGGGAACTGCGGCGCTCGCTTTTCCAGGAAGGCGGCCACGCCCTCGCGCACGTCGGGCCCGGCACCCAGGTGCACGTTGATGGCGGCGTCCACGCCCAACGCGCCCCAGGGTGTGGGCTCGGCCGCCAGGCGCCACAGCATCTGGCGGGTGACGGCCACGGCCACCGGCGCGGTGTGGTCGGCGATCTCGCGGGCGATCTCCATGGCCTTGGGCAGCAGGGCCTCGGGCGCCAGCGGTTCCTCGATCAGGCCGCCGCGGGCGGCCTCGGCGGCGTCGAACACCCGGCCGCTGTAGCACCAGCGCAAGGATTGCGGCAGGCCCACGATGCGCGGCAGGAACCAGGCGCTGCCGGCCTCGGGCACCAGGCCGCGCCGGGTGAACACGCAGCCGTAGCGCGAGGTGGTGCTGCCCAGGCGGATGTCCATCGGCAGCGTCATCGTCAGGCCCACGCCCACCGCCGGGCCGTTGATGGCGGCGATGCTGGGCTTGCGGCAGTTGAAGATGGCCTCGATGAAGCCGCCGCCCTGGCGCGGCGCGGCCGCATCCTTGCCGGCGTCGCCGAACAGCTTGTCGGTGTCGCCGAAGCTGCCGGCGCCGTCGGAGATGTCGGCGCCGGCGCAGAAGGCGCGGCCGGCGCCGGTGACCACCACCACGCGCACCGCGTCGTCCGCATCGGCGCGCTGGAAGGCGGCGGTGATTTCGCGGCCCATCTGCGCGGTGTAGGCGTTGAGCTTGTCGGGCCGGTTCAAGGTGAGCAGCAACACCCCCGCTTCCAGCGTGGTGATGATCTGCGGCGGGGCAGTCGGGTCCATCGGCACTCCTGTCTCCTGCGGTGGCAAACCGGCCTGTCATTCGGTGATGACTTCGGTCGATGCCTGCGCTGCATCATCGGGCGGGCGGGGCGCGCGCTGATGTCTCGTGAGCGACGGAGGCGCACGGCGGGCGCGACGCACACTGACCATTGAATCCGCACCAGCATCATCCCCGAGGACACCCATGGACTTCGACTTCTCGCCCGACCAGCAACAGCTGAAGGACCAGGCCCGCCGTTACCTGGCCGACCACTGCAGCAGCCAGGCCGTGCGCGCCGTGCTGGACGGCCCGCAGAGCCACGACGCCGCGCTGTGGCAAGGCCTGGGCCAGCAGGGCTTTCTGGGCGCAGCCATCCCCGACGACCTGGGCGGCAGCGGCGCCGGTTACCTGGAGCTGTGCGTGATCGCCGAAGAGCTGGGCCGCGCAGTGGCGCCGGTGCCGTTCTCGTCGTCCATCGGCCTGGCGGCCGAGCTGCTGCTGCGCGCCGGCACCGATGCCCAGAAGCAGCGCTGGCTGCCCGGCCTGGCCAGTGGCGCCGTGATCGGTACGCTGGCCCTGGCTGAGCAGCCCGGCCGGGTGCAGGCCAGCCGCATCGCCAGCAGCGTGCAGCATGGCCGGCTCAACGGCAGCAAGCGGCCGGTGGCCGACGGCGACATCGCCGACATTGCCATCGTCGCCACCCGCGATGGCGCAGGAGACGCGCTGTCGCTGCACATCGTCGACCTGCAGTTGGCCGGCGTGCAGCGCACCGCCCTGCCCGGCATCGACCCCACCCGCAGCCAGGCCGACATCACCTTCACCAACGCCGAGGCCCAGCCGCTGGGCGCCGCCGGCGCCGGCGCGGCGCTGGTGTCCACCGCGCTGGACCGGGCGGCGGTGCTGATGGCCTTCGAGCAGGTGGGCGGTGCCGACAAGGCGCTGGAAGCCGCTTGCGCCTATGCGCAGGAGCGCTTTGCCTTCGGCCGGCCCATCGGCAGCCTGCAGGCCATCAAGCACATGCTGGCCGATATGTACGTGTCAGCCACGCTGGCACGCAGCAACGCCTACTACGGCGCCTGGGCGCTGAGCTGCGACGCGCCCGAGCTGGCCGAGGCCGCGGCCACCGCGCGGGTCAGCGCCACCCAGGCCTACCAGCACTGCGCCCGCAACAACATCCAGGTGCACGGCGGCATGGGCTTCACCTGGGCCTTCGACTGCCACCTGCACTACCGCCGCGCCAACCTGCTGGCGCTGCAACTGGGCAGCCTGAGCGAATGGGAAGACCGCCTGGTCGGCCACCTGGTGGCCAAGCGCCACGCCGCCTGACAGCGCGCCAAGCAGCCCAAAGACCAAGGAACACACCATGAACTTCGACGACACCCCCCAGGAAGCCGCATTCCGCGCCGAGGCCCGCGCCTGGATCGACGCCAATGCGCCCAGGCACCTGCATGCGCAGTTGGCCGCCGCCGGCTACGGCCAATCGCCGTTGGCAGCGGGCGACGCCATCGCCGAGAGCAAGGCCTGGCAGAAGAAGAAGCGCGACGCCGGCTGGGCCTGCCTGCACTGGCCGAAGGACTACGGCGGCCGCGGCGCCAGCCCGATCGAGCGGGTGGTCTGGCAGCAGGAGGAAGGCGTCTACGGCAAGCTGGCCGGCATGTTCCTGATCGGCCAGGGCATGATCGCGCCGACCCTGATGGCGTTTGCCGAAGACCGCCACAAGCAGCGATACCTGAGCCCGATGGCGTCGGGCGAAGAGGTGTGGTGCCAGTTGTTCAGTGAGCCGGTGGCCGGCTCCGACCTCGCCGGCCTGCGCACCAAGGCCGAGAAGGTCGGCGACGAGTGGGTCATCAACGGCCAGAAGATCTGGACCAGCGGCGCGCACTACAGCGACTTCGGCATGATCCTGACGCGCACCGACCCCAACGTGGTCAAGCACGACGGCCTGACGATGTTCTTCTTCGACATGAAGAGCCCGGGCGTGGAAGTGCGGCCGATCAAGCAGGTGAACGGCCAGTCGGGCTTCAACGAGGTGTTCTTCACCGACCTGCGCATCCCCGACCACCAGCGCCTGGGCGACGTGGGCAAGGGCTGGAAGGTGTCGCTGACCACGCTGATGAACGAGCGCATGTCGATCGGTGCGGGCATGCCCACCGGCTTCCCCGAGTTGCTGGACTTCTGCTGCGAGTTCGACACCGGTGACGGCTTGGCGGTGGACGACCCCGCGGTGCGCAGCCAGTTGGCGCAGTGGGCCGTGCGCACCAGCGGGCTGAAGTACACCGCCTGGCGCAGCATCTCGGCGTTGAGCCGCGGCCAGATCCCCGGGCCCGAGAACTCGATCGGCAAGCTGGTGGCCGGCACCACGCTGCAGGAGATCGCGGCGTTTGCGATGGACCTGCAAGGCCCGTCGGGCGTGCTGGTGGATGCGGCCCAGCCCACGGCGGCGGCTCGCTTCCAGGCGATGCTGCTGCGCTCACCGGCCACCCGCATCGAAGGCGGCACCGACGAGATCCTGCGCAACATCATTGCCGAGCGGGTGCTGGGCCTGCCGGCGGACATGCGGGCCGACCGCGGCATGCCGTTCAACCAGATCCCGACCCGCACGCGCTGACGCACCCCGGGCGTCGCCCGGTTCAGCCCCGCGACGCCCCGAAGCCCGGCACCCGGGCCAGCACCAGCGCCGCCGCGGCGGTGCGTGTTTCCACGCCCAGCTTGGGCAGGATGTGCTCCATGTGCTTGGTGACGGTGCGCGGGCTGGCGCCCAGGATGTCGCCCACGTCGCGGTTGGTCTTGCCCTTGGCCACCCAGTACAGCACCTCGGCCTCGCGCGCCGTCAGCCTGAACTGGGCCATCAGTGATTCCAGCACCGCGGCGTCGTCACTCTCGCTGGCGACGATCAGCCATTCGGCGTCGCCGGGGTCGCTGTCGTCGTCACCCAGGTTGCGCTCGGCCTGCTCACCGGTCATGGCGTGCAGCGCCAGGGTGAGCCGGCGGCCACCGCGCGCACTGACCAGCGGCTGCGGCAGCCCGCCGGCGGCCACGGCGGCGGCCTGGGCGCGCAGCCAGTCGATCAGCGGCACCGGCGCGGCGCTGCCCTCGCTGCCGAAGTAGTCGCGCAGCAGGCTGCGCGCCAGCGCGGTCTGCCACAGCAGGCGGCCGTCGCCGGCGCGCACCACCAGCGTGGCATGGCCGAAGGCGTCCAGCGCATTGCGGGCCTGGCGCTGCAGCCGCGCGGCCTGGGTGTGCACGGCGATGCGGGCCAGCACCTCGCGCGGCTGGATCGGCTTGGTGACGTAGTCGACCCCGCCGGCGCTGAAGGCGGCCACCACATGCTCGGTCTCGGTCAGCGCCGTCATGAAGACGATGGGGATGGCCGCGGTGCCCGGCTCGGCCTTGAGCCGACGCGCCACCTCGAAGCCGTCCATGCCGGGCATCAGGGCATCGAGCAGCACGATGGCCGGGCGCGCCTGGCGGGCGCGGGCGATGGCACTGGGGCCGTCGGTGGCCACCAGTACGGTGTAGCCGGCCTCGTCCAGCGCGTCGTGCAGCAGGCTCAGGTTGTCGGGCAGGTCGTCGACGATCAGCACCACCTCGCCGGCCGCATGGGCCAGCGGGGCAGGCGGTGGCAGCAGCGGTGTGGGTGGCGGCGACAGATCAGGCGGCATCAGGCAGGGGGGCGGGCGGGGACAGTGGCGCCGACGGTGCGGGCGCCGGGGTATCGGCCTCGGCGAGAGAGGATTGGAGCAGATGCGCCAGGGTGTCGAGCTGGAAGCCGCGCGCCAAGCCGCGCAGGCGGTCGATGTAGGCGGCGCTGGCCGGGTGCTCGGCGGCCAGCGCGTCCAGCTTCTTCTGGATGCCGCGCAGGTAGCCCAGGCGCACCAGTTCGTCCAGCGCGCGCAGGGCATCGGCCGGCGGCGGCACCAGGGCCGGCGCGGCGGGGTCGTCGGCGGCTACGGGCGCCGTGGCCGGCTCGACCACCCACTGCAGGGCCAGCCGGCGCTGCAGCCAGCCCAGCAGCTCGGCCATGCGCACCGGCTTGACCAGGAAGTCGGCCGGCGTGATGCCCAGGTCGTTGTCCAGGCCCTTGTCGAAGGCATTGGCCGAGACGATGGCCGCGGGCGCGGCGCTGAGCCCCTGGTCGCGCAGGCGGCGCAGCGCGGTCCAGCCGTCGATGCCGGGCATCGCCAGGTCCAGGAAGATGGCGTGCACCGGCGCGTCGGGCGGCTGGGCGGCCAGCAGCGCCAGCGCGGCCTCGCCGGAGTCTGCTTGCAACAGGGTGAAACCCAGCGGCGTCAGCCGGTCGGCCAGCAAGCGGCGGTCGGCCTCTTCGTTGTCGACCACCAGCAGGCGCAGGCGCGGGCCGGCATAGCCGGTGTGGCGCAGCAGGGCCGGCCGCTCGCGCTGGCTGGCGCGGGCCTGCAGCTCGGGCAGGTACAGCCGCACGGTGAAGCAGCTGCCCTGCCCCGGCGTGCTGCGCACGGTGAGGTCGCCACCCATCAGGTCGGTCAGCATGCGGGCGATGGTCAGACCCAGGCCAGTGCCGGTGCTGGCATTGCCGCCGGCGGCGGTGCCGCGCACGAAGGGCTCGAACACCTGGGCCAGTTCGGCATCCGACATGCCGGGGCCGGTGTCTTCGACCTCGAAGCGCGCCATCTCGCGGCTGTAGTCGACGCGGAAGCTGACCTGCCCGCTGCGGGTGAACTTGACCGCATTGCCCAGCAGGTTGATCAGGATCTGGCGCAGCCGCTTCTCGTCGGCGCGCACCAGCTCGGGCAGGGTGCCGGTGCGGCTGTGGGCGAAGCGCAGGCCACGCGCGGCGGCCTGGGGCTCGAACAGGCGCGCCAGTTCGTCCACCGCGTCGGCAAAGTGCATCGGCCCCAGTTCCAGCGCCAGGCGGCCGCTCTCGATGCGGGCGATGTCGAGCGTGCCTTCGATCAGGCTGAGCAGGTGGTCGCCACCGCGGCGGATGACCTGCACCGCGCCGCGCCGGTGGGCGGGGATGGCGGGATCGTCCTCCAGCAGCTGGGCATAGCCCAGGATGCCGTTGAGCGGCGTGCGCAGCTCATGGCTGATGGCGGTGATGTAACGGCTCTTGGCCTGGTTGGCGGCATCGGCCTGGGCCTTGGCCTGCTGCAGTTGCAGGTCGGTGCGCTGGTGGGATTCGACCTCGTTGCGCAGCGCCGCGGCCTGCTGCTGCAGGGCCAGCGCCTGGGAATGCAGCGCCTGGGTCTGGCGGCGGGCCTCCTGCTGCGCCAGCGCGCGGCCGCGCTGGGCCAGCACCGCCCACCAGGCCACCATGCCGGCGATCAGCAGCAGCACCGCAAAGGCCTGGCCGAAGCCGGTGCGCAGCAGCGGCGCCACGGCTGCGGCGCTGATGGCGTCCAGGCTGCCCAGCGAGCGCAGGCCCAGCAGGTACAGCGCCGCAAACAGCAGCGCCAGGCCGGGCACCACCACGGCCATCAGCAGCAGGTAGGCCGACAGGCCGCCCTGCAGGTGCGGCGCCATGCGCGCCGGCAGCAGGCGCTGCAGCAGGCGCAACCACTGCTCGGACAGGCGCGCCTGCGGCTTGCACAGGTCATCGCAGCGGGCGTCCAGCGTGCAGCACAGGCTGCAGATCAAACAACCGTAAGCCGGGCACGCGGCCATGTCCTCGGGCTCGTAGTCGCGCTCGCAGATGCCGCAGCGGCGCAGCGCGTGGCTGCCGAGGTAGCTGCCATGCTGGGCGATGTCGACCGCCTCCACCTGCCGGGCGGCCGCCGTGCGCCGGGCCAGGTAGTAGCGCCCGCCGGTGGCCCAGGCGATCAGCGGAGAGGCGACCAGGGCCACCACCAGCGCAATCATGGCCGACCAGGCCTGGGCCATCGGCCCGAAGGCGCCCAGGTGCGCGGCGATGCTGAGCACCGAGGCAATGCCCATCGCGCCCACGCCCACCGGGTTGACGTCGTACAGATGCGCGCGACGGAACTCGATGCCCTTGGGGCTGAGCCCCAGCGGCTTGTTGATCACCAGATCAGCCACCACCGCCATGATCCAGGCGATGGCGATGTTGCTGTAAAGCCCCAGCACATGGCCCAAGGCCTGGAACACGTTCAGCTCCATCAGCACCAGGGCGATCAGGGTGTTGAACACCACCCACACCACGCGGCCCGGGTGGCTGTGGGTCAGGCGCGAGAAGAAGTTGCTCCAGGCCAGGCTGCCGGCGTAGGCATTGGTGACATTGATCTTGAGCTGGCTGACCACCACGAACAGGCAGGTGGCGGCCACCGCCCAGCCGTAGTGCGGGAACACGTATTCCCAAGCCGCCAGGTACATCTGGTTGGGGTCGACGGCGCGCTCGGGCGGCACCATGTGGGCCAGCGCCAGGTAGGCCAGCATCACGCCGGCCAGCATCTTGAGCACGCCCATCACCACCCAGCCCGGCCCGCCCAGCAGCGTGCCCAGCCACCAGCGGCCGGCCTGGCCGGGCTGCTTCTCGGGCATGAAGCGCAGGTAGTCGGCCTGCTCGCCCATCTGCGTGATCAGCGCGATGCCCACCGTCAGCGCCGCGCCGAAGCCGATCAGGCTGAAGCCGGCATGGCTGCCGTCGGTGCCGGCATAGCTCGTCAAGCCGGCCAGCTCGGCCGGGCCCTTGACCAGCACCCAGGCCAGCGGCAGCACCAGCATCACCAGCCACAGCGGCTGCGTCCACACCTGCAGCCGGCTGATGACGGTGACACCGTGGGTGACCAGCGGGATGACCACCAGCGAGCAGATCACATAACCCCAGGCCGGCGGGATGTCGAAGGCCAGCTCCAGCGCATAGGCCATCACCGCCGCCTCGAGCGCGAAGAAGATGAAGGTGAAGCTGGCGTAGATCAGGCTGGTGATGGTGCTGCCCAGGTAGCCGAAGCCGGCGCCGCGGGTGAGCAGGTCCATGTCGACGCCGTGGCGGGCGGCGTAGATGCTGATGGGCAAGCCGGCCAGGAAGATGATCAGCCCGGTGGCCAGGATCGCCAGCGCCGCGTTCGCGAAGCCGTACTGCACCAGCAGCGTGGCGCCCACCGCCTCCAGGATCAGGAACGACGCGGCGCCGAAGGCGGTGTTGGCCACCCGCCAGGGGCTCCACTTGCGGAAGGTGCGCGGCGTGAAGCGCAGCGCGTAGTCTTCCATCGTCTCGCGCGCCACCCAGCTGTTGTAGTCACGCCGGAAGGTCACCACCTGCTGGGGCGGCGTGGACAGGGATGGAGGGGTTGCCGGGGGGCTGGACATCGGGCGCTGCAGCAGCAAGAAACACACCGAGTCTGCCCGAGCCCGAGCCCGAGCGTGGGCCCGGGCCGCGTCAGCCCGTCATGCCGGCGGCGGCGCCACGCACACCTGGTTGCGGCCAGCCGCCTTGGCCTGGTACAGCGCGGCGTCGGCACGGGCCAGCACCGCGTCGGTGGTGGCGTCGCCCGGCAGGATCAGGCTGACGCCGGCGCTCAGGGTCACCGGCAGCTACCGGCTCTGGTGGGGCGCGGGCTGCGCCTGCAGGCCCGCGCGCAGCCGTTCGGCCAGCGCGGCGGCCTCGTCGGCGTCGGTCTCGGGCAGCAGCACGCAGAACTCTTCGCCACCACTGCGGGCCACCAGGTCATGCTGGCGGGTGAAGCGCCGCATCAGCGCCGCGGCGTGCTGCAGCACGGCGTCACCCGCGGCATGGCCGTGGCGGTCATTGACCTGCTTGAACAGGTCGAGGTCGATGGCCAGCACCGCACAGTTGTAGCCCGGCTGGTGCAGCACCCGCTCGTGTTCCAGCGCCAGGCGCTGCATCAGGCTGCGGCGGTTGGCCACGCCGGTCAGGTCGTCGGTGCTGGCCTGCAGCTTCAGTTCCTGGCTGAGCAGCACCCGCTGGGTGATGTCCTCGAAGCTGGTGTAGACCTCGTGCACCGCGCCGTGGTGCCACACCGGCGTGGCATTGATCAGCAGCCAGGTGCAGCCGCGGCCGGGCACCTGCACGCCCATCACCACCTGGTGCACCGGCTCACCGGAGCGCAGCGCCACCATGGCGGGGTGCTCGCTGCCGGGGAAGGGACTGCCGTCCTCGTGCACGGCCTGCCAGCGCGGATCGATCGACTCCCGGCCCTGCAGCTGCTGCAGCGTGAGTCCGAGGATGCGCTGTGCCGCCGGGTTGGCCGAGGTGATGCGGCCCGCCGCATCCTGGTAGACCACGCCCTGGGCCACCGTCTCGAACAGGGTGCGGTAGCGCTCTTCGCTGTCCTGGACAACGGCTTCCAGTTGCTTGCGCGCCGACACGTCGGTCAGCAGGCCGGTCCACACCACCTCGCCGACCCGGTCGGGTTGGGGCATGGCGGTGGCGTGCACCCACTTGACCTGGCCGTCACCGGTGCGGATGCGGTAGGTCTGCTCAAACGGCCGGCCTGCCGCCAGCGCGGCGCGGAGGGTGGCGTCATGGTGCGGACGGTCTTCGGGCAGGATGACCCGGCCCAGGGCGCGGATGTCGCCACAGACCTGCTCCGGCGTCAGGCCGAACAGCGGCAGGATGCCGGGGCTGAAGTAGGTGAAGCGCCATTGCCGCCCGGCAGACTGCGCCAGCCGGAACATCGCCCCCGGGATGGACGCCGCCATGTCGAGCAGCAGGGCTTCGCCGTCACGCAGGGTGTCCTGCGCCTGCTTGAGCGGCGTGACGTTGTCGTGGGCCACCACGGTGCGCGGCGGCTGGCTGCCGGCGATGTGCGAGACCCGCGCCAGAAACCACTGCGGCCCGTCCACGGTATCGCAGGGGTACTCGGCCTGGAAACTGTCCAGCGTCCCTGCCAGCACCGCGCGCAACTGCGCCGCAAACTGGGCCGGCGGCATGCCGCGGGGGTCGACCGCATGCGGAGCGCGCGCCGCCGCGTCGCACACCTGCAGGTAACTGCAGCCGATGCTGCTGCCGCCCGGCGGCATGCCATTGCGCTGGCCAAAGGCATGCCAAGCGCGGTTGGCAGCCAGCACCACGCCGCATTCGTCAAGCACGCACACATGGGCTGGCAGGCCATCCAGCACCAACTGCAGGAACTGCTGATCGCCGGGCACCACCGGGTCGACCGGCTGGTGCGGGGCGATGCCGTTGTGGCTGCCGGGGTCAGGCGCGCGGGCGACTGGCAACCGGGACGGCGTCGGTGCTTTGGTGCGCTGCATGGTGTTGCGTGGCGCCTGACCTCGGCGCAGCGGGCTCCAAGTGGGTGGTGCGCCGTGTGCGCGACCGCACACAGTGCGAATCTGGCAGATTCTGCGGCCTGGCGCGCGCTTTGTGCAGATTGGTTGCGCGCCCGGGCAGGGGCGGCATTGGCGCAACAGACCGCGACAGACCGACGCATCCAGCGCCGACCCGGGTGGCGCCAGGCGCCGCACTGGTTACGATGGCACCGAATGTGCTGAGGTCGACACCATGGACCTGACCCCGCGTGTTCGGCCGGCTGTTGCCGCCGCACGCGCTGACTTGGAGCAAAGCGACTGTGGATCTGACTCCGCGTGAAAAAGACAAGCTGCTGATCTTCACCGCCGCGCTGCTGGCCGAGCGCCGCAAGGCCCGCGGCCTGAAGCTCAACGTGCCCGAGGCCGTGGCGCTGATCACCGCCGCCATCATGGAAGGCGCCCGTGACGGCAAGACCGTGGCCGCGCTGATGAGCGACGGCAAGACGGTGCTGACCCGCGCCGACGTGATGGACGGCGTGGCCGAGATGGTGTTCGAAATCCAGGTCGAAGCCACCTTCCCTGACGGCACCAAGCTGGTGACCGTGCACCAACCGATTGCGTAACCGCTGAAACGCACCATGAACAAACATTTCTTCGCCCTTGCGCTGCTGGCGAGCACCAATCTGGCGCAGGCGCATGGTGGCCACGGCCTGCCGGGCCTGTTGCACTGGCATGCCAGCGACGTCGCCCTGGTGCTGGCCGCGGTGGCCATGCTGGGCCTGTGGCTCGCCCGCCGCCAATGAGGTGCCGCACATGATCCCCGGCGAACTGCTCACCGACGACGGTGACCACACCCTGAACCCCGGCCGCCGCACCCACACCGTGGTGGTGCAGAACACCGGCGACCGGCCGATCCAGGTGGGGTCGCACTACCACTTTGCCGAGACCAATGCGGCGCTCGACTTCGACCGCGTGGCGGCGCACGGCATGCGGCTGAACATCGCCAGCGGCACCGCGGTGCGCTTCGAGCCGGGCCAGCAGCGCACGGTGGAACTGGTGGACTACGCCGGCGCCCGCGAAGTCTGGGGCTTCCGCGGCCTTGTCCAGGGAGGGTTGTGAGCATGGCCACGATTGGCAGGCGTGCCTACGCCGAGATGTACGGCCCCACCGTGGGCGACCGGCTGCGGCTGGCCGACACCGCGCTGGTGATCCAGGTCGAAGACGACTTCACCCTGCGCGCCGGCGGCTACGGCGAAGAGGTGAAGTTCGGCGGTGGCAAGACCATCCGCGACGGCATGGGCCAGAGCCAGGCGCCCAACGGCCCGCATGCGCACGAGGCGGCCGACCTGGTCATCACCAACGCGCTGATCGTCGACCACTGGGGCATCGTCAAGGCCGACATCGGCATCAAGCGCCACCGCATCGCGGCCATCGGCAAGGCTGGCAACCCCGACGTGCAGCCGGGCGTGGACATCGTCATCGGCCCGGGCACCGAGATCCTGGCGGGTGAGGGCATGATCATCACCGCCGGCGGCATCGACAGCCACATCCACTTCATCTGCCCGCAGCAGATCGACGAGGCGCTGTATTCCGGCGTCACCACCATGCTGGGCGGCGGCACCGGCCCGGCCACCGGCACGCTGGCCACCACGTCCACGCCCGGCCCGGCGCACATGCGGCTGATGCTGCAGGCGGCCGAGGCCTTCCCGATGAACCTGGGCTTCCTGGGCAAGGGCAACGCCAGCCGGCCCGAGGCGCTGCACCAGCAGGCCGAGGCCGGCGCCATCGGCCTGAAGCTGCACGAGGACTGGGGCACCACGCCCAGCGCCATCGACCAGTGCCTGCAGGTGGCGGACGCGCACGACATCCAGGTCTCGATCCACAGCGACACGCTCAACGAGAGCGGGTTTGTGGAGGACACCATCGGTGCCACCAAGGGCCGCACGCTGTGTGCCTTCCACACCGAAGGCGCCGGCGGCGGCCATGCGCCCGACATCCTGCGGGTGGTGGGCGAGGCCAACTTCCTGCCCAGCAGCACCAACCCCACCATGCCCTACACCGCCAACACGGTGGACGAGCATCTGGACATGCTGATGGTGTGCCACCACCTGGACGCCAGCATCGCCGAGGACCTGGCCTTTGCCGAGAGCCGCATCCGCCGCGAGACCATCGCCGCCGAGGACGTGCTGCACGACCTGGGCGCCATCAGCATGATGAGCAGCGACAGCCAGGCCATGGGCCGGGTGGGCGAGGTCATCATCCGCACCTGGCAGACCGCGCACAAGATGAAGCAGCAGCGCGGCACACTGCCCGGGGACAGCGAGCGCCACGACAACTTCCGCGTCAAGCGCTACGTCGCCAAATACACCATCAACCCGGCGCTGGCCAACGGCATCGCCCACGAGGTGGGCAGCGTCGAGGTGGGCAAGTGGGCCGACCTGGTGCTGTGGAAGCCGGCCTTCTTCGGCGTCAAGCCCAGCGTGGTGCTCAAGGGCGGCTTCATCGCCGCGGCCGCGATGGGCGACCCCAACGCCAGCATCCCCACGCCGCAGCCGGTGCACTACCGGCCGATGTTCGGCAGTTACGGTCGGGCCGTCGGCTCCACGTCGATCAGCTTCGTCAGCCAGGCCAGCCTGGCCAGCGGCACGGCCGCGTCGTACGGGCTGAGCAAGCGGCTGGTGGCGGTGAAGGGCAACCGCACGGTCACCAAGCGCGACATGGTGCACAACGCCTACCTGCCCACCATGCAGATCGACGCCCAGACCTACCAGGTGCGCGCCGACGGCGTGCTGCTGACCTGCGAGCCGGCCACCGTGCTGCCGATGGCGCAAAAGTACTTCCTATTCTGATTGCACCGCATCGCCTGGGGCGCCGCCGGTCTGGGTGAAAATCCCGCGATGGAAACCCCCGGCAACCTCTTCGTGGTGGCGGCGCCCAGCGGCGCCGGCAAGTCCAGCCTGGTCAAGGCGCTGCTCGAACTGGATTCGCACTTGGCGGTGTCGGTGTCGCACACCACCCGAGCGCCGCGCGGCCAGGAGCAGCACGGCCGCGAGTACTGGTTCATCGGTGTCGATACATTCCGTCAGATGGCCGCCCAGGGCGACTTCTTCGAATGGGCCGAGGTGCACGGCAACCTGTACGGCACCTCGCGCCCGGCCATCGAAGACCGCCTGGCCCGCGGCGAAGACGTGGTGCTGGAAATCGACTGGCAGGGGGCGCTGCAGATCAAGCAGATCTTCGCCAACGCGATCCTGATCTTCATCCTGCCGCCCAGTTGGGCCGAACTGCAGCAGCGCCTGACCCGCCGCGGCGAGGACGGCCCCGAGGTGATCGCCAGGCGCATGGAGAACGCCCGGGTGGAGGTGGCGCAGGCCTGTCACTTCGATTTTGTTATCATCAATGGTTTATTCGAGACGGCGCTGTTCGATCTGAAGACCGTCGTGCACTCCCAGCGCTTGCGCTACGCCGCCCAGCAACGCACCAAATCGCAGGTGTTTGCGGCGCTGGATCTGATCTGAACTGAACCACCCCAGCAACACCACCGAAGGCAAGCCCATGGCCCGCATCACTGTCGAAGACTGCCTCACCAAGATCCCGAACCGCTTCCAGCTGGTGCTGGCGGCCACCTACCGGGCGCGCATGCTGAGCCAGGGCCACGCGCCCAAGATCGAGAGCAAGAACAAGCCCGGCGTGACCGCCCTGCGCGAGATCGCCGCCGGCGAAGTCGGCATCGAGATGCTGCGCCGCGTGCCGCTGTAAGCAGACCGCACGCACGCACCAAAGGGCGCCCTGTGGCGCCCTTTTGCATTGCCGAGGGGTCGATTGTTCAAAGCAGGCTAAATTCGGGCGCATGGGCATCCGATCCTTCGCCGCTGAATTGCTGTTGCCAGCCGTGCTGCAGGCCAAGAACCGCAACACGGCACCTGCGCCTGCCCACCAGGACGCCGTCGCCACCTTTGCCGCCCTGCAGGACAAGCTGGGCTACCTGAGCAAGGCCGAGGTCAAGCTGATCCGCGAGGCCTACAAGTTCGCCGACGGCGCGCACCTGGGCCAGTTCCGCGCCAGTGGCGAGCCCTACATCACCCACCCGCTGGCGGTGGCTGGCCTGGTGGCCGACTGGCGGCTCGATGCCCAGGCGCTGATGGCCGCGCTGATGCACGACGCGATGGAAGACTGCGGCATCACCAAGGTCGAGCTGATCGAGAAGTTCGGCGCGCCCACGGCCGAACTGGTCGACGGACTGACCAAGCTCGACAAGCTGCAGTTCAGCACCCGCGAGGAAGGCCAGGCCGAGAGCTTTCGCAAGATGCTGCTGGCGATGGCCCGCGACGTGCGCGTGATCCTGGTGAAGCTGGCCGACCGGCTGCACAACATGCGCACCATGAATGCGATGCCCGCCAACAAGCGCGGCCGCATCGCCCGGGAGACGCTGGACATCTACGCGCCCATCGCCCACCGGCTGGGCCTGAACATGATCTACCGCGAGCTGCAGGAGCTCAGCTTCGAGCACCTGTACCCCTGGCGCCATGCCGCATTGGCCAAGGCGGTGCAGCGCGCGCGCGGCTACCGGCGCGACATCGTCGAGCGGGTGCGCACCGAGGTGGAGAAAGGCTTTGTCGCCAGCAAGATCAAGGTGCAGGTGTCGGGGCGCGAAAAGACGGTCTACAGCATCTACCGCAAGATGCGCGAGAAGCACGCCGGCTTTGCCCAGGTCAACGACATCTTCGGCTTCCGCATCGTGGTGCCGGCGCTGATGGACTGCTACCTGGCGCTGGGCACCCTGCACCAGCTGTACAAGCCGGTGCCGGGCCGCTTCAAGGATTACATCGCCATCCCCAAGGCCAACGGCTACCAGAGCCTGCACACCACCCTGGTCAGCCCGCTGGGCACGGCGGTGGAGTTCCAGATCCGCACCGAGCCCATGCATGCCGTGGCCGAGACCGGGATTGCCGCGCACTGGATCTACAAGCACGACGCCAAGGGCGGCAGCAGCAACGGCACCGGTGAAGCCCAACGCCTGGGCGCGATGTGGCTCAAGAGCCTGCTCGACATCCAGGACGAGACCCGCGACGCGGCTGAGTTCCTGGAACACGTGAAGATCGATCTGGTGCCCGAGGCGGTGTATGTGTTCACGCCGATGAGCAAGATCCTGGCGCTGCCGCGCGGTGCCACGGCGGTCGATTTCGCCTACGCGATCCACAGCGACGTGGGCGACCACTGCGTGGCGGCCAAGGTCAATGGCGACCCGGTGGCGCTGCGCACCGAGCTCAAGAGCGGCGACGTGGTCGAGATCGTCACCGCGCCGGGCGCGCGGCCCAACCCGAGCTGGCTGAACTTCGTGCGCACCGGCCGGGCACGCAGCAAGATCCGCCACTTCCTCAAGACCATGGAGCATGAGGAATCCAGCGACCTGGGCGGCAAGCTGCTGGCCCAGGCCCTGCGGGCCGAAGGCCTGATGATGCCGTCGGCCGAGTTGGACGACGCCCCGGCCCAGGCCCTGTGGCACCACCTGATCCGCTGGAGCGGCAACCGCAGCCGCGCCGACCTGCTGGTCGACATCGGCCTGGGCCGCAAGATCGCCACCATCGTGGCCAAGCGCCTGGCCCAGCAGATGGCCGAACGCGGCACGCGCCCCGATGCGGTGACGCTGACGCTGAACCGCTTCGGCAGCACGGTCGATGGCCCGGACGACGGCGCCGCCGCACCGCCAGGCGTGGTGATCGACGGCACCGAGGGGGCGTCGGTGGTGCTTGCCACCTGTTGCCGGCCGATCCCGGGCGACGAGATCCGCGCCTACCTGGGCCGCGGCGAAGGCCTGCTGGTGCACACCGCCGACTGCAGCACCGGGAAGCGCCTGGCCGACCGCGACCCCGAGCGCTGGATCGCGGTGGAATGGGCCGAGCAGCCCAGCCGCCACTTCGAGACCAGCGTGCGGCTGCTGGTGCGCAACGGCAAGGGCGCGCTGGCGCAGATTGCCGCGGCCATCAGCGCGGCCGAGGCCGACATCAGCCACATCGAGATGGACAACAACCAGCAGGACGACGCCACCGAACTGACGCTGCTGCTGGCCGTGCGTGACCGCCAGCACCTGGCCGACGTGCTGCGCACCGTCAAGCGCAGCCCGCCGGTGCTGCGGGCAGCGCGGATCAAGCCCTGATCAGGCGCCTGGCGCGGGGTAGTTCACCGCAATCACATCCAGCACCTCCACGCCACCGGGCGTCTGCAGCCTCACCTCGTCGCCCTCGCGCGCCTTCAGCAGCGCGCGCGCGATGGGCGCGATCCAGCTCACCTCACCGGCCAGGTTGTCGGCCTCGTCGATGCCCTTGATGGTGATGGTGCGCTCCTCGCCACGGCTGTTGGCGTAGGTGACGGTGGCGCCGAAGAAGATCTGGTCGTTGCCGTGGTGCAGGCGGGGGTCGGCCACCTCGGCGATGTCCAGCCGCTTCGTCAGGAAGCGGATGCGGCGGTCGATCTCGCGCAGCCGCTTCTTGCCGTAGAGGTAGTCGCCGTTCTCGCTGCGGTCGCCGTTCTTCGCCGCCCAGGAGACGGTCTCCACCATCTTCGGCCGCTCCTCGTCGATCAGCGCCATCAGCTCGCTGCGCAGGCGCTGGGAGCCGGCCGGGGTGATGTAGTTCTTGCCGCCAGGCGGCAGCGGTGGCAGGGCCG
>JBBAPL010000114.1:0-17333 GCA_040400895.1 Aquabacterium sp.
CGGCACTGACAGCGGATTTCATCCGAGGCGTCGCGCTTCAAGCTTGAAACCGCCGTGCCCCGCGGGTGGGGTCAGGATGTGCCGCGTTTCACGACCCCTGGGGGTGGGGGGCAAACACTTGCGCCTTGTTCCACTGCTGTTCCAATGGAGGTGCATCTAGGGCGGTTTTCACACCTGCTTTGGGTGAGTGCCGCCAGGAGCAGCGCAGGCGGATTGAAGCCAGTTCGGGCGTAAAAAAGCCCGGTAAATCAATGACTTACCGGGCTCTCAGTTCCTACCGAATTTGGTAGGCGCGATTGGACTCGAACCAACGACCCCCACCATGTCAAGGTGGTGCTCTAACCAGCTGAGCTACGCGCCTGCGAAGCCTTGGACTATAGCATGCGCCAAGGGGCCAGCTATCGCCGGCGGGCGTGACGGATGCCCTGCACCTGGGCGACAGCGCGCAGCACGGCGCCCAGCCGGGTGGCGTCGGCCAGCTCCACGGTGAAGGTCATGTAGGCCGTGCTGCCGCCCGGGCCCTTGACCGACTGGGTGTGCACGCCGGTGACGTTGACCTTGTCCTTGGCGAACACCTCGCTGATGTCGCGCAGCAGGCCCGAGCGGTCGGCCGCCTCCACCACCACGTCCACCGGGTAGGCGGCGTTGGCACCGGCATCGCCCCAGGCCACGGCGATCACCCGCTCGGGCGTGCGCTCGGCCATGTGGCGGAAGTTGGGGCAGGCGCTGCGGTGGATGGCCACGCCCTTGCCGCGCGTCACATAGCCACCGATGGCGTCCGGCGGCGCCGGGCGGCAGCAGCGCGCCAACTGCGTGAGCAGCGACTCCACACCCACCACCAGCACGCCGCCCTCGGTGGCGCGGGTGCGCTTGAGGTGGATGCCGTCGTCTTCAGCCGGCGCAGGCGCGGCCGGGCGCAGCAGCAGCTCGATGTTGCGCAGCGAGAACTCGTCCTTGCCGACCACCTCGAACAAGGCATCAGCGCCCTTGAAGCCCAGTTGCGCGGCCAGGTCGTCGAGCTTGATGGCGGTGCGGCCCTCACGCTGCAGCAGCTTTTCCACCAGCTCGCGCCCGCGGGCGATGGTGGTCTGCATCGCCTGGGCGTTGAACCAGGCCCGCACCTTGGCCTTGCTGCGCGGGCTGCGGATGTAGCCCAGCTCCGCATTCAGCCAGTCCAGCGACGGGCCGCCCTCCTTGGCCGCCACCACCTCGACCGTCTGGCCGTTGGCCAGCGCAGTGTTCAGCGGCACCATCGCGCCGTCGACCCGGGCGCCACGGCAGCGGTGGCCCAGGTCGGTGTGCAGCACGTAGGCAAAGTCGATGGGCGTGGCGCCAGCGCCCAGCTCGATGACGGTGGCCTGCGGTGTGAAGACGTAGATGCGGTCCTCGAACGACGGGCCGGCACTGCTGCCCGGTGCAGCGGCCTCGCCGCCCTGACCGGCAAAGTCACGCTCCCAGGCCAGCAACTGGCGCAGCACGGCCTTGCGCGCCTCGGCCACCCGCTCCTCGAACTCGCCCGCCGCCAGCACGCCGGCGTAGCCCTTGGCGCCGGCCTCCTTGTAGGCCCAGTGAGCGGCCACACCATGCTCGGCATGCTCATGCATGGCCGCTGTGCGGATCTGCACTTCCACCGGACGGCCAGCGCCGGCCGCGCCGTCGGCCTCGTCGAACAGCACCACGGTGTGCAAGCTCTGGTAGCCGTTGGCCTTGGCCCGGGCGATGTAGTCGTCGTATTCGCCCGGCACCGGGAGGTGGCATTCATGCACCCGGGACAGGGCGGCATAGCAGGCCGGCACGTCGGCCACGATCACACGCAGCGCGCGCAGGTCGAACACCCGGTCCAGGGGTAGGCTCTTGCCCTGCATCTTCTTCCAAATGCTGAAGAGGTGCTTGGGCCGGCCTTGCACCTGGGCGTTGATGCCGGCGTCGGCCAACTCGGCCTGCAGCTGGCCACGCGCGGCCTCGATGCCGGTCTCGCGCTGCAGGCGCTTTTCGGCCAAGGCCTGGGCCAGGCGCTTGTAGTCGGCCGGCTGCAGGAAGCGGAAGGCCAGGTCCTCCATCTCCCACTTGATCTGCCAGATGCCCAGCCGGTTGGCCAGCGGCGCGAACACCTGCTGGCTTTCCTGCGCCAACAGCTGCGGGCATGGCGTCCTGGTGGCGGCGTACCAGCGCAAGGTCTGCAGGCGCGACGCCAGACGCAGCAGCACCACCCGCAAATCGCGTGAGAAGGCGAGCAGCATCTTGCGCACCCGCTCGGTCTGCTCGGCCCGCTGCTCGGCCTCGACCTGCGCCTCGCGCGCAGCGCGCTGGATCTGCACCAGCTTGCGGGTGTGAGCCACCAGGCCGGCATAGCTGTCGCCGAAGGCCTTGGCCACCACCTCCTCGGGCTTCTGCAAAAAGTCACCGGCATAGACCAGGTAGGCCGCCGCCCGCATGCCGGGGCCGGCACCGATGGCCTGCAAGATGCCGGCCACGCCGTCGGCATGGCCCAGCGCGTCTTCGCCGGTGTCGAGCAGACGGCCGGCCAGCAGCGGCTCGGCAAAGGCGCGGGCGCGCAGCAGCGCGCTGTGCTCCGCCTCGACAGGACCCGCCAGGTTGCCACCCGCCAGCGCCACGATCGGCGCCGCCAGCGGCAGGGCCGCGCCAGGCGCCAGCTGCTCAGTCTTCATGGTTCGCGCAGAAACCCCTGCACCAGCGCCACCTGGTCGGCTTGCACCAGCGTGGGCGCATGGCCCACGCCGGGCAGCACCGCCAGCCGGGCGCGCGGGCCGCGCTCGGTCATGGCCTGGGCGGTGGCCGCCGACAGCAGATCCGACTGCTCGCCGCGGATCAGCAGCGTGGGGCAGCGCAGCCGGTCGTAGGTGGCCCAAAGCGCGGCCTGGCCGGCCTGCGCCAGGTCGGGCGTGACCAGGCGGAAGGGCACGGCAATGGCCGGGTCGTAGTGCGGCTTGAAACCATCGCCGTCGGCCTTGAGCTGCGGGCGGGTGAGCGCCAGCCACTGGTCACGCGTGTGCGCACCGAACCCCTGGCTGATGGCCCACAGCGCGTCAGCCGCGGCTTCTTCGGTCGGCCAGTGCACGGGCAGCCCCAGATAGGTGCCGATGCGCTGCAGCGACGACCATTCGATCACCGGCCCCACGTCGTTGAGCACCAGGCGCTGCACCGGGCTGCCGGGCAGCGACGCCAGGCCCAGGCCGATCAGTCCGCCCATCGACGTGCCCACCCAGTGCACCGTCTGCGCGTCCAGCCGGGCCAGCAGCGTGACCATGTCGGCCACATAAGCGGGGATGGCGTAACCCATCGGGTCGGCCAGCCAGTCGCTCTGGCCGCGGCCGACCACGTCGGGGCAGACCACACGGTAGTCGGCGCACAGCGATGCCGCCAGCGTGTCGAAATCGCGCCCCTGGCGCGACAGGCCGTGCACGCAGACCAGCACGCGCGGATTGGCAGCGTCGCCCCACTCCCAGTAGGCCATGCGGTGCAGCCCCTGGCTGCCCAGGCATTGCACATGCTTGAGGCGGGGTTGGGGTTGTGCGGTGTCAGCCATGGTGCGGGTCTCCTTGCCCATAATCATCGCAGCTAGGGCCGGGGCAACTGCCGCGGGCCGCCCACAACCCATCGAATGTTTTCGGAGAAGCACATGCTCACAGGCAAGACGGCCCTCGTCACCGGTTCCACCAGCGGCATCGGGCTGGGCATCGCCCTGCAACTGGCGCGGCAGGGGGCGAACATCCTGCTCAACGGCTTTGGCGATGTGGACGGCGCCAAGGCCGCCGTGGCGAAGCTCGGCGGCCGTGTCGGGTACCACGGTGCCGACATGTCCAAGCCAGCCGAGATCGAAGCGATGGTGCGGGCCTGCGAGGCCGAGTTCGGCGCCGTCGACATCCTGGTCAACAACGCCGGCATCCAGCATGTGGCCAATGTGGAGGAGTTTCCGGCCGACCGCTGGGACGCGATCATCGCCATCAACCTGAGCAGCGCCTTCCACACCACCCGCCACGCCCTGCCCGGCATGCGCGCGCGCAACTGGGGCCGGGTGATCAACGTGGCCTCGGCCCACGGCCTGGTGGCATCGGCGCAAAAGTCGGCCTACGTGGCGGCTAAGCATGGCCTGGTGGGCTTCACCAAGAGCGCGGCGCTGGAATGCGCCACCACCGGCATCACCCACAACGCCATCTGCCCGGGCTGGGTGCTGACGCCGCTGGTGCAGAAGCAGGTGGACGCGCGGGCGGCTGCCCAGGGCATCACCAACGACGAGGCCAAGCGCCAGCTGCTGGCCGAGAAGCAGCCCTCGCTGCAGTTCACCACGCCCGAGCAGTTGGGCGACCTGGCAGTGTTTCTCTGCTCACCGGCCGCCGACAACGTGCGCGGCGTGGCCTGGGCGGTGGACGGCGGGTGGACGGCGCAATGATCAGCGTGGCGACAGCTGGATGCTGCCGCTCACGCTGACCGTCACCGTGGTCTTGCCCGGCTCCACAGGCTGGGCCTGATCGGCCATGGCCGCCATCGGCGCCGCAGCGGCGCGGTACATCGGCGCCGGCGCCGGGCCGCCCGACTCACCGCCGTTAACCGACACCTCGCGCAGGCTGTAGCTGGCAAAGCCGAACTGGCGTGCGTGGGCTTCGGCACGGTCCTTGAATCGGCCGATGGCCTGCGCCGCCACGTCGGCCTCCACCTTGTCGCGCGCCTCGCGGGACAGGCCGTAGCCCACCCGCGAGACAGTCAGCGCGGTCAACCGGCCAGCCAACTGGCTGATGGCCGCCGTGTCGCTGCCCTCGATCACCAACTCGGCCCGGCCTTGCCAGCCGCTGATGGTGGGCGCTGTCCCCGGCTTGCTGGCATAGCGTGGCGACAGGTTGAAGCCACCGGTGCGCACCTCCACCGCCCCAGGCCGGGCGGCCTTGCGGGCGTCGGCCAGGGCGGCGTCGAGCACCTGGCGCAGTTGGCCCTGCACCACGGCGGCGTCGGCCCCCTCCCGCGTGGCAGACAGCGTGATGGCGATCAGATCCTGCGGCACCTCGCGGCTGGCTTCGGCGCTGAGGTTGACGATGTTCTGCGGCGCGGACTGCCACACCGTCACTGGGTTGGTCTGGGCCTGCGCACCGCCCGCCAGCAAGGCCCAGGCCAGTGGCAACAGGGCACGGCGGGCGCGTGGGATGGCGGGAAAGTGGAAGTTCATGGGGGTTCTCTCAGGCCAGGGAAGGGAGGACACTGGGCGTGCAGTCGGCTTGGGCCGCCCACCTCTACAGCGCAGCAGGGCCGCTTGTGGTTGACTTCACGCCCGATCGTGTCGAGTTGCCCGCAGTTGTAACAGGCCGTCAGAACCTGGCCTGCCCACCCGAAACCGGCCCGCACAATGCCGTTGTTACAAATGGGAGTCCCGCATGACCGCGCCTGCCAACTCACGCCCTGACCGCATCGTCGTCGTCGATGACGACGCCCGCATCCGCGACCTGCTGCGGCGCTATCTCACCCAGGAAGGCTTCGATGTGCTGCTGGCCGAGGACGGCAAGGCACTGAACCGGCTGCTGACGCGCGAGAACATCGACATGATCATTCTCGACCTGATGCTGCCCGGAGAAGACGGCCTGTCGATCTGCCGCCGTCTGCGCGCGGCCAACGACACCACACCGATCATCATGCTCACCGCCAAGGTGGAGGATGTCGACCGCATCGTCGGCCTGGAAGTGGGCGCCGACGACTACCTGCCCAAGCCCTTCAACCCGCGTGAACTGCTGGCCCGCATCCATGCCGTGCTGCGCCGCCGGCCAGCACTCGAGGCCCCCGGTGCGCCCAGCAAGGAAGCCCAGGTGGTGAACTTCGGGCCGTTCGAGTTCGATCTGTCGCTGCGCCGCCTCACCAAGGACGGCGAAGCCATCGCGCTGACGACTGGCGAGTTTTCCATGCTCAAGGCCCTGGTGCGCCACCCGCGCCAGCCGCTGTCGCGCGACAAGCTGGCCCAGCTGGCGCGCGGGCGCGACTTCGAACCCTTCGACCGCAGCCTGGACGTGCAGGTGTCCCGCCTGCGCAAGCTGGTCGAGCCCGACCCGTCGCAGCCCCGCTACATCCAGACAGTGTGGGGCGTGGGCTATGTCTTCGTCCCGGACGGCGCCAGCTGACGCATTGCGGATGGTCCGTCCGCGTGGCGCGGTGTACGCTGCCAACCTCGACTTCCAGGACATCCATTGACCCAGCAGAAGGTCGCGCTCAGCCTGTTCTGGCGCACGTTCTTCCTGTTGCTGCTGCTGCTGGCAGCCACGGTGGCGGCCTGGACATTCACCTGGCGCATGGTCGACCCCGCAGCGTGGCTGGGCCCGCGCCATGTGCCGCACCTCACCAGCGTGGTCCGGCTCAGTGCCGAGGCCCTGCGCACCGGTGACCGCGGCAACCGTGGCCCGCTGCTCAAGGCCCTGGTCGCGCGCGAAGGCCTGCTGCTGCAGGCCCGCGCCGTCACCGATGTGTGGACGGTGCCGGTCGAAGGCGACCAGCTGTCGCTGCTGGCCACCGAACTGCGCCGTCGCCTGGGCCCCGAACTGGTGGTGGCCAGCAGCCTGAACGGCGCGCCGGGCCTGTGGTTCGGCTTCGTGGTCGACCGCGAGGCCTGGTGGCTGCAGGCGCCCGCCGCGCTGGTGCCAGCAGCGCGCAACCGGCAAGACCTGCTGTGGGTGCTGGGCGCGCTGCTGGCCACGCTAGCAGGCGCGGTGTTGATTGCCCAGCTGATCAACCGGCCACTGCGGCAGTTGTCGTTCGCGGCCAGCCGCATCCGCGGCGGCGAGTTCGATTCACGCCTGGACGAGACCACCATCACCAGCGAGATCCGCGAGGTGAACATGGGCTTCAACCGCATGGCGCGCGAATTGGCCAAGGTGGAAGAAGACCGCGCCGTGATGCTGGCGGGCATCAGCCACGACCTGCGCACGCCGCTGGCGCGCCTGCGGCTGGAAGCCGAGATGAGCGTGATCGACGACGAGGCGCGCAGCAACATGGCCAGCGACATCGACCAGCTCGACGCCATCATCGACAAGTTCATGGACTACGCCCGCCCGGGCGAAACCCATGTCCGGCCGGTGCTGCTGTCCAAGCTGATCGACAAGGAGGCCGCGTCGTTCCGCGACCCGTCGGAGATCCGCATCACCTCACGCGTGGCCATCGACCTGGAAGTGCTGGCCGACGAGGTCGAACTGGGCCGGGTGTTTTCCAACCTGTTCGAGAACGCGCGCCGCTACGGCCGCACCACCGACACCGGCATCGCCATGGTCACCGTCAGCTACATCCGCACCGGCGGCTGGGTGATCTGCACCGTGCGCGACCACGGCCCCGGCGTGGCGCCCGAAAAGCTGGGCCAGCTGACCACGCCGTTCTTCCGCGGCGATGCGGCACGCACCGCCGCCACAGGCGCCGGCCTGGGTCTGGCCATCGTCGAGAAGGCGATGCAGCGCATGGGCGGCCAGGTGGAAGTGGCCAACGCACCCGAAGGCGGCCTGGTCGTGCATCTGCGGCTGCGCCACGCGCGGCAGGTGCGGCCGATCGGCACCACCCGGTCCGACGGGTAGCGCACGCCCCGCCGGTCAGGCCCGCAGCAGCAGGCAGACCGCCCGTGCCTCGATGGCGCGGCCCTCGCCGACCGGGCCCAGCTTCTCGGCCGTCTTGGCCTTCACGTTCACCTGGTCGGGCGCCAAGGCCAGCAGCGCGGCGATGCGCGCCACCATGGCCGGGATGTGCGGCGCCAGCTTGGGCGCCTGCGCGACGATGGTGCTGTCGATGTTGCCGATGGACCAGCCCGCCGCCCGCACCCGGCGCGCGGCCTCGGCCAGCAGCACGCCGGAGTCAGCGCCCTTGAATTGGGCGTCGGTGTCGGGAAAGTGCCGGCCGATGTCGCCCAGCGCGGCGGCGCCCAGCAGCGCGTCGGTGATGGCATGCAGCAGCGCGTCGGCGTCGGAATGGCCCAGCAAGCCATGGCTGTGGGGGATGGTGATGCCGCCCAGGATGAGCGGCCGGCCGGTGACGAGCTGGTGCACGTCCCAGCCTTCACCGATGCGCAGACTTGGCGTGCTCATTGGTGCACCCTCGGGCCTGCGGCCCGTCCCGCCGAGCGGGAATGCGCCCCTCCGGGCGGCCGGGCGGGGCTCATGCCGTCACCTCCCGGGTCGCCAGCAGGCGCGCGGCCAGCGCAAAGTCACCGGGAAAGGTGAGCTTGAAGTTCTCGAACTCGCCGCGCACCAGGCGGGGCGACTGGCCGGCGGCCTCGATGGCGCTGGCCTCGTCGGTGACGGCGGCGCCGGCCTGTGCCAGCGCCTGCTGCAGGTGGCCCAGGCGGAACATCTGCGGCGTCTGCGCGGCCCACTTGGCGCTGCGGTCGATGGTGGCGGCCACCCGGTCGCCGTCGGCCTGCTTGAGCGTGTCGGCCAGCGGCAGGGCCAGCAGGCCGCCCACGGCGTCGTCCAGGCAGGCGTCGATCAACCGGTCGACCCAGGCGGCGCGCAACAGGCAGCGGGCGGCGTCGTGCACCAGCACCCAGTCGCCGGCCCCGGCGCCGCGGGCCTGCAGCGCCACCAGGCCCTGGGCCACCGTGGCGGCCCGGCTGGCACCGCCGCAGCGCGCCACCCAGGCCCGGTCGCCGGTGAAGCCGGGCGCGCAGGCTTCGAACTGGTCGTCATCGGGCGACAGCACCACCAGGGTGGCATCCAGCCGCTGTACCCGGGCCAGCGCGGCCAGGGTGTGGGCCACCACCGCCTGGCCGGCGATGGCTTCGTACTGTTTGGGCTGCGGCGTGCCGGCCCGGCTGCCGGTGCCGGCACAGGGCACCAGGGCGTAGCAGCGGGGGCTTGGCCCCTGGGATGGGTCTGTCATCGGCCGGATTCTAGAATTCAGTCATGTCCACGCCCCCGAGCCCATGCTCCAGGGCGTGTTGCTGTTTTCTGTCGCCCCAGGCCTCCATGCAACTGCCCACCATCGCCACCGGCAAGCGATTCACCCTGCCCCGCCCCACCGGATCGGGCGACGCCCTGCTGCTGGCGCGGCTGGGCCAGGCCCGCGCGGCAGAGAAGCGCCTGCTCGCCATCGTCACCGCCGAGCCGGCCGACGCCCAGCGCCTGGCCGACGAGCTGCCGTTCTTCGCCCCCGGCCTGCGGGTGGCCTTGTTCCCGGATTGGGAGACGCTGCCCTACGACGGCTTCAGCCCGCACCAGGACCTGATCAGCGAGCGCCTGGCCACGCTGTGGCGCATCCACACCGGCGATGTGGACGTGGTGCTGCTGCCCGCCACCACCGCGCTGACGCGCCTGGCGCCGCCCAGCTTCCTGGCCGGCACCACCTTCCAGTTCAAGCAGAAGACCAAGCTCGATGAGGCGGCGCTGAAGGCGCAGCTGACCCTGGCCGGCTACAACCACGTCAGCCAGGTGGTGTCGCCGGGGGAATATGCGGTGCGTGGCGGGCTGATCGACCTGTTCCCGATGGGCAGCCTGGTGCCCTTCCGGGTCGACCTGTTCGACAACGAGGTGGATTCGATCCGCACCTTCGATCCTGATACCCAGCGCAGCCTGTACCCGGTGCCCGAGGTGCGCTTGCTGCCGGGGCGCGAGTTCCCGATGGACGAGGCGGCGCGGGCCACCTTCCGACAGCGCTGGCGCGAGAAGCTGGACGGCGACCCGACCAAGAGCCGCATCTACAAGGACATCGCCCAGGGCATCGCCACCGCCGGCATCGAGTACTACTTGCCGCTGTTCTTCGAAGAGACCGGCACGATCTTCAGCTATCTGGGTGAGCAGGCGCAAGTGGTGCTGCATGGCGCGGTGGACGCCGCGCTTGACCACTTCTGGGCCGACACGAAAGACCGCCACCGTTTCATCGCCGCCGACCCCGACCGGCAGGTGCTGGCCCCGGAGGAAATCTTCCAGCGCAGCGACGAGTTCTTCAGCAACGCCAACCGCCATGCCACGCTGGCCCTGCGCGGTGGCGAACCGACGGACTGGGCCCGGCCCCTGCCCGACGTGGCTGCCGACCGCAGCGCCACCGAGCCGCTGGCCAACTTCAATCGACACCTCGACAGCACGGCCGCACGGGTGCTGATCGTGGCCGAGAGCGACGGCCGGCGCGAGAGCCTGCTGGAGCTGCTGCGCGACCACAAGATCGACCCGCCCAGCGTCAGCACGCTGGCCGAGTTCGAGGCCAGCGATGAGAAGTTCAGCATCACCGCGGCGCCGCTGGCTGCGGGCTTCCACTGGTTCGAGCCCGACGCAGCAGCGCCGATCTCGATCCAGTTCATCACCGAGACCGAACTCTTTGCCAGTTCGCCCCAGGGCCGGCGCCGCCGCAAGCAGGAGCAGACCAGCAACGTCGATGCGCTGATCAAGGACCTGTCGGAGCTGAAGGTGGGCGACCCGGTGGTGCATGCCAGCCACGGCATCGGCCGCTACCAGGGGTTGATCCACATCGACCTGGGCGACGGCGCCAGCGAGTTCCTGCACCTGACCTATGCCGACAAGGCCACGCTATATGTGCCGGTGGCCCAGTTGCACCTGATCAGCCGCTACACCGGCGTCAGCGCGGAAGAAGCGCCGCTGCACAAGCTGGGCTCAGGCCAGTGGGACAAGGCCCGCCGCAAGGCCGCCGAGCAGGTGCGCGACGCCGCCGCCGAGCTGCTGAACCTGTACGCCCGCCGCGCCGCCCGCGAAGGCCATGCCCACCGCTACAGCGCGCACGACTACGAAGCCTTCGCCAGCAGCTTCGGCTTCGAGGAAACGCCCGACCAGCGCGCCGCCATCCATGCGGTGATCCAGGACATGGTCAGCCCCCAGCCGATGGACCGGCTGGTCTGCGGCGACGTCGGCTTCGGCAAGACCGAGGTGGCGCTGCGCGCGGCCTTCATCGCGGTGATCGGCGGCAAGCAGGTGGCCATCCTGGCGCCCACCACGCTGCTGGCCGAGCAGCACTACCAGACCCTGGTCGACCGCTTCGGCCGCTGGCCGGTGCGCATTGCCGAGATGTCGCGCTTTCGCACCGCCAAGGAATTGAAGCAGGCACTCGACGGGCTGGAGGCCGGCACCGTCGACATCGTGGTGGGCACGCACAAGCTGCTGAGCCCCGATGTCAAGTACAAGCGGCTCGGCCTGCTGGTCATCGACGAAGAACACCGCTTCGGCGTGCGCCACAAGGAAGCCATCAAGGCCATGCGCGCCGAGGTGGATGTGCTGACGCTGACCGCCACGCCGATCCCCCGCACCCTGGGCATGGCGCTGGAGGGCCTGCGCGACCTGTCGGTCATCGCCACCGCGCCGCAGCGCCGGCTGGCGATCAAGACCTTCGTGCGCAGCGAGGGCAACAGCGTGATCCGCGAGGCCGTGCTGCGCGAATTGAAGCGCGGCGGCCAGGTCTACTTCCTGCACAACGACGTGGCCACCATCGAGGCCCGCCGCACCAGCCTGACCGCGCTGATGCCCGAGGCGCGCATTGCCGTGGCCCACGGCCAGATGCCCGAGCGTGAACTGGAAGCGGTGATGCGCGACTTCATCGCCCAGCGCCACAACCTGCTGCTGTGCTCCACCATCATCGAGACCGGCATCGATGTGCCCAGCGCCAACACCATCGTCATGAGCCGGGCCGACAAGTTCGGCCTGGCGCAGCTGCACCAGCTGCGCGGGCGGGTGGGCCGCAGCCACCACCAGGCCTATGCCTACCTGCTGGTGCCCGACACCGAGACGCTGACCAAGCAGGCCCAGCAGCGGCTGGACGCCATCCAGAGCATGGAAGAACTGGGCTCGGGCTTCTACCTGGCGATGCACGACCTGGAGATCCGCGGCGCCGGCGAGGTGCTGGGCGAGCACCAGAGCGGCAACATGATGGAAGTCGGCTTCCAGCTCTACAACGACATGCTGGCCGAAGCCGTGCGGGCGCTGAAGATGGGCCAGGAGCCCGACCTGCTGAGCCCCACCGGCATCTTCGGCGGCGCCACCGAGATCAACCTGCATGCCCCTGCCCTGCTGCCCGATGCCTATTGCGGCGACGTGCAGGTGCGGCTGAATCTCTACAAGCGTCTGGCCACGGCCGACAAGTCGGAGACGCTGGACATCCTGCTCGAGGAGATGACCGACCGCTTCGGCAAGCTGCCGCCGCAGGGCCAGACGCTGTTCGACACCCACCGCCTGCGGGTGCTGGCCAAGCCCTACGGCGTGGCCAAGATCGACGCCAACCCCAAGCTGATGAACATCACCTTCCGGCCCAACCCGCCGATCGACGCGATGAAGATCATCGCCCTGGTGCAGAAGAACAAGAACATCAAGCTGGCCGGCAACGACAAACTGCGCATCGAGCGCGAGTTTGCCGACCCCAAGGACCGGGCGCAGTACGTGCGCGATGTGCTGCGGGCCTTGGGGCCGCCGGTGGCGGCCCCATCCAGGTGACTGGCCGCCGCAGACATCGGCAACCCGCCTGGAAGGGCGATTGACCCTGTCCACAGCCGTGTCTTGCATCCGGATGGCCCGCTCGGTCGGAAAGGTCCAGACTGCCGGCACACCCGCTGCCGCTGCGACCGGCCCGCCCGTGATGGCAAGCCACCCTGCAACTGGCTGGAGGACATCCTTGACACACCCACCCACCGGCGCCTTCGGGCCCGATGAGCCACCGCTGGATGGGCAGTCGTTGCAGGGCATGGACGGGCAGCACGACGACAGCGGCTGGCCGGACGACATCGACGCCGTGGCTGCCGACGACACCGGCACAGCCACATCGGCGCCCTGGGCCGCCGGCGCCTGGCAGCCCGGCGGCGACGACGCACCGGTGCTCGCGGCCCTGCTGGAGCGCGTGTTGCTGCAGGACGCGGTGGCCCTGTCGACGATGTACCAGTTGCTGTCGGGGGCGGTGTATGCCCAGTTGCTGCGGCTCACCTGCCAGGTGCCGTTGGCCGAGGAGCTGCTGGAAGACGTGTTCTGGCAGATCTGGCGCCAGGCTCCCCGGTTTGATGCACGGCGCGGGCCGGTGCGTGCCTGGGTGATGGTGATGGCGCGGTCGCGGGCGCTCGATGCCCTGCGCCGGCACCGCCGCAACCCGGTGGTCGCGATGGACGACCTGCCGCCCCGGGCCGAACTGGACGCCGCACAGGCCGAACAGGCAGCACACGATCCGCAGGAACTGCTGGCGTCGTCACAGACCGACGCTGCCCTGCATGCGGCGCTCCATGGCCTGGACCCGCTGCGCCGCCAGCTGGTGTCGCTGACCTACTTTCGCGGGCTCACGCAGCAAGAGGTGGCCGACCACACCGGCCTGCCTCTGGGCACGGTCAAGTCCCATCTCCGCCGGGCCCTGGCGTCGCTGCGCGACACCCTGGCAACAGCCCATCCCGCCGCCGGCAGTTTCCGGCCGCTGACACCATGACATCCGACAACCCTTCAGACCGATCCCGCCGCATGACCGACGCCCAAGACGACATGGCGCCCAGCCTCGCACCTGCCCACGGGCTCGCGCTGCTGCAGCTCGCGCTGCAGACCGAACTGCCGGCCAGCCGTGGCGCGGCACTGCACCAGCAGTTGCTGCTGCGGGTGACAGACAGCGCGCGGCGGCACAGCGGCTACCACACCGTGCGCCGCGAGCAAGTCAGCTGGCAGGTGACTGCCCCCGGGGTGCGCAGGCGTCTGTTGCGCGAATCCGGCGGCCTGCGCGCCGAACTGGTTCAACTGCAGGCCGACACGCTGCTGCCCGTGGCCGCTGACACCCAGGCGCAGGAAGTCCTGGTCGTGCAGGGCGGCCTGCACAGTGGCGCGCAGGACGCCGTGCTCGGCCCGCTGGCCTACCTGGTGCGTCACAGCGGCACACCCGGCAGCCCCCCCGCCGGCGGCTTGCGCACCACGGCACCCACCACCCTCTTCGTGCGCAGCTGGCTTGCCGGCAGCAGCCTGCCTGCCTTGGAGGCGCGCTGGTGGCAAACGGCCTGCCGCAAGCCGCTGCAGCTTCCAGCCGGGCGGCGGCCCTGGACCGCTGCCGGACCGGGGGTGCAGGTCCAGGCCCTGTGCGGCGACCCGCAGGTGGTCTCGATGCTGGTGCGGTTTGAACCTGGCGCCGGCGTTGCCGACCATGACCACGCCATCGACGAAGACTGCCTGATGCTGGCCGGCGAGATGTTCCTGGGCGATGTGCTGCTGCGCCCGCTGGACTACCAGATGGCGCCAGCAGGGCTCGGTCACTTCGGTGAGACCAGCGAGCGTGGTGGCCTGTTCTACTTCCACGGGGCGCTCGACGACGTGCTGCTGCCGCCCTGAGGTGCCAGCCAGCCGGGGCCACGTCCTACGCCAGCAACGGCGCGCATCCTAGGCGTCGGAACTGGCCGGGGCGTCAGGCTCAAGCCACCGGTGCCCACCGGTCGCGCCGCCCACCGGGCGGCGGCCGATGGGCGCCCCCTGGCGAGACCCGGCATGCGCATACCTCAAGCAAAGACAACGCCGTTGCAATGGCAGGGCCTGCTGGCCATCGCGGCCGTTGCAGCCCTGGCGGCAGGATGCGGCGGGGGGGGCAGTGCCGACCAGGCAGTCGTCATGCTCGGCGTTGCGAAGGTGGTGGTGCGCGATGCCTATGGCGCGCCGGTGGCCGGCGCCACCGTCAAGCAGATGACCGCCGCCAGCCCCGAGATCACCACCGACGCCGAAGGCGTGGCGCTGCTCATCGCCCTGCCCGGCCCGGTGTCGTTGTCGGTTGCCGTGCCGACCTTCACCCCGGTGGTCACCCAGACCACGCTGGGCCTGGACGCCGTGACCACCGTCCCCGTGACCCTGCAACGCGCCACCGCCGCGGCCGGTGGCGCGCTGTCCACCCGCAGCGGCGTGGCGCCGGTGCGGTCAGGTGACGGCCGCACCCTCGATTTCGAAGTGGAACTGGTGGTGGTGGGCGCTGACGCGCAACCGGTGGCTGGCCTCCTGGCGGCAGACTTCCAGCTGCTGCCTTGTCTGCCGGATGCAGCAACGCCTGCGGCCGACTGCCTGCGCAACGCCCCAGCCGACCAGGGCTATCAATCCAGTGGCGCGGCCATCCTCCTGCAAGTGGTGGCCGCCCAGCCGATGGTGGCCCACACCGTCGGGCTGTTGATCGACCAGAGCGGCAGCATCGCCAGCACCGACCAGCTGAATGCCCGGCTGTATGCCGCCAAAACCATGACCAGCACCCTGGCCGTGGGCGACCGGGCCGTGATCGGCGCCTTTGCCGATGGCACCGGCGCCCGCCTGCCGCAGCAGCCCCTGACCCTGCTGGCCACTGTGGCCAGCGCGGCCGCCGCGTCGTCGGTCTTCGGGCCGCCGGATGCATTGGCCGGGCAGAGCGGTGGGCAGACGCCGCTGTATGCATCGATCGACGCCATGCGTGCCAGCCTGGCGGCCGAGGCGGCGCTGCGACCCGGCGTGCCGCGCGCCCTGGCCGTGTTCACCGACGGCGCCGACACCTACTGCGGCACGGCGGTGGGTTGCGCCCAGCGCCGCCAGCAGGTGATCGACGCCGCGCGCGCCGACGGCGTGCGCCTGTTCACCATCGGTCTGAGCGGCAACATCGACGTGGAAGCGCTCAGCCAGCTGGCCACCGCCGGCGGTGGCGCCATGCTGTACGCCGACACGGTGGAGCAGCTGATCCCGCTGTATGGCAGCCTGGGCCGGCTGATGAGCCTGGGGCTGCCGACCTACCGGATGCGCTTCGTCATCGATGCTGGCCAGGCCGGCGTGTTTGCCTCTGGCCAGACCGTGCTGGCCCGCGCCCGGGTGCAGGTGAACGGCCGGTTGGTGGACATTCCCCTGGCGGTCAGCATCCCCTGACGCCGGCAGGCCACGTCAGTCGCCGGCTGGGCGGCCATGCGCCTGGAACTGCCCACCATCGCCGCCGGCAAGCGCTTCACCTTGCGCCGCCCCGCCGGATCGGGCGACACCTTGCTGCTGGCGCGGCGGGGCCAGGCCCTGCGCACACCCGTGCGACCTGACGGTTCGCTTCAGCCCGCACCGGGACCTGATCAGCGCGACCTGTTCCCGATGGGCAGCCTGGTGCGCTGCCGGCGACCGCTTCGGCCGCTGGCCGGTGCGCATGGCCGAGATGTCGCGCGCTCGCACCGCCAAGGAAGCGAAGCCGGCACTCGACGGGCTGGCGTCAGGGCTGGCCGACTGTGGCCTGACCCGGCGCCGGCCGGTCAGGGCGCCGCCAGCCAGCGCCGCTGCGCGGCCAGCGCCGCCACCGCCTTGAAGTCGGGCCGCGGCAGCGCGCGGCAGGCGGCCGGCCACAGCGCCAGCAGCAGCTCGGCCGTGGCCAGCGTGTCGGCGGCGGCCTGGTGCCGCACCGCGCAGGTGATGCCGAAGTGCGCCATCCAGGCGTCCAGCGATCGGGCCTTGACCTGCGGGCACAGCACCGCGGCCAGCGGCTCCAGGTCCAGCCAGGCATGCTGCGGGCGGCGGCCCAGCTGCTGCAGGCACGCACGCTCGATCAGCGTGCGGTCGAAGTCGGCATGGAAGGCCACCAGCGGCGCCCCGGCGCAGAAGCGCTGGAATGCCTGCAGCGCCTGCACCGGATCAACGCCCGCCCGCTGCGCCCCCAGGCCGATGCCATGGATCAGGATGTTGGGCTTGTCGGCCACCGTGGCGGGTGGCTGGCGCAGCACCACCTCGAAGCTGTCACCCAGGTCGATCGCCGCACGGCCGGCCACCATCTGCACCCCGATGGCCGCGATCGCCAGCAGCCGGTCGCTGCGCGGGCGCAAGCCGCTGGACTCGACGTCCAGCACCACCCAGCGCTGCACGCTCGGCGCGGGTGGCGGCGGCGGCTGCCACCAGGCCTTCAGGCGATCGAACATGGGCCGCCTGGGTGCCGTTCAACGCTGGTAGTCCAGCGCGATGCGCTGCTGCAGGCGGCGCGCCTGGCGCAGGCTCTCCTTGAGCATGCGCAGGTGGATGTCGTTGAGCGTGCCGATGTCCAGCAGGTTGGTGCCCGCCTCGTGCGCTGACACTGCACCAGCCCCTGGCACCTGCACCTGCACCTGCAGCCGCAGCAGTTGCAGGAACTCGAAGGCGCCGATCCAGGCCTCGCTCTCGGTGGCGGCCACGCCCAGCCGCGGCGCAGCCGCCGCCAGCCGCGCACGGGTGCCCAGTTCGGGCAGCCCCTGCGCCAGCGCCAGCAGGCGCGCGGCATCGACAAACAGCGCCGTGCCCTGCAGCTTCAGGTCGACCACGTCGCGGCCCGCCTGCACGGTGGTGGCGATGCCGCCGCGCCAGTTGATCGGCGGGCGGTGTTGCAGCGCGTTGTCGGCCAGTTGCTTGAGAAAGCGCGGCACCTGCGGCGTCTGCTGCTGGATCAGCCGCGCCAGGGGCGGCGCCAGGGGGGCG
>JBBAPL010000115.1:0-17249 GCA_040400895.1 Aquabacterium sp.
CATGTTCGCGATGCCGCCTTCGTAGATCAGGTCGACGATCAGCTTCAGCTCATGCAGGCACTCGAAGTAAGCCATCTCGGGCGCGTAGCCGGCTTCCACCAGGGTCTCGAAGCCGGCCTTGATCAGCTCGACCGTGCCACCGCACAGCACGGCCTGCTCGCCGAACAGGTCGGTCTCGGTCTCTTCGCGGAAGTTGGTCTCGATGATGCCGGCCTTGCCGCCGCCATTGGCCGCGGCATAGCTCAGGGCCAGATCACGCGCCTTGCCGGTCTTGTCGGCATGCACGGCGATCAGGTGGGGCACGCCGCCGCCCTGGCTGTAGGTGTTGCGCACGGTGTGGCCGGGGGCCTTGGGCGCCACCATCCAGACGTCGATGTCCTCGCGCGGCACGACCTGGCCGTAATGCACGTTGAAGCCGTGGGCGAAGGCCAGCGAGGCGCCAGCCTTGATGTTGGGCGCCACTTCGGCGTTGTAGACCGAGGCGATCTGCTCGTCAGGCAGCAGGATCATGACCACGTCGGCGCTTTTGACAGCATCAGCGATCTCGGCCACCTTCAGGCCGGCCTTCTCGGCCTTGGACCAGGACGCGCCGCCCTTGCGCAGGCCGACGGTCACCTTCACGCCGCTGTCGTTCAGGTTCTGGGCGTGGGCATGGCCCTGCGAGCCGTAGCCGATGATGGTGACGTTCTTGCCCTTGATGAGGCTGAGATCGGCGTCCTTGTCGTAATAGACCTTCATGGGGTTCTCCAGTGTTGGGGTGGTCGTTTTGCAGTGGTGTGGTGCAGAGCTCAGGCGCGCAGGATCCGCTCGCCGCGGCCAATGCCGCTGGCGCCGGTGCGCACCGTCTCCAGGATCGCCGTGCGGTCGATGCCTTCGATGAAGGCGTCGAGCTTGCCGGCATCGCCGGTGAGCTCCAGCGTATAGCTCTTTTCGGTCACGTCGATGATGCGGCCACGGAAGATGTCAGCCATGCGCTTCATCTCCTCGCGCTCCTTGCCGACGGCGCGCACCTTGATGAGCATCAACTCGCGCTCGGTGTAGCTTCCTTCGGTCAGGTCGACCACCTTCACCACCTCGATCAGGCGGTTCAGGTGCTTGGTGATCTGCTCGATGACCTCGTCGGACCCGGTGGTCACGATGGTCATGCGCGAGAGGCTGGGATCTTCGGTGGGGGCCACCGTCAGGCTCTCGATGTTGTAGCCGCGGGCGCTGAACAAGGCCACCACGCGGGACAAGGCGCCAGGCTCGTTCTCGAGCAGCACGGCAATGATGTGTTTCATGTTGGTCCTTCGGACGGCGGCTCTTCAGGACGGCGACGGTCACCGCAGGCCCTTGGCCACGCCCATCAAACGTTGGGAATCAATCGGTCCGGGTTGCGGCCGGCCTGTCGCCCACCCACTGCGCCAGCGGCGGTGACCGCCCGCGCCCGGGTGGACTTCAGCCGGTCACAGCTCCTCGGACCCCAGCAGCATCTCGGTGATGCCCTTGCCCGCCTGCACCATCGGCCAGACGTTCTCGGTCGGGTCGGTGCGCACGTCCAGGAAGACAGTGCGGTCCTTCAGGCGGAGCATTTCCTTCAGTGCCGGCTCCACCTCGCTGGGCTTCTCGATCTTGATGCCGACATGGCCGTAGGCCTCGGCCAGCTTGACGAAATCGGGCAGCGCGTCCATGTAACTGTGTGAGTAGCGGCCACCATAGTCCAGTTCCTGCCACTGGCGCACCATGCCCAGGTAGAGGTTGTTCAGCGCGATGATCTTCACCGGCGTGCGGTACTGCAGACAGGTCGACAGCTCCTGGATGTTCATCTGGATGGAACCATCACCGGTGATGCAGAACACCTCGCTGTCAGGCTTGGCCAGCTTGATGCCCATGGCGTAGGGCAGGCCCACACCCATCGTGCCCAGACCACCGCTGTTGATCCAGCGGCGCGGCTCATGGAACCGGTAGAACTGCGCCGCCCACATCTGGTGCTGGCCCACATCGCTGGTGATGTAGGTGTCGATGTCCTTGGTCAGTTCGCTGAGCGTCTGCACAACGAACTGCGGCTTGATGACATCGGGGCTGGTCTTGTAGGCCAGGCAGTCACGCTTGCGCCATTCATTGATCTGGCCCCACCAGGCCGACAGGGCGTGCACGTCGGCACGCAGCGGGCTGTCCTTGACGAAGGCAATCATCTCGGCCAGCACGTCCTTCGTGTCACCCACGATCGGGATGTCGACCTTGACGCGCTTGCTGATCGACGACGGATCGATGTCGATGTGGATGATCTTGCGCTCGACCGACGCGAAGTGCTTGGGGTTGCCGATCACCCGGTCGTCGAAGCGCGCGCCCACGGCGATCAGCACGTCACAGTGCTGCATCGTCATGTTGGCTTCGTAGGTGCCGTGCATGCCCAGCATGCCCAGGAACTTGGGGTCGGCTGCAGAGGTGGCGCCCAATCCCATCAAGGTGTTGGTGCAGGGATAGCCCAGCAGGTCGGCCAGTTCACGCAGTTCAGCAGACGCATTGCCCAGGATCACGCCGCCGCCGGCATAGATGTACGGGCGCTTGGCAGTCAGCAGCAACTGCATGGCCTTGCGGATCTGCCCGCCATGGCCCTTCTTGACCGGGTTGTAGGACCGCATCTCCACCTTGTCGGGATAGACGAAGGGGCAGACCTTGAGCGACACATCCTTGGGGATGTCGACCACCACCGGCCCGGGGCGACCAGTCCGGGCGATGTGGAAGGCCTTCTTCATCGTCAGCGCCAGGTCACGCACGTCCTTCACCAGGAAGTTGTGCTTGACGATGGGGCGGGTGATGCCCACGGTGTCGCATTCCTGGAAGGCGTCCAGGCCGATGGCCGGCGTCGGCACCTGGCCGGTGACGATCACCATCGGGATGGAATCCATGTAGGCGGTGGCGATGCCGGTGATGGCATTCGTCACGCCCGGCCCGCTGGTGACCAGAGCAACGCCCACCTCGCCGGTGGCGCGGGCATAGCCGTCGGCGGCATGCACCGCGGCCTGTTCATGGCGCACCAGCACATGCTCGATCGTGTTCTGCTTGTAGAGCGCGTCGTAGATGTAGAGAACCGCCCCACCGGGATAGCCCCACATGAATTTGACGCCCTCTGTCTGCAGGCAGCGGACCATGATTTCCGAGCCGTTCAGCTCAGGCGGATGGGACGGGGAGGATTGCGGTGACGCCAGCCCTTGGGCGGTGGCGCGCTTGACTTCCGCGGCAGACATGTCCATTCGAGAACCTCTGTGATTTTCTCTGACGAAAAACCATTGGTGTGCCTCTTCGCGCCCTTGTGAGGCGGATGTGGCACCTGCGCGATCAAAAAACAAAGGCTCACTCGGGTCGGTGAGCCTGCTTGAGACCAGTGACGCTTTGTGCGAAGCATCATTATCGCATCAGATCGATGCATGCCGCGCCGAAGCGGTGCATGCTGAGGCCCCGGTGACATAATCCCCGGCGTTATTGGCCGCCGTCCATTCTGGGCAGCGGGACCCATTTGGCCAGCGACAAAGAACTTTCCGACTGCCTCAAGAGCGTTGAGAAGCGCGCCTTCAAGCGCACCGTCTACACGGTGCGTGACGAGGATGCTGCGCTCGACATCGTGCAGGACGCGATGATCCGCCTGGCCGAGAAGTACGCCGACCGGCCGGCGGCGGAGCTGCCGCTGCTGTTCCAGCGCATCCTGTCCAACGCCACGATGGACTGGTTTCGGCGCCAGAAAGTTCGCAACGCAGTGTTGCAGAACATGTCCGACTTCGACACCGACGGCGGCAGCGAGGATTTCGACCTGCTGGAGAGCCTGGAGTCCGCCGACGGCATGCTGGGCGCCGAAAGTGCCGCCGAGACCGTGTCCCGGTCACAAATCTTGCTTCTGATCGAAGGCCAGATCGAGGAATTGCCGGCGCGTCAACGGGAAGCCTTCCTGCTGCGTTACTGGGAGGAGCTCGACACTGCCGAAACGGCCGCTGTCATGGGCTGTTCGGAAGGCAGTGTCAAAACCCACTGCTCGCGGGCGGTCCATGCCTTGGCCAAGGCGTTGCGAACCAAGGGAATCGTGCCGTGAACCCGCTGACCAATTCCAATTCACCGATGGCTGGCCACCCGCCCAAGCTGGATGCCTTGGAGGGGCAGTTCGCCCTGCGGGTGACCAGTCACCTCAGCCGCAGCGCCCAGACGTTGCCGCATGACATCTCTGAACGCCTGCGCTTCAGCCGAGAGCGCGCGTTGGCGTCGCGCCGGGCCGTGGTAGCCCTGACCACCGCGCCCATGGTGGTGTCGTCAGGCCGAGCCGCCGCGCTGGGCAGCCCGCCTTCGCTGTGGCTTCGGCTGGTGTCAGCCTTGCCGCTGGTGATGTTGGTGGCGGGCTTGGTCTTCATCCAGCGCCACCATGATCTGCAGCAGATTGCCGTGGCGGTCGAGATCGACAGCGCGCTGCTTGCCGATGAACTGCCGCCGATGGCCTACGGCGACCCGGGGTTCAGTGAATTCCTGCGCAGCGGCGAGGCGCCGTGACGGCCGCATGCTGCCTGCATTGATCCGCTCGACTGCCCTGGCATTTCTATTGGCCATTGGTTGGGGTGCGGGTGCGCAACCGGCCAAGCCAGCCACCGTGGCTGTGGCGGACGCCAACGGGCCCGGCTGGGCCAGCTTGAGTGCACAGCAACGCAGTGTTTTGGCACCGCTGCAGCGCGATTGGCACAGCATCGACGCCCCGCGCAGGGCCAAGTGGCTGGAGGTGGCCGCACGTTTTCCATCCATGCCGGCCGAAGAGCGTCAGCGGGTGCAAGAGCGCATGGCCGATTGGGCCCGCATGACACCGACCGAACGCGGTCGTGCACGACTCACGTTCCAGGAGTCCAAACAGCTCACGCGGGAGCAGAAGCAAGAGCGCTGGGAAGCCTACCAGGCCCTGCCGAATGAAGAGCGCCAGGCGCTGGCCGAACGCGCCAAGCCGGCCACTGACCCGCGCAAACCCGCCGCTCCATCGGCACCCTTCGACGCGTCCGCGCCGAAGAAGACGGCAGAACAAGTGCGCGCAGGCGCATCGTCACCGCTGGTCAAGCCCGTGACACCCACCATCGTGCAGGCCAAGCCCGGTGCCACCACCACATTGATGACCCGGCCCGCAGCGCCGCCGGCACACCAGCAGCCGGGACAACCGAAGATCGCTGCCAAGCCTGAACAGGTCAACCGGCAAACGCTGTTACCGCATTTGGGCCCGCAGGCAGCTGCTCCCGCATCCGCGACACGCCAACCGTGAGGACGGCACCAGGTCTGGCGCGGCGGATGGCCGCGTTCATCTACGAGGGCGTGCTGCTGTTCGGCGTGGTGATGATGGCGGGATTCCTGTACTCCACCATCACGCAGCAGCGCCATGCGCTGGAGGGCCGCGTTGGGCTGATGTTGTTCCTGTTTGCCGTGCTGGGTGTTTACTTCAGCTGGTTCTGGTCGCGTGGCGGCCAGACCGTGGCCATGAAGGCCTGGCACATCCGCTTGGTGGCAGCAGACGGCGCGACGGTCTCGCGCTGGCGTGCCTGGGCTCGCTACCTGCTGTCTTGGCTGTGGTTCCTGCCGGCGACGGCGGCCGTGTACGTGGCTGGCCTGCATGGCAGGGGTGAAGTCGTCACCGCGCTTCTGGCTGGTGTGCTGGCCTATGCGGCCCTGGTCTGGCTCCGGCCTGACCGGCAGTTCTGGCACGACGTGGTCTGCGGCACGCGGCTGGTCGATTGCAAGCCGGCCCTGCCGACCAAGGCAAAATCTCGCGCATGAACAACCCGCACAAGATGCGAACGGGCATCGACCGGGTGCTGCATGCCTTCGGCTATTCGATGGAGGGTCTCAGCGCGGCCATCCGGTTCGAGAGCGCATTCCGCCAAGAGGCCGCCCTGGCCGTGGTGCTGTTGCCCGCCGCCTTCTGGTTGGGGCGCAACTGGATCGAGGTGGCGTTGCTGGCCGGGTCGGTGCTGCTGGTGATGATCGTCGAGCTGTTGAACTCCGCGATCGAGGCCGTGGTCGACCGGGTGTCGCTCGACCTGCATGAACTGGCCAAACGGGCCAAGGACTATGGCAGCGCCGCGGTGCTGATGTCGCTCTTGTGGTGTGGCGGCATTTGGGCCACGGTGGCCTGGCAGAGGTGGATGGCATGACGACCCAGGTGCCGGGCTCCAACGCCCCGTTTTCCGTCTGCGTCTATTGCGGCTCGCGCAATGGCGTGCGCCCGGCCTACCGCGCGTTGGCGTTGCGGCTGGGCACTGCCATCGGCCAACGCGGCTGGCAGTTGGTGTACGGCGGCGGGCGGGCCGGGTTGATGGGCGCGGTGGCCGACGCCACGTTGGCAGCCGGCGGCACGGTGGTGGGCGTGATCCCCGATTCACTGATGAACCTGGAAGTGGGCCATGCCGGCCTGACCGAGTTGCATGTGGTGCAGACCATGCACCAGCGCAAGCAGATGATGGCTGAGCGCAGCCACGCCTTCATCGCCATGCCGGGCGGCATCGGCACCTTCGAGGAATTGTTCGAGGTGTGGACCTGGCGCCACCTGAACTACCACGATCGGCCTCTGGGCCTGCTCGACACCGAGGGCTACTGGGCGCCGATGCTGCAGTTTTTGCGCCACTCCGTGGCCGAAGGCTTCATGGGCGACGACCAGATGGCGATGCTGCACAGCGACGACCACGTCGACCGCCTGCTGGACACGCTGGCCGCCCATGCCGGCGACCCTGGCGACGACAACTTCAGCAAGATCTGAATCTGCCCGCAAAAGCACCGCGGGACAGGCCACCGGCCTGCCCCGCGTGTCTGGAAACCGAATTCAGACGGCCGACTCGTCGGTCTCGCCCGTGCGGATGCGCACCACCTGCTCCACCGGGGTGACGAAGATCTTGCCGTCGCCGATCTTGCCGGTCTTGGCCGCCTTGACGATGGCATCCAGGCAACGGTCGACGTCGACGTCCTTGACCACCACCTCCACCTTGACCTTGGGCAAGAAGTCGACCACGTACTCGGCGCCGCGGTACAGCTCGGTGTGGCCCTTCTGGCGTCCAAAACCCTTGACCTCGGTCACGGTCAGGCCCGACACACCCACATCGGCCAGGGATTCACGCACTTCCTCCAGCTTGAACGGCTTGATGATGGCGGTGATCTGTTTCATGCGCTGCTCCGGAGTCTGGGGGGGTCTGGCTCGAATTTAAGCACGGAACTTCGAGGTGATGGGGTAGCGCCAGTCACGCCCGAACGCGCGGTGGGTGATGCGGATGCCCACCGGTGACTGGCGGCGCTTGTACTCGTTGACCTTGATCAGCCGGGTCACCCGTTCCACGTCGGCCGCCGCGTGGCCGGCGGCCACGATGTCGTCGATGGACTGGTCCTCTTCCATGTAGCTGGCCAGGATCGCGTCGAGCACCTCGTACGGCGGCAGGCTGTCCTGGTCGGTCTGGTCGGGGCGCAGTTCGGCCGACGGTGGCCGGGTGATGATGCGCTCGGGAATCACCGGGCCCACCGTGCCATCGGCCCGCAGCGTGGGCTGGCGGTTCTTCCACTCGCACAGCCGATAGACCAGGGTCTTGGCCACGTCCTTGATGACCGCAAAGCCACCCGCCATGTCGCCGTACAGCGTGCAGTAGCCGGTCGCCATCTCGCTCTTGTTGCCGGTGGTCAGCACAATCGAACCGAACTTGTTGGACAAGGCCATCAGCAGGGTGCCGCGGATGCGCGCCTGGATGTTCTCTTCCGTCGCGTCCTCGGCCCGGCCGGAGAACTCGGCCGCCAATGCGCCCTTGAACGCCTCGAACATCGGCAGGATCGAGATCTCGTCGTAGCGCACGCCCAGGCGGTCGGCCATCTCGCGCGCGTCGATCCACGAGATGCTGGCGGTGTAGGGGCTGGGCATCATCACGGTGCGCACCCGGTCGGCGCCCAGCGCGTCCACCGCGATCGCCAGCACCAGCGCCGAATCCACCCCGCCGCTCAGGCCGATGAGGGCGCCTGGGAAGCCGTTCTTGCCGATGTAGTCGCGCACGCCAGTCACCAGCGCGGCCCAGGCCTGGGCTTCCAGTTCGGGCACCGGCTGCACCTCGCCGGTCATGCGGCCGTCGCCATGCCAGTCGACCCAGACCAGGTGCTCGTCGAAGCAGGCACCGCGCGCAGCCACCTGGCCCTGGGCATCGATGGCAAACGAAGCGCCGTCGAACACCACCTCGTCCTGGCCGCCCACCAGGTGGGCATACAGCAGCGGCAGGCCGGTGGCCTGCACCCGCTGCACCATGCGGGCCTCCCGCTCGCCACTCTTGTCGAGGTGGAAGGGCGAGGCGTTGATGACGCACAGCACCTCGGCGCCGGCGGCCTGGGCGGCCTGCGCCGGCTCGTCGAACCAGGCGTCCTCGCAGATCAACAGGCCGATGCGGCGGCCACCGGCGGTGAACACCACCGCGCCCTGCCCCGCATCACGGCCCGAGACGAAGTAGCGCCGCTCGTCGAACACCTGGTAGTTGGGAAGTTCACGCTTGCAATAGGTGGCCACCACCTGGCCGCCGGCCAGCACCGACGCCGCATTGAAGCGCTGCACCACCGCGTGCGACCGCGTGCGCTGGTCGCCCTGCCCGTCGAACTGGTGCGGATGGCCCACCACCACCGCCAGGCCGTCGAACGCCGCCAACGCGCCGGCCAATGACGCCAGTTCCCTGGCGCAGGCCTGCATGAAGGCCGGACGCAGCAACAGGTCTTCAGGCGGATAGCCGGTCAACGCCAGCTCAGGGGCCACCAGCAGCACCGCGCCGCTGGCATGGGCAACGCGCGCGCAGTCCACAATGCGGCGCGCATTGCCGGCCAGGTCCCCGACGGTGGCGTTGAACTGGGCCAGGGCAATGCGGACAGCAGGGGTGGGAGTTGACATACGGTGAGTGACCAGACCAGGTTCGAGGCAATGACAAAGGATGTTATCCGGGTCCACCAAGACCCTTGCGCGCTGGATGGCGCAGCCTGGGACGACTTGCTCGACAGGCAGAGCCGGCCGACGCCCTTCATGCGCTGGGAGTACCTGGCCGCACTGCATGCGTCGGGCAGTGCCGTGCCGCGTGCCGGGTGGTCACCGCGCTTCGTCACGGTGCACCGCGGTGCGCAGCTGGTGGCGGCCGCGCCGGCCTACCTGAAGAGCCACTCGTATGGAGAGTACGTGTTCGACTGGGCCTGGGCCGATGCCTACCAGCGCCATGGCCTGCCGTACTACCCCAAGCTGCTGGTGGCCGTTCCCTTCACGCCGGTGCCGGGCAGCCGGCTGCTGGCGACCGACGATGCGGCGCGCCACACCCTGCTGGCCGGCCTGGCCCAGGTGGCCGAGGATGAGGGCGCGTCGTCGGTGCACCTGCTGTTCCATGAACCCGACGAGGCGCCAGCCGTCGCCGCCCAGGGCTGGCTGGCGCGCCAGGGCGTGCAATTCCACTGGACCCAGGACCCGGTGGCACCGCATGCCGACTTCAGCGCCTTCCTGGCCAGCCTGCAGCGCGACAAGCGCAAGAAGATCCAGCAGGAACGCCGGCGCGTGGCCGAGGCCGGGGTCGAATTCACGGTGCACGAGGCTGGGCAGATCGATGCCGACCTGTGGCGCTTCTTCCACCATTGCTACACCCTCACCTACCGGGCGCATGGCTCCACGCCCTACCTGACGGCGGCCTTCTTCCAGGCGATGGCCGCCACGCTGCCGCAGCATTGGCTGATGTTCGTGGCGCGCCACGGCGGCCAACCGGTGGGCGCGTCGCTGGTGGCCATCGACCGGGCGCGTGGCGAAGCCTACGGCCGCTACTGGGGTGCCACCGCCTACATCCCCTGCCTGCACTTCGAAGCCTGCTACTACCAGCCGCTGCAGTGGTGCATGGCCAACGGCTTCGTGCGCTTTGAGGGCGGCGCCCAGGGCGAGCACAAGATGGCCCGTGGCCTGCTGCCGGTGGGCACACGCTCGGCGCACTGGCTGGCGCACCCGCAGTTCTCGGCCGCGGTGGCCGACTTCCTGCAGCGCGAGGGCCACGGCATCGCGGCCTATGTCGACGAACTGCGCGAGCACAGCCCCTTCAAGACCGGGGCTTGACGCAACTCAAGCAGCAGGCACGGGAAAACCCGCCGACAGGCCGGCCTGCAGGCCTATGCTGGAAGCCATGACTGCGACGGCCCGCAACCTAGCTGGCAAACCCAGGCCGTGCCCATGGACCAACACTACCTGACCCCGCTGTTCTCGCCCCAGTCGATCGTCGTCTTTGCCGGCGACAGCACCCTGCCCGACACCCAGACAGCCCTGGCCCGCGCCCTGCTGGCCAGCCTGCGTGACGGTGGCTTCGCGGGCACCGTCACCCACCTCGACATCCACATGACCGGCACCTTGGCCGACCTGGCGCACTCCCGGGCCGACCTGGCGCTGATCGCCCTGCCCGCCGACCAGGTGGCCGCCGCGCTGGAGGTGACCGGCCGCATCCGCTGCCGCGCCGCGCTGGTGCTGTCGTCCGGCCTGTCCGCCGCGCCGTGCGCCGCACTGCTGGCCATCGCCAAGCGCCATGGCGTGCACCTGCTGGGCCCCAACAGCCTGGGCTTTCAGCGCCCGCTGCTGAAGCTGAACGCCAGCGCCATCGGCGCGATGGCCGCACCCGGGCCGCTGGCGCTGGTGTCGCAGTCGGGCGCACTGACCTCGTCCATCCTCGACTGGGCGCAGCAGAACAGCGTGGGCCTCTCGGCGGTGATCTCGCTGGGCCCCAACACCGCCGTCGACCTGCCACAGGCGCTGGACTTCCTGGCCAATGACGCCAGCACCAAGTCGATCCTGGTCTACATGGAGGGCATCCGCAACGCGCGCCGCTTCATGAGCGCCCTGCGGGCGGCGGCCTATGCCAAGCCGGTGGTGGTGATGAAGGCCGGGCGCAAGCCGGCCGGCAGCACCGCGGCGCTGACGCATTCGGCCGCCATCGTCGGCAGCGACGATGTGTTCGAGGCCGCGCTGCGCCGCGCCGGTGCGGTGCGGGTGCGGCTGTTCACCCAGTTGTTCTCGGCCGCCAAGTGCCTGGCATCGCGCTACCGACCGGTGGGCAAGCGCCTGGCCATCGTCACCAATGGCGGCGGCCCGGGCGTGCTGGCCGCCGACTGGGCCAATGAGATCGGCCTGCAGGTGGCCACCCTGAGCGAAGCCGGCCTCGCCAGCCTGGCCGCCCAGCTGCCGCCCGGCACCGACCTGCAGTCCCTGTCCGGTTCGGTGATCGACCTGGGCGAGGATGCCCTGGCCGCGCACTACAGCGCTGCCCTACTCGCCCTGGGCAAGGACCACGCCGTGGACGGCATGCTGGCCATCTATTCCCCCAAGCCCGAGAGCGACCCTGCGGCGGTGGCGCGTGGCGTGACCGAGGTGTTCCGTCTGACCGGCAAGCCGGTGCTGGCCTGCTGGATGGGCGGCGCCCGGGTGCGAGAAGCGCGCGACGTGCTCAACAGCGTGGCCATCCCCAGCTTCCGCACGCCCGAAGCGGCGGTGGACGCCTTCGGCAACATCGCCAGCTTCTACCAGAACCAGCAGTTGCTGCAGCAGACGCCGCCGCCCAACTCCAGCCTGGCCAAGCCCGACCTGGAGGGCGCGCGGCTGCTGATCGAGGGCGTGCTGGCCGAGCGCCGCAAGGTGCTGACCGAGATGGAGAGCAAGGCCCTGCTGGCGGCCTTCCACATCCCGGTCACCCGCACCATGCTGGCGCGCACCGCCAACGAGGCGATGCTGATTGCCGCCCAGCTGGGTTACCCGGTGGCGCTCAAGATCGACTCCCCCGACATCAGCCACAAGACCGATGTGCAGGGCGTGGCGCTGAACGTGCTGAGCGCCGCCCAGGTGCGCGATGCCTACAACGACATGCTGGCCGCGGTGAAACGGGCCCAGCCCGCGGCGCGCGTCAATGGCGTGACGATCCAGCCGATGTCGGGCCTGCGCCATGGCCGAGAAATCTACATCGGCCTGACCACCGACGACCCGTTCGGTCCGGTGATCACCTTCGGCGCCGGCGGCACCATGATCGAGTTGATCGCCGACCGGGCGATGGAGTTGCCGCCGCTCAACCAGTTTCTGGCGCGCCGGCTGGTGGAGAGGTCACGCGTGTCGGAGATGCTGGGCGCCTGGCGCGGGACGCCGGCCGCTGACATGGACGCGGTCGAGCAGATCCTGTTGCGGGTGTCGGAGATGGTGTGTGAGCTGCCCCAGTTGCGCGAGATGGACATCAATCCCATCATCGTCGACGAGACCGGCGCATTGGCGGTGGACGCGCGGGTGGTGATCGACCACGCCCCGCCCAGCCACCATGGCAGCGGCGACTACAACCACCTGGCCATCCTGCCCTACCCCAGCGCCTACAAGCGGGAATGGCCGATGAAGGGTGGCGGGCTCTACACCATCCGCCCGATCCAGCCCGACGACGCCGACATGCTGCAGGCCTTCGTGCGCGGGCTGTCGCAGGAGAGCCGCTACTTCCGCTTTGCCAGCGCCATGCCCGAACTGCCGCCGCGCATGCTGGCGCGCTACACCCTGATCGACTACGACCGCGAGATGGCCTTGGTGGCGGTGCATCGCACGCGCACGGCTGCGGACGACGGCCAGTCCACCGAGACCGAGCAGATCATCGGCGTGTCGCGCTACATCACCAACCCCGACCAGACCAGCTGCGAGTTCAGCCTGGTGGTGTCAGACCAGCACAAGGGACAGGGACTGGGTTCCCGGCTGATGCTGTCGATCATGGAGTTCGCCCGCGCCAAGGGGCTGAGCGAGATCGATGGCCTGGTGCTGGCCAACAACCCCAACATGCTGCGGCTGATGAGCGGGCTGGGCTACACCGTGCACCCGTTCCCGGAGGACCCAGACTTCAAGCTGGTGTCGAAGGCACTCTGAACGGGCGCCGGGGCGGCGCCCGTTAAGCCGGTCAGGCCTTGGCCTTCTCGGCCTGGAAGTTGGCGATGCCGTCGGTGATCTCCTCGTGAGCGCCGTCCACGCCGGTCCAGCCCGTCACCTTCACCCACTTGCCGGGTTCCAGATCCTTGTAGTGCTCGAAGAAGTGCTGGATGGTCTTCAGACGCAGCGGGTTCAGGTCTTCGGGCTTTTTCCACTGGCTGTAGATCGACAGCACCTTGTCGATCGGCACGGCCAGCAGTTTGTTGTCGGCACCGGCCTCGTCTTCCATCTGCATCATGCCCAGCGCGCGGCAGGTGACCACCACACCCGGGATCAGCGGCACCGGCGTGATCACCAGCACATCCACCGGGTCGCCGTCGCCAGACAGGGTGTTGGGGATGTAGCCGTAATTGCACGGGTAGTGCATGGCCGTGCTCATGAAGCGGTCGACGAACAGCGCGCCAGTGTCGTGGTCTACCTCGTACTTGATCGGGTCGGCATTCATCGGGATCTCGATGATCACGTTGAATTCCTGGGGCGCGTTGGCGCCGGGGGTCACGTTGTGCAGGCTCATGGATGGGCTCGTGGGGATGGAGGGGGACAGAATCGACCAGGGTTCTCCCGCATTCTACGAACCGCGCTTGCCGCGCCCTGACGTCACCCCGGAGACACCGCAGGAAAACACCGTCGCCGACCCCTCCAGCCGCGCCTTACATTGCCCCCGCGACCCGTGCACGGCATCACAGGCAAGCCAGCCGGCAAGAACACCCACCGGGCGCGTTTGTTCACAGGGCATGACCGAGGAAGGAGATCCCTTGATATCCACCAACATGGCGATTTACATCGCACTGGCATGCGGCGTTGCAGCCGTGGTCTACGGGTTCATCCAGCGCAGCTGGATCCTGTCGCAGGACGCCGGCAACGCCCGGATGCAGGAGATCGCAGGCGCCATCCAGCAGGGGGCTGCGGCCTACCTGGCGCGGCAGTACAAGACCATCGGTATCGTCGGCGTGGTGTTGGCGGTTGCGATTGCGGTGTTCCTGGACACCACCACAGCTGCCGGCTTCGTGCTGGGCGCGGTGCTGTCGGGCGCCTGCGGCTTCATCGGCATGAATGTCTCGGTCAAGGCCAATGTGCGCACCGCGCAGGCCGCCACCAAGGGCATCGGCCCGGCGCTGGACGTCGCCTTCAAGGGCGGCGCCATCACCGGCATGCTGGTGGTGGGCCTGGGCCTGCTGGGCGTGGGCCTCTTCTTCCTGTTCCTCACAGGCAACGGCAACCTCAAGCCCGACAGCAACCTGGCCTCGCTGCTCAAGCCGCTGCTGGGCTTTGCATTCGGCTCCAGCCTGATCTCGATCTTTGCGCGGCTGGGCGGTGGCATCTTCACCAAGGGCGCCGACGTGGGCGCCGACCTGGTGGGCAAGGTGGAGGCCGGCATCCCCGAGGACGACCCGCGTAACCCGGCGGTGATCGCCGACAACGTGGGCGACAACGTCGGCGACTGCGCCGGCATGGCCGCCGACCTGTTCGAGACCTACGCCGTCACGCTGATCGCCACGATGGCGCTGGGCGCACTGATGGTGGCTGCCGCCCCGATGGCCGCCGTCATCTACCCGCTGCTGCTGGGCGGGGTGTCGATCATCGCCAGCATCATCGGCTGCAGCTTCGTCAAGGCCAGCCCAGGCATGAAGAACGTGATGCCGGCGCTGTACAAGGGCCTGGCCGTGGCGGGCGTGCTGTCGCTGATCGCGTTCTACTTCGTCACCGGCGCCGTGATGCCCGACGACGCCTTGGGCGCGGGCACGCAGATGCGGCTGTTCGGCGCCTGCGCCGTGGGTCTGGTGCTGACCGCCGCCCTGGTGTGGATCACCGAGTACTACACCGGCACGCAGTACCCGCCGGTCAAGCACATCGCCCAGGCCAGCACCACCGGCCATGGCACCAACATCATCGCCGGCCTGGGCGTGAGCATGCGCTCCACCGCTTGGCCAGTGCTGATGGTGTGCGCCGCCATCCTGGCCGCCTACCAGTTGGGCGGGCTGTACGGCATTGCCATCGCCGCCACGTCCATGCTCAGCATGGCCGGCATCGTGGTGGCCCTAGACGCCTACGGCCCGATCACCGACAACGCCGGCGGCATTGCCGAGATGGCCGAGCTGCCCAAGGCGGTGCGCGACGTGACCGACCCGCTGGACGCGGTGGGCAACACCACCAAGGCGGTGACCAAGGGCTATGCCATCGGCTCGGCCGGCCTGGCAGCGCTGGTGCTGTTTGCCGACTACACCCACTCGCTGGAAAGCCGGGGCATGAGCATCGCCTTCGACTTGAGCGACCCCAAGGTGATCGTCGGCCTGTTCATCGGCGGGCTGATCCCCTACCTGTTCGGCGCCATGGCGATGGAAGCCGTGGGCCGGGCAGCGGGCTCGGTGGTGGTCGAGGTACGCCGGCAGTTCGAGGACGGCTTGATCATGGCCGGCAAGCGCAAGCCCGACTACAGCGCTGCCGTCGACATGCTGACCAGCGCGGCCATCAAGGAGATGATCGTGCCGTCGCTGCTGCCGGTGGTGGTGCCGGTGGTGGTCGGCCTGACACTGGGCGCTGCGGCGCTGGGCGGCCTGCTGATGGGCACCATCGTCACCGGCCTGTTCGTGGCGATTTCGATGTGCACCGGCGGCGGCGCCTGGGACAACGCCAAGAAGTACATCGAGGACGGCCACTTCGGCGGCAAGGGCAGCGAGACGCACAAGGCCGCCGTCACCGGCGACACCGTGGGCGACCCGTACAAGGACACCGCCGGCCCGGCCATCAACCCGCTGATCAAGATCATCAACATCGTGGCGCTGCTGATCGTGCCGCTGCTGCCGATGAGCGCCAGCACCAAGCCGGCGGCGGCCCATGCCGCACCGGCAGCCGTGACGGCACCCGCCGCAGCGCCGGCCCCTGCCGTGGTGGCGCCGGCTGCCGCACCGGCTGCCGCACCGGCGGCCGCCTCGGCTGCCAGCAGCTGACCGGACCTGCCTCCAGTCCAAAGGGCCGCTTGCGCGGCCCTTTTTCTTGTGTCCGGCTCGTTCGCGTCCGGCGCTTGCGCAAGGCTTACAGCGGTCTGCTACCGCACGCAGTCCACGTAGTACCGCCCTTCGGCGCCGCCTTCGTCTTCCACCAGGCCATGCACGTCGGTGGCAAAGCCGGGGAAGCGGGCATTGAAGGCGCGGGTGAACTTCAGGTACTGCACGATCTTGCGGTTGAAGCGCTCACCCGGGATCAGCAGCGGGATGCCCGGCGGGTACGGCGTGAGCAGCGCCGTGGTGATGCGGCCTTCCAGGTCGTCGATGTCGACCCGCTCGGTCTCGCGCCGGGCGATGTGGGCAAAGGCGTCGCTGGGCTTCATCGCCGGCTGCAGGTCGGACTGGTAGACCTCGGTGGTCAGCCGGGCGATGTCGCCCTCGGCATAGGCTTCGTGCATCGTCTGGCACAGGTCCTTCAAGCCCATCTTTTCGTACTGGGAATGGGCCTGGCAGAACTCGGGCAGGATGCGCCACATCGGCGCATTGCGATCGTAGTCGTCCTTGAACTGCTGCAGCGCTGTCAGCAGCGTGTTCCAGCGGCCCTTGGTGATGCCGATGGTGAACAGGATGAAGAAGCTGTAAAGCCCGGTCTTCTCCACCACCACGCCGTGCTCGGCCAGGAACTTGGTGACGATGCCCGCCGGGATGCCGGTCTTGGCAAACTTGCCCGACATGTCCATGCCCGGCGTGATCAAGGTGCACTTGATCGGGTCGAGCAGGTTGAAGCCGGTGGCCAGGTTGCCGAAGCCGTGCCACTTGTCCTTGGCCTTCAGCGTCCAGGCGTCCGATCGGCCGATGCCGTCGTCCACCAGCTTGTCGGGGCCCCAGACGGTGAACCACCAGTCCTTGCCGAACTCCTTGTCGACCTTGCGCATCGCGCGGCGGAAGTCCATCGCTTCCTTGATGCTTTCTTCCACCAGCGCGGTGCCGCCGGGCGGCTCCATCATTGCGGCGGCCACATCGCAACTGGCGATGATGGCGTACTGCGGACTGGTGCTGGTGTGCATCAGGTAGGCCTCGTTGAACAAATGCTTGTCCAGCTTGACCGTCTGTGAGTCCTGCACCAGCACCTGGCTGGCCTGGCTGATGCCGGCCAGCAGCTTGTGGGTGGACTGGGTGGAATACACCATCGCCTGCTTGGGCCGCACCCGGTTCTTGCCCATGGCATGGAAGGTGCCGTAGAACTTGTGGAAGGCGGCGTGCGGCAGCCAGGCTTCGTCGAAGTGCAGGTTGTCGATGTAGCCGTCGACCATGCCCTTGATGGTCTCGGTGTTGTAGAGCACGCCGTC
>JBBAPL010000116.1:0-17245 GCA_040400895.1 Aquabacterium sp.
GGGCGACACCTTACAGGTTGGGCGGTGTCGCGCTTCAAACTTGAGGCCGGCCAGTGATCGCGGGATTAATTCCGGATGTGGCCGTTGGAAACAACATGCCAGTTTGGTTTGTTAGTGAAACAACGTCATCCCAGCTCTCTGCCGCGCTGCTCGGCAATTTAGGCTCTATTCCGCTTGACTTCTTTGCACGGCACAAAGTTGGCGGTACTCACTTGAACTACTTCGTGTTTAAGCAGTTGCCAGTGCTGTCCCCTACGCACTACTCAACCACCGACCTCGACTTCATCGTTCCCCGCGTCCTAGAACTAACCTACACCGCGTACGACATAGCGCCCTTCGCCCGCGACCTAGGGTACGACGGGCAGCCCTTCGCGTGGAACTCCGAACGCCGCTCTCTGCTGCGCGCTGAACTCGACGCCTTCTATGCCAGCCTCTACGGCCTAACCCGAGACGAACTACGCTACATCCTTGACCCCACCGACACCTATGGCGAGGGCTACCCCTCCGAAACTTTCCGCGGTCTGAAGAACAACGAAATTCGACGATTCGGCGAGTACCGCACCCGGCGGCTGGTGTTGGAAGCGTGGGACAAGCTTCAGGGCAAGTAGACGGCTGATTGGCTCAACATGACTGGTATCTCGACACAGCCCGGAGGACGTTCATTGCCCGTCAAAACACCAACGTTCGTGCGGATCTTCAACCTCACATCGCAGGTCTACGCCTTGAGCAACTTGGCACTCAAAAGACTGAAGGTCGCACGATTCAACGAACTCAACGACCCTTTCGAGCTGCTGGCAGTTGATCTGGTGAATCCCGATTTGCGTGCGGGTATCAGGGCAAAGAATAAGCTGATTGACTCAGCAGAGGGGCTGATTTGTTTTTCCAAGAGGTGGCGAAACCCGCTTCTTTGGAGTCATTACGCCGATAGTCATCGCGGAGTAGCCCTCGGCTTTGATGTGCCGTCTGAGCTGTTGACTGACGTGCGGTATATAGCTGGCATGGACAAGCTCAACGCCGGTGACGAGGCGACTGCACAGTCGGAGATTGATTCGTTCCTGCATCGGCTCCGATACACGAAGTTCCGTGATTGGGAGTACGAGGACGAGGTTCGGCAGTTTTTCGAGCTGGACACGCTCTCGCGTCAGTCTCATCTTTACTTCGTGCCGTTCTCAAAGAACCTCGTCTTGCGCGAAGTGATTCTCGGGGTCCGGTGCGACCTTCCCATTGCGTCCGTGCGAGAGCTGGTGGCGGACTTCCCAGAGAAGGTACATGTGTCGAAGGCACGCATCGCTTACAGCAAGTTTGGCGTCACCGAAGATAAGAGTTATCGACTGGTAGGTGCTGCCTCAACTTCTCCGGAAGCGAAGAGTCGATCTACCGATAGCGAAATCGCGTCCCTTCTTCCGCCAGATCCAAAAAATGTAATAGCCCGTACCGACCCCCCAAAAGTCAGGAGGTCCTGAGACAAACCCAGTCTCAGACGCCCTTCCGGCCCTTCCGGCCGAAGGCGCAGTCAGGAGCCCATAGCAAAAAGCCCCGCACGGTGCGGGGCTCTGAGCGCCCTCGAACCCCACACAGCAGGTTCGAAGGTCTTGTACTGGCGGAGCAGGAGGGATTCGAACCCTCGAAACGGGAGAACCGTTTACCGGATTTCGAGTCCGGCGCATTCGACCACTCTGCCACCGCTCCGGTGTCTTGTTGCCCGTGGTCTCTGGGTCAAGCCCGTGATTCTAGCCGGAAAACCCGTCACGCCTGGAGCAGTTCCGCACCGCCCAGGTAGGGGCGCAGCGCCATCGGGATGCGGATGCTGCCGTCAGCCTGCTGGTGGTTCTCCAGCACTGCCACCAGCGCCCGGCCCACTGCCAGGCCTGACCCGTTGAGGGTGTGCACGAACTCGGTCTTGCCCTGGGCGGTGCGCACCCGGGCCTGCATGCGCCGCGCCTGGAAGGCGCCCATGTGGCTGCAGGAGCTGATCTCGCGGTAGGCACCCTGCGCCGGCAGCCACACCTCCAGGTCGTAGGTGCGCGCCGCGCCAAACCCCATGTCGCCGGTGCACAGCAGCATCACCCGGTAGGGCAGTTCCAGCTGTTGCAGGATGGCCTCGGCATGGCCCACCATCTCGTGCAGCGCGGCCTCGCCCTGGTCGGGGGCAACGATCTGCACCATCTCGACCTTGTCGAACTGGTGCTGGCGGATCATGCCGCGGGTGTCGCGCCCGGCGCTGCCGGCCTCACTGCGAAAGCACGGCGTGTGGCCGGTCAGCTTGATCGGCAACTGCTCGGGCTGCAGGATGGTGTCGGCCACGGTGTTGGTGAGCGTCACCTCCGACGTCGGGATCAGGTACCACTTGCTGCCGGCCTCGTCGCCATCGCCCGAGGTGACATGGAACAGGTCCTGCGCAAACTTGGGCAGTTGACCGGTGCCTACCAGGGCCTTGGCCTGCACCAGATACGGCGTGTAGCACTCGGTGTAGCCATGTTGCTCGGTGTGGACGTCGAGCATGAACTGGGCAAGTGCCCGGTGCAGCCGCGCCACCGGGCCGCGCAAGAAGGAGAAGCGCGCACCGCTGAGCTTGACGCCAGTCTCGAAGTCCAGCCCCAGCGGCGCGCCGACGTCGACATGGTCCTTCACCGGAAAGTCGAAGGCGCCGGGCACGCCCCAGCGGCGCACCTCCTGGTTGCCCGCCTCGTCTGCGCCGCGCGGCACGCCGTCGTCGGGCAGGTTGGGGATGCCCATCAGCAGGCCCTGCAACTCGGCCTGCAGCGCCTCCAGCCGGTCGGCGCCCTGCTTCATGGCGTCGGCGATGCCGGCCACCTCGGCCATCAGCGCGCTGGCATCCTGGCCCTTGCCCTTGGCCTGGCCGATCTGCTTGCTCAGGCTGTTGCGGCGGGCCTGCAGTTCCTCGGTGCCGGTCTGCAGGGTCTTGCGTTCGGCCTCCAGCGCGGTGAAGCGCGGCACGTCCAGGAACGGCTGCGGGGTCTTGCGGGCGTCGAGTGCGGCCAGCACCGTGGGCAAGTCACGGCGCAGTTGGTTGATGTCGAGCATGGTCTGTCCTGATCTGGTCGTGCAGTGTGGGAACGGCACCTCGTGGGTGCCGTTCGTCATGGGGTGGGTGTGGATTCCACGCGAGCGGCGGCCTCTAGGATCGCGAGGCGGAGAACTCACTCATCGACTTGTCGCCCAGGCCCTTGGGCAGCGGAAAGTGCACCGTCTCTTCCACCCCTGCCATTCGGCGCACGGCCACCGCGCCCATGGCCTTGAGCCGGGTGATGACCTGCTGCACCAGGATGTCGGGCGCCGATGCGCCGGCGGTCAGCCCCACCAGCGGGCGGCCCTCAAACCAGGACGCCTGCAGGTCGTCGGCCATGTCCACCATGTACGCCGGGGTGCCCAGGCGCTCGGCCAGTTCACGCAGGCGGTTGCTGTTGCTGCTGGTGGGGCTGCCCACCACGATGACGATGTCGACCTGCGGCGCCATGATCTTCACGGCATCCTGCCGGTTCTGCGTGGCGTAGCAGATGTCCTGCTTCTTCGGCTCACGCACATGCGGGAACACGCGCTTGACCTCGGCCAGGATGGCCGCGGCATCGTCCACGCTCAGCGTGGTCTGCGTCACCACGGCCAGTTGGCGGCCGCGCGGCTGCACCTTCTGCACGTCGGCCACGTCTTCCACCAGGTAGATGCCCTTGCTCAACTGCCCCATGGTGCCTTCGACCTCGGGGTGGCCCTTGTGGCCGATCATGATGAACTCGAAACCTTCCTTAGACAGCTTGGCCACCTCCACGTGCACCTTGGTGACCAGCGGGCAGGTGGCGTCGAAGACCTGGAAGCCGCGCGCATCGGCCTCGGCCCGCACCTCTCGGCTGACGCCATGCGCGCTGAACACCAGCGTGGCACCGGGCGGCACGTCGGCCAGGTCTTCGATGAAGATGGCGCCCTTGGTCTTGAGATCGTTCACCACGTAGGTGTTGTGCACGATCTCGTGGCGCACATAGATGGGTGCGCCAAACCGGGTGATGGCGCGCTCGACGATCTCGATGGCGCGGTCGACACCCGCGCAGAAACCGCGCGGCTCGGCCATCAGCACGTCGTCGACGCGGTGGTTGCCTTCAGTGGCGGGTGTGGTGTCCATCTCAAAGCACCCCGATGACCTGGACTTCGAACGTCACCGGCTGGCCGGCCAGCGGGTGGTTGAAGTCGAACAGCAGCCAGGCGTCGCCTTCCTCGCGCACCACGCCGGCGTACTGGCCGCTGCCATCGGGCGTGGGGAACTGCACCACGTCACCGACGTGGTATTGCGCATCGATGTCGCCCAGCTCGGCCAGCAGGCTGCGTTTGACCCGTTGCAGCATCTGCGGGTTGCGCTCGCCGAAGGCCTCGCCGGCGGCCATGCTGAAGGTCTGGCGGCTGCCCTCGGCCAGCCCCAGCAGGCGGCGCTCCACTGCGGGCGCCAGCTGGCCAGCGCCCAGCGACAGCGTGGCGGGCTTGTCGGCGAACGTGTTGATCACATCCGCGCCGTCGGGGCCGGCCAACCGGTAGTGCAGGGTCAGGAACGACCCCTCCTGAATGGTGTTCACGCCTAAGGGGGAGATGATGAGGACCTGAAGGGGGATGCCGCGCCACAGCGGCGCCGCATAGACTGAAGCCTCATTCTACGGGGGCTGCTCGAACTCAAGGCCCGGTCTTGCGCAGTCCCACCACCCAATTCCGCCATGTCGATCAAGGACCTGCCCGCCGCGGCCCGCCCGCGAGAAAAGCTGCTGCTGCACGGCGCCGCCAGCCTGGCCGATGCCGAGCTGCTGGCCCTGCTGCTGCGCACCGGCGTGCGCGGCCAGGGCGTGCTGCAGTTGGCCGACGACGTGCTGACCCGCACCGGCGGCTATGCCGGCCTGCTGCACGCTGGGGCCGACGGCCTGAAAGGCATCAAGGGCCTGGGCCCCGCCAAGCGGGCCGAGTTGGCCGCCGTCGTCGAGATGGCGCGCCGCGCGCTGGCCCAGCGCCTGGCCAGCGCGCCAGTGTTCGACGCGCCGCAGATGGTCAAGGACTACTTGCAGCTGCACCTGGGCACGCTGCAGCACGAGGTGTTTGCGGTGCTGTTCCTCGACAACCAGCACCGGCTGCTGAGCCTGGACACGCTGTTCACCGGCACCGTCAGCCAGACCAGCGTCTACCCGCGTGAAGTGGTCAAGCGGGCGCTGGCGCGCAATGCGGCGGCGGTGATCCTGGCGCACAACCATCCGTCGGGCGTGGCCGAGCCGTCGCGCGCCGATGAGTACCTGACCCAGGCCCTGAAGAGCGCGCTGGCGCTGGTCGACGTGCGGGTGCTCGACCACATGGTGGTGGGCTGCGGCGTGGTCGTCAGCTTTTCCGAACGGGGCCTGCTGTGAACCGCGCCAAGTTCAAGAGCCTGGCCGACCTGGCCCAGGTGCGTGACGAGCTGCAACGCCGCGCCAGGGAAGCCGCCCAGCGCCAGGCCCGCGCTCTGGCCGCCCAGCAGGACCAGCAGCGCCGTCAGCAGGCCCAGCACGGCCTGTTCGCCCGCGCCGTGGGCCCGGTCTACCCGATGCGCGACCGCGGCCTGGCCGAACTGGAACTGCCCCGCCCTGCCCCGCACCCGCGCATGCGCGAAGCCGACGAGGCCGCCGCGCTGGCGCAGTCACTGTCCGACGAGGTGAACCTCGAATCCCTGCTGCTCACCGACGACGGGCTGAGCTTCCGCCGCCCCGGCATCGGGCAAGACGTGGTCACCAAGCTGCGGCGCGGCCACTGGGCGCTGCAGGGCAACATCGACCTGCACGGCTACAACCGCGACGAAGCCCGGCAGATGTTGTCGGACAGCATCCGTGAATGCCACCGCCGCGGCATGCGCTGCCTGCGGGTGGTGCATGGCAAGGGGCTGGGATCTCCCGGCCGCCAGCCGGTGCTCAAGGCCAAGGTGCAGCGCTGGCTGGCGCAAAGTGCCGAGGTGATCGCCTTTGCCCAGGCCAGCGGGCCGCAGGGTGGCGCGGGCGCCCTGGTGGTGCTGCTGGCCGGGCTGTCGCGCTGAGACAACCGTGCCGAGGCGGGGCCGGCCAGCTGGACGTCAGGCAGCCTTAAGGCGCTTCGGGCCCACTGCAGCATCCGAAGGATGCACCTTGGCATGAACCTGCTGCTGCTCGAAGACGCCCATGACCTGGGCCGCGCCGTGGCCGACCACCTGGGCGCCGCGGGGCACCGCGTGCACTGGAGCCAAAGCATCGCCGATGCCTGCGCTGCCACGCCACCCGACCTGGCACTCATCGACCTGCACCTGCCCGACGGCGACGGCCTGGGCTTGCTGCGCATGTGGCGCGCCGCCGGCCAGGTGTGGCCGGTGATCGTGCTGACCGCACGCGACCAGGTCAGCGACCGCATCCGCTGCCTGAATGCCGGCGCCGACGACTACCTCGTCAAGCCATTCGACTTGGACGAAATGCTGGCACGGGTGCTGGCCGTGGCGCGTCGCGCCGCACCGCTGGCCCCTGCCGCGGTGGACCCCGCAGGCCGCCTGCGGCTGGACCCCACCGCCCACCAGGCCTGGCTGGACGGCGCGCCCATCGACCTCACCCAGATGGAGTGGGCGGTGCTGGGCTGCCTGGCGCAGCGACCCGGCCGCATCTTCAGCCGCGGGGAGATCGAAGGCCGGCTGCATGGCCTGGGGCTGGCCGACGCCGCCAGCAATTCACTCGAAGTCATCGTCAGCCGTTTGCGCAAGAAACTGGGCGCCGGCCTGATCAGCACCCACCGGGGACTGGGGTACCGGCTTGAACACTGAGCCAGCGGCAGCAGACCCGGCGCCGGCCCCACCGCCTGGGGCACCAACTGCCGCACCACCTGCCGCACCACCTGCCACCCCACCGGCCGAAGCACCAGCAGGGGCATCGGCCAACCTGCCGCCCACCCGCGCCCTGGGCCGTTTGCAGCGGCGCGCAGCCACACCGCCGCTGGCCGGGCAGCCCAGTTGGAGCCTGCAGACCCAGCTGCGCCGGCGCCTGCTGGCGCTGCTGAGCGCGGTGTGGCTGCTGGCCGCCACCGCCACCGGCTTCGGCCTGTGGGCCCGCACCGACGAGGTGCTGGACAGCGCGCTGAAGGAAACCGCCGAGCGCCTGCTGATGCTGCCCGAAGCGGCGCTGTCGACACCCGACACCGCGGAGCGGCTCGCCTTGCTGGAGCCGCATGACGAGTTCGTGGTTTACCAGGTGCATGACCGCCACTTCGGTCTGGTGCTGCGGTCGCACAAGGCGCCGCAGGCGGTGCTCGATGCCGATGCGCCCGACGGGCTGCGCGAGGCCGGCCGCTGGCTGGTGCTGACCCTCAGCACGCCAGACGGCCACCGCCGCGCCCAGGTGGCCGAGACCCTGAAACACCGCCATGCCGGCATGTGGGCCGGCGTTGGTTGGCTGCTGGGCGTGCTGGCCGCGCTGTTGCCGGCCGCCTGGCTGGCGATGGACTGGCTGCTGCGCCACGGCTTCGACAGCCTGGAACCTGCCCGGCGCGAGCTGGCCCAGCGCCCGCTGCACGACCTGCGGCCGCTGGCCATGCACCAGGCGCCCGCCGAGTTGCAGCCCTGGCTGGCCACGGTCAATGGCCTGCTGGCCCGGGTGGCGGGCCTGGTCGACAGCGAGCGCGCCTTTGCCGCCAACACCGCGCATGAACTGCGCACCCCGCTGGCCGCCGCACGGGCACAAGCCCAGCGCCTGGTGCAGGCCAGCGCCGACCCCCGCACCCGCGAGTCCGCCCAGGCCCTGGTGCGCCAGCTCGACCGTCTGACCAGCCTGGCCACCCGGCTGCTGCAGCTGGCGCGGGTGGAGTCCGGCGTGGCGCTGCAGCGCGAGCCGGTCGACCTGGTGCAGCTGGCGGTGCTGGTGATCGATGAATTCACCGAAGCCACCCGCAGTGGCCAGCTGCAGCTGCAGGTGCGCGGCGCGTCGGTGCCGGTGCAGGGCGACGTGGATGCGCTGGGCATCGCCCTGCGCAACCTGATCGACAACGCGCTCAAGCACGGCGGCAGCTCCAGCCGCGTGGTGGTGACGGTGGCCGGACAGCAGTTGGCGGTGCAGGACGACGGGCCCGGCGTGGCGCCCGCCCTGCTGTCGGGCCTGGTGCGCCCCTTCGACCGGGGTGGCCCGGGCCACGCGCTGCAAGGCAGCGGCCTGGGCCTGGCGATGGTGGACACGATCGCCAGGCAGTCGGGCGCCCACCTGGTGCTGCAGTCGCCGGTGGCCGACGGGCGCGGGTTTGCGGCCAGGCTGGCGTTCGACGCAGACGGCGCCACCCGCTGACGCCGTGCAGGGCCCCGCAGATGGGGGGGTCTGCGCGGTTGTTCAGCCCGGGTTCAGAACCACCGTGATCATCGGAGGCAGGCCGAACAGTTCGGCCAACCTGGAGACCTGCCATGCCCCGCCACCCCCGACTCAACCTCACCGCCCTGGCTGCTGCCGGGCTGACCGCCCTGCTGCCCCTGTCTGCCCACGCCGTGGTCAGCGTGGTGGGCGGCCTGGCCAACTTCGACGTGATCAACAACACCGGCCGCGACGCCCATGGCTTCGAGATCGAGTTCAAGGACAGCAACTTCTACAAGACCGACGTCGGCAGCGTGTTCGGCCTGAACCGCGACTTCGGGGGCAATCTGGGCACCACTGGCGTGGTGCGCTTCGGCACGGTCGACGTGTCCGACTACGACGATGGCGCCGGCCACCATCTGGGCGTGCGCATCACCTACGGCGGCAGCTTTGGCAGCGGCATCACCACGCCGTTCAACACCGGCAGCTTCAACACACCCGGCGAAAGCTGCTGGCCCGGCGCCAATGCGGGCTGGAAGAGCAACCCGTGCGACCACTATGGCGTGCAATCGGCGAAGAACCCGGCCACCACCCGCTATTCGTGGCTGGTGGTCGACCCCGCCAAGCCCGCACCCGCCAGCTTTGCCGAGTACACCAAGACGCTGGCCGGGATCCCGGCAGTGAACCTCGTCTTCACCCCGCCGCCCGTGGGCCAGCCGGCGGCGCCGGCCCAGGTGCAGGTGCAGATCCAGGCCATCGCGCCGGTGCGGCCGGCGCGACCCGCCGAACTGGAACTGCCCGAGGTGCAAAGCCAGTGGGGCGAGGCCTTCTGGGTGCTGACCTACAAGACCAAGGTGGACAAGCGCATCGACCTGGCCAACCTGCTGCAGGACGACGCCGACATGGAAGCGGCCGAGGTGGAAAGCGAGTGGAGCATCCTGCAGCGCCGCCCGCTGGACAAGATGGGCAACGGCAAGGACCCGGGCGCGAACGAGGCCAAGGAGAAGATCGACCTGCTCGATGACTCTGACAAGGGCAAGGCGGTGATGCGGCGCTACGAGTTCTACCGCTACATCGGCGAGACCAACCCCGAGGACGGCGAAGTCATCTGCGAAGGCATCTGCCAGGTTGACCCCACCGGCAAGATCAACGGCGGGGTCAATGTCGTCGGTGACTTCGTCGGCGCGCAGATGGCCGGCTACAACATCGAGGCCGTGGGCGCCGTGCCCGAGCCGCAGACCTGGGCCTTGATGCTGGGCGGCTTGCTGGCACTGGGGGCACTGGCGCGTCGTCGCTGCCGCGCCTGATCCGCAGGGCGGCGGTTCACCCGCCCTTGTTGCGCATCCAGTCGGCGGTGCCGAAGAAGCTTTCAGCCAGCCGCTGGGCCAGCGCCGGGTCGACAGACTGCTCGGCCATGGCCTGACCCATGCAGGCCAGCCACTGGTCACGTTCGGCGATGCCGATGGCGTAGGGCAGGTGGCGCGCGCGCAGCCGCGGGTGGCCGAAGCGGTCGATGTAATGGTTGGGCCCGCCCAGCCAGCCGCACAGAAACCAGTGCAGCTTGTCGCGCGACCCGTCCAGCGTGGCCGGGTGCAGGGCGCGGATGCCGGCAAACGCCGGCTCCAGGTCCATCAGGTCGTAGAAGCGGTCGACCAGGGCACGCACGCCGGGCTCGCCGCCCATGCGCAAGAAAGGTGGTGCGGGCGCCGTGGCGTCGGTGGGGTCGTCGCGGTTGTCGTCATGATCCATGCGCTGGCAGTGTGCCAGCCCCAAGGCCGCAGGCTCAGGGCGGCAGCATGCGCGCGGCGGCAGCGGCCAGCGCCACCGCGGCCGGGCTGCCGGGCAGCACGTCCATCAACAGCTGGCGGCGCTGCACCGATTCACGCACCGCAGCATCCATCGGCACCTCGCCCAACGGCAACAGGCGCACCGGTGCGGGCAGGCCGGGCGACACGAAACGGTCGACCACCTGCTGCAGCTGGGCCAGCACGGCGCGGCCATCGCCCACGCGCTGCACCTGATTGACCAGCAGGCGCATCGGCCGCGCCGCCTGGGTGGTGGCCAGCACCTTCACCGTGGCATAGGCGTCGGTCAGCGAGGTGGGCTCGGGCGTGGCGACGATCAGCACCTCGTCGGCCAGCGACACGGTGAACAGCACCACGTCGGAGATGCCGGCGCCGGTGTCGAGCAGCACATGGTCGAAACGCGGGCGCACGCGGGCGATCACGTCGAGCAGTTTGTCGCGCACTTCCGGCGTCATGCGGCTGTATTCCACCAGGCCCGACCCGGCCAGCAGCACCGAGAAGCCACACGGGGCCGGCTGCAGTGCCTCGTCGAGCGTGGCCTTGCCGGTGAACACGTCGTGCAGGGTGACCCGGGCCGCCAGGTTCAGCACCACGTCCAGATTGGCCAGGCCCAGGTCGGCGTCGAGCACCAGCACCCGCTGGCCGGCGCGCGCCAGGGCGGCAGCCAGATTGGCAGCCACCAGGGTCTTGCCCACGCCGCCCTTGCCGCTGGTGATGGCCGTGATGGTCATGACAACCCCCCGGCCGGGGGCGACATCGGGCCATCTGCCAGGGGCGCGCGCAACGCTAGGGCAACTGTTCTCATTCGGAATCCTGGACGGCGTGGCTGGCCAGCAGCAATTCACGCTCCTGCAAGCTGACATCGGGCGCGGCGGTGTGCTCCAGGCAGACCCGGTCGCGCCCCTCGGCCTTGGCCCGGTACAGCTGCAGGTCGGCCCGCTGCAGCCAGATGCCCGGGGTGGACCGCACCCACTGCGGCGCAAAGGCGCCGCCCACGCTGCAGGTGACGGCCAGTTGCTGTCCGTCGGGCAAGGCCACGCTGCTGCGCGCCACCCGCTGGCGCACCCGGGCGGCCACCTGCGGGCCGAAGGCGGGCGGGCAGTTGGGCAGCAGCACGGCGTACTCTTCCCCGCCGATGCGGGCCACCAGGTCCATCGGCCGCACGCTGTCGGTCAGGGCCTGGCCCACCGCGCGGATGACCAAATCGCCGGCGCCGTGGCCATGGGTGTCGTTCACCCGCTTGAAGTGGTCGATGTCGACCATCAGCAGCAGGGCTGATTCACCTGACCGGGCCACGCGGTCGACCTCCCGCGCCAGGGCCAGCTCGAAGTTGCGGCGGTTGGCCAGTCCGGTCAATGCATCGCGGCTGGACAGGTCGACCAGTTGGTCGATCAGCGTCTGCAGATAGGTGGGCGAGGCCGGCTCACCCGACGGCTCGGCCTGGCCGGCCTGGCGCAGCAGGGCCAAAGCCGAATCCAGCCGCAAGGCGCTGGGTTCGGTCAAGGCGTTGAACACGTGTGCGGCGTCCACAGTCGGCAGAGGTTGGCAGGCGGCGCGATCGCTCCGGGTTTGTCCAGTCTACGCCGCCATCTGTGCGGCAGGGGCAAGAGATGGCGGGTGCAGCCCCTGCATTTCAGCGCATGCACAACGCCTGCGACGGCCAGACTGCCTGCATGACCGACATGCTGCCGACGCTCTCCGCACCTGCCCGCCCTGCCCGGGCGCAGACCACGCCCCTGGCTGCCGATCAGGAATTCAGTTTCTCGGCGTCCGACTTCGACCGCGTGCGTGAGCTGATCTACCAGCGCGCCGGCATCAGCCTGCATGCCGGCAAGCAGGCGATGGTGTACAGCCGCCTGTCGCGCCGGTTGCGCGAAACCAGCCACCGCAGCTTCGCGGCTTACCTGCAATGGCTGCAGGCCAACACCGGTGCGTCGGGTGAGGCGGAGTGGCAGGAGTTCGTCAACTGCCTGACGACCAACCTGACCGCCTTCTTCCGGGAAGACCACCACTTCCACGCCCTGGTCGACGACCTGAAGGCGATTGCAGCCAGGAACCCGGGCAAGCCGCTGCGCATCTGGTGCAGCGCAGCCAGCACCGGTGAGGAGCCCTATTCCATCGCCATCACCGCGTTGGAGGCGCTGGGCAGCGCGGCGCAGGTGCGCATCGTCGCCAGCGACATCGACACCAAGGTGCTGGCCACCGCCCAGCGCGGCGTGTACGACGCCGAAGCCCGTGGTTTGTCGCCCGAGCGCATGCACCGGCACTTCCTGCGCGGCAAGGGCAGCAATGCCGGCTTCATGCGTGTGAAGCCCGATCTGGCCAAGCTGATCGAGTTCCGCCCATTCAACCTGATGAGCCGGCAATGGACCGGCTCGGGCGGGCTGGGCGAGCCGTTCGACGTCATCTTCTGCCGCAACGTGATGATCTACTTTGACGCACCCACCCAGCGCCAGGTGCTGCAGCAGATGCACGCGGTGCTCAAGCCCGGCGGGCTGCTGTACGTGGGCCACTCGGAGAACTTCACCGAGGCGCGCGACTTGTTCCACCTGCGCGGCAAGACCATCTACGGCCGCGTTTGACCGACCCGGTTCGAAGGCCGATGGCGGGCCGCTCCCAAACCGACCCACGATCCCCCTGGGGCTGAGCCCGGACAAGGCCAGTCCAGTGGACTGGCCTTGTCTGGCGAAGGGCTGGACCGGTAGGCCCAGCGCGGCCTGCAAGGATCGGTCAGCGCACGCGCGGACCAAGGGGCAACACAACAAGCCGCTGAAGTTTGCCTGCTGCCGGCCGATATCCAGTCGAGCAAGGACACCCCAGCCCATGATGCCCTCCACCTCCACGGCGCGCGCGCCGGCGGCCAAGGTCTTCCCACCCGCAGGCGCCACGCCTGCGCTGGGCGGATCGGCCCGGCTTGACCGTCTGAAGGCCGCGCCGCGCAAACCGGGTGAAGCCTCGTTCTTCTTCTGGGACGCGCACTTCCGCAATGAGTCGGTGAAAGTCCTGCCCGGCGAATACTTCGTGCACGACGAAGACCTGCTGATCACCACCACGTTGGGCTCGTGCATCGCCGCCTGCCTGTGGGACCGCGAACGCCGCATCGGCGGCATGAACCACTTCATGCTGCCCGAGGGCGCGGGCGACTCCGGCCGCTACGGCAGCTACGCGATGGAAATGCTGATCAACGAGCTGTTGAAGAAGGGCGCCTCGCGCCTGACGCTGGAAGCCAAGATCTTCGGCGGCGGCGCCGTCATCGGCGGCATGAGCAGCATCAACGTGGGCGAGCGCAACACCCAGTTCGTCATCAACTACCTGCAGACCGAGCGCATCCCGATCGTCAGCCGTGACGTGATGGAGATCTACCCGCGCAAGGTGTGCTTCCTGCCCGCGTCGGGCAAGGCCATGGTCAAGCGCCTGGCTGCCACCCACAACGATGCGTTCGTGGCGCAGGACCGGATGGCGGCGCAGAAGGCGGCGCCGGTGTCCAGCGCCGGCGGCTCGGTCGACCTGTTCTAGAGAAGTACGACATGCCCAAGAAGACAACCGTGGTGGTGGTGGACGATTCCGCGCTGGTGCGCGGGCTGCTCGCCGAGATCATCAACCGCCAGCCCGACATGGAATGCATCGGCGCGGCCAGCGACCCGCTGGTGGCGCGCGAGATGATCCGCAACCTCAACCCCGACGTGATCACGCTGGACGTGGAGATGCCGCGCATGGACGGCATCGACTTCCTCAGCAAGCTGATGCGGCTGCGGCCGATGCCGGTGGTGATGGTGAGCACCTTGACCGAGCGCGGCGCCGAGGTGACGCTGCGCGCGCTGGAACTGGGCGCCATCGACTTCGTGGCCAAACCCAAGATCGGCGTGGCCGACGGCCTGCGGCGGCTGGCCGAGGACATCACCGACAAGGTGCGCACTGCCGCCCGTGCCCATGTGCGGCGCCTGCCGCCAGCGGCCACGCCCGGCACGGTGGGCACCACCACCGCGGCAGGCCCCGGCGCCGGCAGCGTGCGACCGTCCGCACCGGTGGCCAACATCGGCCGGCTGTCGACCGAGAAGATCATCTTCATTGGCGCCAGCACCGGCGGCACCGAGGCCACCAAGGAAGTGCTGATGAACCTGCCGCCCGACGCACCGGCGGTGGTCATCACCCAGCACATGCCGCAAGGCTTCACCAAGAGCTATGCCACCCGCTTGGACAGCCTGTGCCGCATCCGGGTGAAGGAGGCGGTGGACGGCGACCGCATCCTGCCCGGCCATGCCTACATCGCCCCCGGCGGCCTGCACCTGAGCGTGGAGCGCTCAGGCGCCAACTATGTGGCCCGTGTGCGCGACGGCGAGCCGGTCAACCGCCACAAGCCGAGCGTGGAGGTGCTGTTCGACAGCGCGGCCAAGGTGGTGGGCCCCAATGCCCTGGCCGTGATGCTGACCGGCATGGGCGCCGACGGCGCACGGGCCATGAAGACCATGCGCGACGCCGGCAGCTGGAACGTCTGCCAGGACGAGGCCAGCTGCGTGGTCTTCGGCATGCCGCGCGAGGCCATCGCCGCCGGCGCCGCCCACGAGGTGCTGCCGCTGCAGCGCATTGCACCGGCCTTGATCGAGCGCCTGAAGAGCACGGTCGGCGCGGCGATCCACCGCGTCTGAGGTCTGAATCTCAGCCCGGCGGCAGGAACAACTGCTGCAGGTCCGACAGGAAATCGAAACCCCGCGTGCTGGGCCAGACGCGGGCGAAGTCCCGCTCGATCAGGCCCTTGGCCTCGGCCGCAGCCAGCGGCTGCGCGATGGCGCTGAGCGGCAGGCCGGTGCGGGCCTGGAAATCAGCCAGTGCAAAGCCATCCTTCAGCCGCAGCGCGTTGAGCATGTACTCGAACGGCAGTTGCGCACGCGGCACCTCGTCGTCGTTGCTCATCGCCCGGCCGGCCACCGCCTCGTCCATGTAGCGGCGCGGCTCGCGCCAGCGCACCTGGCGGATCACCCGGTGCGGATAGCTGAGCTTGCCGTGGGCGCCAGCGCCGATGCCGAGATAGTCGCCGAACATCCAGTAGTTCAGGTTGTGGGTGCAGCGGTGGCCGGGCCGGGCAAAGGCCGACACCTCGTAGCGCTGCAGCCCGGTGGCGGCCGTGCGCGCGGTGATCAGGTCCAGCATGTCGCTGGCCAGGTCGTCGTCGGGCAGGCCCGGCGGCGGCGCCAGCGCAAAGGCGGTGTTGGGCTCCACGGTCAGGTGGTAGATCGACAGGTGCGGCGGGTGGAAGCCCAGCGCGGTGTCCAGGTCGGCCTGCAGGTGCTGCAGCGTCTGGCCGGGCAGCGCGTACATCAGGTCGAGATTGAAGGTGTCGAAGCAGGCGGCGGCCTCGGTCAGCGCGGCGCGTGCCTGGGCGCCGTCGTGCACCCGGCCCAGTTTCTGCAGCATGCCGTCGTCGAAGCTCTGCACGCCCACGCTCAGCCGCGTGACGCCGGCGGCGCGAAAGGCGCGGAAACGCTCGCGTTCGAAAGTGCCGGGGTTGGCCTCGAGCGTGATCTCGCAGGCCGGCAGCAGCGGCAGGCGGGCGCGGATGTCGGCCAGCAGCCGGGCAATGCCGTCGGGCGAGAACAGGCTGGGCGTGCCGCCGCCGATGAAGATGCTGACCACCGGCCGGCCCCACACCTGTGGCAGCGCGGCTTCAAGGTCGGCCAGCAGCGCGTCGAGGTAGCGGGCTTCGGGCAGGCCGTCTGAGGCGGGCCGCCCCACGCCGGGCGCGCGCCCTGGGGGGGCAGGTGCCGCAGGCGACGTGGGGGCCGGCATGGCGTGGCTGTTGAAGTCGCAATACGGGCACTTGGCGATGCACCAGGGCAGATGCACGTACAGCGACAGCGGCGGTGATTCGCCCAGGTGCAGCGTGCCGGGGCGCAGGTAGCGGCTGACGATGTCCACGGCGGTCAGGTCGGCAAGTGCCAGGCGTCGCCCAGCATGGCGCGCAGGATGCCGGCCGACCGGGCCCGGTGGCTGTGGCGGTTCTTCAGCTCGGCGGGCAGTTCGGCCACGGTGGCGCCCAGGTCCGGGATGTACATCAGCGGGTCATAGCCGAAGCCATGGCTGCCGCGCGCCGCCGACAGGATCTCACCCGGCCAGCGGCCCACCGCCACCAGCGGCTCGGGGTCGTCGGCATGGCGCACCGCCACCAAGGTGCTGATGAAGTGCGCACGCCGATCGGCATGGGGCGCCAGGGCCGCCAGCAGCGCGGCGTTGTTGGCCGCATCCTGCCGGCGGCGCCGGGCTTCACGGTCTTCGCCTGCCTGGACCGCTACCTCACCGGCGTAGTGCGCCGACACCACGCCAGGCGCACCGCCCAGCACCCCCACGCACAGGCCCGAGTCGTCCGCCAGCGCCGCGCACCCGCTGGCACGCGCCGCATGGCGCGCCTTGGCCAGGGCGTTTTCGATGAAGGTGTGGTGCGGCTCGTCGGCCTCGGGCACGCCCAGACTGCCCTGCGTCACCAGCTGCACGGGCAGGCCCGCCAGCAGCGCCTGCAATTCACCAAGCTTCTTGGCATTGTTCGAAGCCAACACCAGCTGCAGCATGCCCATGTCGTTGGCCTACTTCGCCAGCGGCGCGGCCAGCGCCGCCTGCTGGGCCAGCACCAGCTGCCGGATGCCCTGGTCGGCCAGCGCCAGCAACGCGTCCATCTCCACGCGGCTGAAGGCTGCACCTTCGGCCGTGCCCTGCAGTTCCACAAACCCACCGCTGCCGGTCATCACCACGTTCATGTCGGTGTCGCAGGACGAATCCTCGGTGTATTCCAGGTCCAGCAAGGGTGTGCCATGGACGATGCCCACGCTGACCGCGGCCACCGCGTCCTTGATCGGGCTCTTCGTCAGCTTGCCTTGGGCGATCAGCCAGGCCACCGCATCGGCCGCGGCCACGTAGGCGCCGGTGATGGCGGCAGTGCGGGTGCCGCCGTCGGCCTGCAGCACGTCGCAGTCGATCAGGATGCTGCGTTCGCCCAGGGCGGCCAGGTCGAACACGCAGCGCAGGCTGCGACCAATCAGGCGCTGGATCTCCTGCGTGCGGCCGCTCTGCTTGCCGCGCGCGGCCTCACGATCGCCGCGGGTGTGGGTGGCGCGCGGCAGCATGCCGTATTCGGCCGTCACCCAGCCTTCG
>JBBAPL010000117.1:0-17115 GCA_040400895.1 Aquabacterium sp.
CGCGTCGGGCAGGGGAATGTCGTAGCCACGGCCGGTGGCCAGTGTGCGCTCGACCACCTGTCCCACCGCGGGCTGCGCTGCGGCTGGCCCGCCGGCCGCCATGCAGCAGGTGGCCACCAGTGCCCACACCAGGCAATGCAGGCTGCGCATCACTCCACCACGAACTGCAACTGCCGCTCGGCGGTGCGGCCCAGCGTGTCCTGGATCTCGACGAACAGCCGGTGCGCACCCTTGGGCAACTGCGCCTCGGCCACGTCGATGCCGTCGGCCGTCACGCGGGACGCGCCGGTGATGCGGCCGGTGATGTCGAGCCGAAAGCTGCCGTAGCGCACCCGCAGGCTCTCCGGGCGGATGGCCGCCGGGGCCACCGGTTCGAAGCGCAGTTGGATGCGCGTGGGCGAGGGCACAACGCTGGCCAGGCTGGGTGCCAGCAGGTTGATGCGCGGCGCATCGACCGCAGGCGCCGCACGCGTGGCCGGTGGTGTCGGCGCGGCCTGCGCTGCGGCGGCCTCGGCCTCGCTGACCAGCCAGTGCGCCTGGGCGGCCGAGCCCAGGGCCAGGCCCGTGCAGGCGGCCCACAGCAGACGGTTCATGGTGTTGGCTCCATCGCCACGATGCGCACGCGGCGGTTGTCGGGTGATTCAGGTCGCGCGGGGTCGAGCAGTTCGCTCGCACCCTTGCCCTCGGCTTGCAGGCGGTCTGCGCCCACGCCGTGGGTCTGCAGAAACTCGGCCACGGCCCGGGCCCGCCGGGCCGACAGGTCGTCGTTGTAGGCGGCGGTGCCTCGGGCGTCGGTGTGGCCTTGCACCTTGAAGCGTGTGGTCGCCAGCCGGAGGCTGCCCATCGCCTCGGCCAGCCGCTGCAACTGCGGCCGGCTCGGCGCCTGCAGCCGGGCCGAATCGAAGTCGAAGGGGACGACCAGGTCGATCTGGCGGACCACCGGCACCATGTTGCGCAGCCCGCGCGTGGTGGTCACCGGGCGCGGTGCCAGCTGTTCGACGATCTCGTCCACCGACCGCTCGCTGGGTGGCGCGGTGCTGCCAGCGGCCAGCGCCGCCACTGTGGACAGCGCCAGGGCGACCAGCACCAGGCAGCGCTTGGGGGTCATGGCAGTTCCTCCAGGGTCAGCAGCCGCGCGCCGAAGGCCTCGGATTGGCCGCGCACGCCGCTGCCGGTGAAGAAGTCGACCAGGGCGCTGCGACCGGGCAGATCGTTGAGCGTGAAGGTGAAGGGCGCGGCGGCGCTGGCCGGTGCCGTGCGCAGGGCGGCCAGGTCACGCGGCGTGTCGGTCACCAGCACCAGCAGGTGGTCGGTGCCCGCCGGGCCCTGGGCCAGCAGGCGCCAGTCGGGCCGCGGCAGTGTCATCGGCGCGTTGGCACGGATGCGGTTGTCGTCATCCAGCGCATTGGGAAACAACAGGTAGAAGCTGCGGCGGTCGCTGCCCAGCATCACCAGGTAGACATGCCCCGCGTGGCTGGCGCGCACTGTCAGTTGCAGGGCGTCCTGGCCGATGCGCAGGGACGGCTTGCTCAGCGACACCTCCACCTTGCGCCTGGGGTTGCGCTGGGCCGACACCTCCTGCAGCGTGGCCAGCGACGCCAGCGCCGGCGCTGGGACTGGTGCCGCGGCAGGGCCTGCGGGCGCAGCGGGTGGCGTTGCGGCCACGGCTGTGGTGGTCTGTGCGGCGGCTGTGCCAGGCGTGGCGGGCGTGGCCGGGGCGGCGGCCACGGGTGGTACGGCTTGCGCGGGCGGCATGGCGGGCGTTGCGGCGGGTGCCGCCGGAGGCGGGCGGATCACCGCCACCGGCACCAGGTTGCGGTTGCCGGTCACGGTGATGTGGTGCGGCAGCAGGTCGGGAAACGGCTGGAGCTTGTGCTCCAGCAGACGTTGCGCGCACTGCTCGACTTCACGCATCGACACCGCCCCCGAGCCGTCCAGGTCACCCGCCTGGCCCAGCAGGCAGTCACGCACGCTCTGGGTGGCCAGGCCGCCGTGCACCGCGTCGTCGAAGCTGACCTCGTCGGCGCGCGACGAGGTGATCTGCACGAAGTTCTCGCTCAGCGCGCCCAGGCGGGTGGCTTCGGCGAGCAGGCTGCGCGTCTTCAGGTTGCGTGGCTGGCTGCAAGCCGCGGCGTCGGCGCCGGCCTTCAGGAAGAACTTCGACGTCAGTGCGCCGCTGGCGATGGACCTGGTGGCCGCGCGGGTGCCCGACACACCATCGGAATGGCAGGCATCGAACAGCACGACCACCTTGTCGGCCACCTCGCTGATGCGCCGGGTGTGGCTGGCGATCTCTTCGTTGGTGATGGTCTGCCGGTCGTGGGCCAGCAGGCCCTCCATGCAGCCCTGGCGCTGCGGGTCGAACCAGCGGGTGCCATGGCCCGAGAAGTAGAGGAAGACACGGCTGCCATCGGCGGCGCCCGCCGCCAGCGTTTCCAGCGCCCGCAGGATGTTGGCCTTGGTGGCCTGATCGTCGCGCAGCACGGTGGTCTGCGACGGTGAGATGCCCATCGCCTGGGCGATGCGCCGTGCGCTGACCAGGTCGGCCGCCACGCCCGCCAGCGGCGGCACATCGGGCGACGCGTAGGTCGACACCCCGACGATCAGTGCGCTGCGCGTGGGCATGGCGTGCGCGGACGCACAGAGCGCCAGCGCCCAGCAGACGGCCCACCATCCAGCCAGCGTTCGCTGCATGTCTTCTCCTCCTTGGAGGTTATCGGCAGAACGGCCCGTCACTTGAGGGCCTTGGGGCGGCGGCCCGTCTGCGCGGTGTCAGCCTGCGGGCCTGCGCGCCAGATCGGCAGCACTGGCGCATGCGCGGCGACAAGGGCTTGGAGACGGCATCTCCACCGAACACGGCTCACACGAGCAGGACGAAGTCAGGCCATCGGCTGTGCGTCACGCAAGGCCGCTTCGATGCCAGTGAGCAAAGGGGCGAGTTCGGCGATCAGCGTGGCGACACCGTGCTCGACATCACACGCCGGGCGATGCGCGCGGATCACGGCGTGCAGCGCCGCCGCCGCCTCACCCACCGCTGCCGCGCCGACGTTGCCTGCCGATCCCGTCAGGTCGTGGGCCAACGCCGCCAGGGCTGCCCGGTCCCCGGCGGCCAGCCTCTCGGCGAGCCGCTGCGTGTCCTGGGCGTGGCTGCGGGCAAACAGGCCCAGGATGCGTGTCAGCGTGTCGGTCCGTCCCAGCACGCGCGCCAGCCCGCACTCGACGTCCAGGCCGGGAACGCGGGCCCAGCGCTGCCGCCATGCGGCACCGTCCGGCCCGACGGGCCTTTGTCCGGGCTTGGCCAGCGGCGTCCGGGCGGGCCATGCCAGCCACTGCAGCAGTGCTGCATAGAGCGCCACCGGATCGACCGGTTTGGCGACAAAGGCATTCATGCCGGCCGCCATACAGGCGCGCCTGTCCTCGTCGAAGGCGTTGGCCGTCATCGCCAGGATCGGTACCTCGGACCAGCCCGGCAGGGAGCGGATGGCAAGCGTCGCCGCAAGCCCGTCCATCTGCGGCATCTGCATGTCCATCAGCACCAGCTGGTAGACGCGGGTGCGCGCCATCTCGAGCGCCGCGCGGCCATCGACGGCCACATCGACGGCCAGCCCGGCACCGTGCAGCAACTCGACCGCCACTTCGCGATTGACCTCGTTGTCCTCGGCCAGCAGCAACCGGGCCCCGCCGTGCAGGCGGCGCAGTTCGGCCAGCGCCGGCGCGCCGTGGACGGCTGGCGCGCCGGCGGCCGGCATGACGCCTTGCCCGTGGCCCAGGCGGGCCGTGAACCAGAAGCTGCTGCCGCGACCCGGCACGCTGTCGGCGCCGGTCTGACCGCCCATCAACCCCGCCAGACGCCGGGTGATGGCCAGCCCGAGGCCGGTGCCGCCGTATTGGCGCGTCGTCGAGGCGTCGGCCTGCTCGAACGCGGCCCACAGGCCGGGCAACTTCTCGGGCGCGATGCCGATGCCGGTGTCCTGCACCTCGAAGCGCAGCAGCAGGCTGTCGCCGATGTCTTCCAGCAGTGCGGCACGCAGAGTGACGGTGCCGCTGGCGGTGAACCTCACCGCGTTGCCGGCGTAGTTGAGCAAGGCCTGGCGCAGCCGCGTGGCGTCGCCGCGCAGCCACAGCGGCACGGCGTCGCAGTCGACCTCGATGGTCAGGCCCTTGGCGCGTGCCGCGTCACTGACCAGCGACTGCACACCGTCGAGCACGGCACCGAGCGTGAAGTTCTCGTGCTCCAGCACCAGCTTGCCGGCCTCGATCTTGGAGATGTCGAGGATGTCGTTGATGACCGCCAGCAGGTGCGTGGCGGCAACGTCGATCTTGCCCAGGCGCAGCGCCTGCCCGGGCGTCGGCGCGTCGCGTCGCAGCAAGTGCGTGAGGCCGATGATGGCGTTCATCGGCGTGCGGATCTCGTGGCTCATGTTGGCCAGGAAGGTGCTCTTGGCCTGGCTGGCGGCATCGGCCCGCTCACGCGCCGCGCCGAGCTCGGCAGTGCGGCTGGCCACCAGGGTTTCCAGATGGTGCCTGTGAGAGTCGAGCTCCCGGCTCAGACGCTTCTGGTCGGTGACGTCGCGCTGGATCGACACATAGTGGCTGATCGTGCCGTCGGGGCGGCGGACCGGCGCCACGCTGGCGGCGTCGGTGGTTTCGCTGCTGTCCTTGCGCCGGTTGATGAATTCGCCCTGCCAGGTCTGCCCGCTGGTGATGGTCTGCCAAAGCGCGACGTGCGACGCTTTCGGGGTCTTGCCCGAGCCGAGCAGCGTGCCCGGCCGTTGGCCGACGGCCTCGTCGCTCGGGTAGCCGCTGCCGCGTGTGAAGGCCGCGTTGACGTACTCGATGCGCCCCTCGGCGTCGGTGATGATGATGCTCTCGGAGCTCTGCTCCACAGCCAGTGACAGCTGGCGCAAATGCGCTTCGGTCCGCTTGCGGTCGCTGACGTCGCGCTCGATGGCCACCCAATGCGTGTACCAGCCGGCCGCGTTGGCCACGGGCGTGATGAGCATCTCGATCCAGAACTCGGTGCCGTCCTTGGCGTAGTTGACGAGCTCGGTGCGCACCGGCTCCCAGCGTTTCAGCGCCGCGCCGATGCGGGCCAGTTCGACACGGTCGGTCTTCGCGCCCTGCAGAAATCGCGGCGTGCGGCCCAGCGTCTCGGCCCGCGTGTAGCCAGTGCGGCGTGTGAAGGCGTCGTTGACGAAGACGATGCGCGGCCCCGGCTCGTCGAAGGGCTCGGCCTCGGTGATGAGCACGATGTCGTTGAGGTTGGCCACGCAGGCTTCGAGCAGGTGCTGCGTGGCCAAGCTCTCGCGCAGGCTCGCCTCGGTCAGGCGCTGGCTCTGGAGCAAGGCCTGCAGGTGTTCGCGGGCGGCGGTTTCGGCTTCGCTGCGCCTTTGCCCGGTCAGGTCGGTGACCACCAGACCGAGTGCGCCTGGCGAGGCACCGGGCATTCCGCCAGTGGCCAGCGGGTTGACCGACAGAAAGGTCGGTACGCGCCCGCCGCTTGCGGTCAGCAGGTCCAGTTCACCGCTGCGCTTGGCCAGGCTGTCGGGCGCCAGCAGCGCGGCCAAGGCAGCCTGTGCTTCTGGCGCGAAGCAGCCGGCAATCGTGGCGCCGATGATCCGGTTCAGCGGCCGGCCCAGCAGGTCGGCAAAGCGCCGGTTGGCGTAGGTGATGTGGCCTTCGGGGGTCAGCGTCAGCGCGCCTTCGGCCATGTCTTCGATGAGCAGCCGGTAGGCGCGGTCGGCGCCGTCCAGCGTGAACATCCAGCCGGTTTCGGCGCCGCTTTTTGCCCCCGCGACGAACAGCGCGTCCACTTCCCCGGCCCGGATGGCGGCCAAAGCCTGCGCCGTCTGCGCGGCCTGGAGTTCCAGTGCGGTGCTGGCGCTGCCAGCGGGTGGCTTGGCGGGTGGCTCAGCCGGCGGCGCATCAGGCAGCACGCCGGGTGGGTGGCTCATGCGCGCACCCGGGGCAACAAGTCCAGCCCGACCAGCACGCGCTCGGTGTTGGACATGTCGCCAACGATCGAGCGCAGCGGCTCGGGCAGCCGCTTGATGAGTGCGGGCAGGGCCACGATCTGATCACACTGCGCGAGTTCTGGCTGCTGGTACAGATCGATCACCTCCAACTGATAGCGCGCGTCAACGTCTTCGGCGCAGATGCGCCGCAGGTTGGCCAGTGCGCGCAGCGAGCGCGGCGACTGCCCGGCCACGTACAGCCGCAGGATCCACAGCTCGGCAACTGCGGCAGCTGCCGCGTCGGGCGTGTCGGCCGACCGGGTGCTCATGTCGACTCCACATGGCGGCTGTGCGCCATCTCGTCGCGGTCCAGGCTGAGCCGCCCCTCGCTGACCTCGGCCTGGTCGATGACGGCCAGCGCCGCAGCTTCCAGCGCCGCGAATTGCGCACGGATGGCAACGATTTGCGCCTCCATCGCTGCCCGCTGGCTGGCCAGTTCGGTCTGCTTGCGCAGGATCTCCTGGTCGCGCCGCAGCTGGCCCGAGCGCTCCTGCGCTTCTTGCGTCAGCCGGGCCGAGCCGGTCAACACGCCGGCCGGGCCGATGTAGGCGTCGCGCAGTTCGATGCCGCGGGCCGACAGCGAGAACTCGCGGATCTGGTTGGAGTGCGCCATGCCGCGCGACTTCAGCACGTACAGGCCGCGGTTGCGTTCGCCATCGTGTTCGATGTCGCGCACCAGCAGCCAGGTGTCGATGAGCGAAGAGATCGCCACCTCGGTGTGCTCTTGCGCGCCGCCGCCCGACGTCAGGTTGGTGAAGAACGCGGTGATGCCCTTGAGCTTCAGCGCGTCCACCAGGCGCAGCAGCATACGGTGCACATCCCTGTAGTCACCCACCTTCAGGAAGCTCGAGATCGGGTCCACCACCACCGCCTGCGGGTCAAAGCCAGCCACCATCTTGAGCATCGCCGAGAGGTGCATCTCCATGTCCAGGAGGCAAGGTCGGACAGCGTGGATCAACAGCCGCCCGTGCGCGAGGGCCGGCGCCAGGTCGATGCCGATCGAGCGCATGTTGCGCACGATCTGGCTAGGCGATTCCTCGAACGCGAAGTACAGGACGCGCTCGCCGCGCCGGCAGGCGGCCGCTGCGAAGGTGGCGGCCAGGCTGGTCTTGCCGGTGCCGGCGGTGCCGGAGGCCAGCACACTGCTGCCGCGGAAGTAGCCTTGGCCGCCGAGCATCGCGTCCAGTCCGTCCTGGCCTGCGGACACGCGTTCGTCCGACGCCTGGTGCTGCAGCCCGACCGAGGTGATGGGCATCACCGAGATGCCGCCTTCGTCGATGAGGAAGGGGTACTCGTTGCTGCCGTGCGTCGAGCCGCGGTACTTGACCACGCGCAGGCGCCGCGACGACGCCATGTCCACCACGCGGTGGTCGAGCACGATGACGCAGTCCGAGACGTATTCCTCCAGGCCCTGGCGGGTCAGCGCGCCCGGCTCGTCACCGCGTTCGCCGGTGATGAGGGCGGTGACGCCGCGTGCCTTCAGCCAGCTGAACAGACGGCGCAGTTCGGCGCGCAGGATGGCCGGGTTGGGCAGGCCGGAGAACAGGGTCTCGATGGTGTCGAGCACCACGCGCTTGGCGCCGATGCTGCGGATGGCATGGTCCAGGCGGATGAACAGGCCTTCCAGGTCGTAGTCGCCGCTGGCCTCGACCTCGCTGCGCTCAACGCGCACATGGTCGATGACGAGCAGGCGGCGGGCCACCAGGTCGTCGAGGTCGAATCCCAGCGAGGCCACGTTCTGCGCCAGGTCGGCGGCGGTTTCCTCGAAGGCCATGAACACGCCCGGCTCGCCGTAGCGTCGCGCGCCGTGGACGAGGAATTCCAGGCCCAGGAGTGTCTTGCCGCAGCCGGCGCCGCCGCACACGAGGGTGGGGCGGCCGGTGGGCAGGCCGCCGCCGGTGAGTTCATCCAGACCCTGGATACCGGTGAGTGATTTGGCGAGGTCCATGCCAATGCTGCGACAGGAAAGGTCGCCCAGAGGTGCAACTTCTCGACAGGGTTCCCGCCCTGGGCGCGGACGGCCTTGTCTTGCGCGCCATGGCAGCCCGCGCACTTCATTGTGCGCCTTCCATGGGTGTGCAAACTGCTTTCGGAGCTGCTCGCCCCGAAGCGACCCGTCAGGATCGGGTCTTGAACGTCAGCAACGTGGCGTCGAACCTGCCTGACGGAGGACGCGGCATCGGCCAGCTCTTCGTGTCCACCAGCATCGGTGTCACCGTGTGCAGTGGGGACGACGCCGACATCGATGAACGGATCAAGCAGGCGGACATGGCGATGTGCCGTGCCAAGGAGCTTGGGCGTGGCAGCGACCAGTTCTTCAGCGCCGACCTGGGCGCGATGGCGGTCGCCCGCCACGAGATCGTGGCCGGACTGCGCATGGCGCTGGAGCGTGGCGAGTTCAGCATCGTCGACCAGCCGAAGGCTGATCTGGCCAGTGGGCGAGTCTTCGGTGTCGAGGCCTTGCTTCGCTGGACGTGGCCGACAAGGGCGTTGACGACACGCTGCGCAGCAATCCGGACGTGTGGCGCAAGACGTTGCTGATCATCACCTGTGACGAACACGGCGGCTTCTACGACCATGTGGTGCCGCCCATGGCCGACCTGCGTGACGCGCGCCAGTTGGGGACCGTGAGTTCGGGCGCCGGCACGCCTGCGGCTGCAGGTTCCGACGACCCCGCCAACCGGGACTGCCTGACGCCTTATGGCGTGCGTGTGCCCACCTTCCTGGTGTCGCCCTGGGTGACCCCAGGCAAGGGCCCTGGCATGGTGCTGGACCACTGTTCGATCCTGAAAACGGTGATGGCGCGCTTTCTGGGTCCGGACGCACCCTTCCTCAGCGACCGTGTGGCGGCGTCGCGCAGCTTTGATGCGTTCCTCAACCAGCCTGCGCCACGCATGGACGTGGGCGCTGCACCGCCAGTGACGACGGTGCAACGAGGCATGAAGATCAAGGGCCGCGCCATTGCCGCCAAGTCGGTCTCGCGGGCGTCCATGCGTCGCGGCAATGTGGATTTCCACGACCTCACCGGCCGGCTGGCGCGCATGCTGGGCCGATAGCTGCGCGGGCGCGACGGATGGGCTGCAGGAGTCGCGTCGCGGCCCGCCAGCAGCTTCGGGAAAGTGGCCGTCGCCGCCAGCGACTCCTCACGCAACCGCGCGATGGTGGTCAGCCGGCCGGTGTCGTCCGGAGCGATGCCCTTGATCGGTCCCACATCTGGTCACGCCGCCCTGTCGTTCATGCGGCGGCTGACGCCATATCTGGTGGACCACCGTGGCCACAGCCGTCAGTGCGGGGGTGATGCTGTTTCGCAGGCTGCTGCCGCTGCCAGCAGCGCAGCGCACCAGGCGCGGGACCGCCAGCGGCCGCTCATCCCGTGGCCTCGGCGGCCAGCAGGGTGGCCACGGTGGCCATGTCGTGGGCGATGGCATCGGCGCCCGCGGCCTGCAGCCGGCCGGCCGGCGTCATCGCCGCAAAGCCGATCACCCGCATGCCGGCGGCCCGGGCGGCGGCCACGCCGGTGGGCGTGTCTTCCACCACCGTGGTGTGGGCGGGCAGGGCGCCCAGCGTGCGTGCGGCCAGCAGGAAGAGATCGGGTGCGGGCTTGGGCCGGTCCACGTCATCGGCGGTGAAGATGCGGCCCGCAAACCGGGGCAGCAGCCCGGTGTGGCCGAGCGTGAAGTTGACCTTGGCATGGTTGCCGTTGGATGCGACGCAGAACGGCCGCTGCAGTCCATCCAGCACCGCCGCCACCCCGGGCACGCTGGTGAGCCCGGCGCGGAAGGCCGCCCGGGTGCGCCGGCCCATCTCGGGCAGGAAGTCGGCGGGCAGGTCGCCACCCAGCAGCGCCTTCAAGTGCACCAGCCCGTTGGCCATCGACATGCCGATGAAGCGGTCGACGGCTTCGTCGAAGCTCAGCGCCACGCCATGCTCGGCCAGCATGTCGACCACCACCTGGTGGGTCAGGCGCTCGCTGTCGACCAGCACGCCGTCGCAGTCGAAGATGACCACGGCGGCGCCTGTCTCAGGCGCTGCCGCGCACCCAGGCCAGGGTGTCGTCCAGCGCCAGCGCGGTCTTGCCCAGCAACTCGTCGATCTCGGCTTCGGTGATGACCAGCGGCGGCGAGAAGGCGATCACGTCGCCCATCAGCACCCGCACGATCAGCCCATGCGCCTGGGCTCGCTTGACGAAGTAGGCGCCCACGCCGCGCTTGGGGTCGAAGGGCTTGCGGCTGGCCGGGTCTTCGGCCAGTTCCAGCGCGCCGATCAGTCCCAGGCCGCGGGCCTCGCCCACCAACGGGTGCTCGGCAAACTGGCGCAGGCCGGCCTGCAGGCGCGGCGCCACCTTCTGCACATGGCCGATGATGTCGTCGTCGGTGTAGATGCGCAGGGTTTCCAGCGCCACCGCGCAGGCCAGCGGGTGGCCGCTGTAGGTGTAGCCATGGCCGAAGGTGCCCACGCTGGCGCTGGCGTCGGCCACCACTTGGTAGACCGCATCCGACACCATCAGCGCCGACATCGGCACGTAGGCTGACGTCAGCATCTTGGCCACCGTCACCATGTCGGGCTGCAGGTCGAACACGTTGGTGCCGAAAGCCTGGCCCAGGCGACCGAAGCCGGTGATCACCTCGTCGGCGATCAGCAGGATGTCGTGCTGCTTCAGCACCGCCTGGATGCGCGGGAAGTACCCCGCCGGCGGGATGATCACGCCGCCCGCGCCCTGCACCGGCTCGGCGATGAAGGCGGCGATGGTGTCGGCACCCTCCGCGGCGATCAGGTCCTCCAGTTCCTTCACCAGCCGGTCGACGAATTGCGCCTCGGTCTCGCCGGGCAGGCCCACGCCGTAGAAGTGCGGCGCGCTCACCCGCAGGATGCCGGGCAGCGGCAGGTCGAAGTGCTGGTGCATCGTGGCCAGGCCCGACATTGACGCGGCCGCGGCGGTCACACCGTGGTAGCCCTTTTGGCGCGCGATGATCTTCTTCTTGAGTGGCCGGCCGCGCGCGTTGTTGTAGTAGCGCACCAGCTTGAAGGCGGTGTCGTTGCTTTCCGATCCCGAATTGGCAAACAGCACCCGGCCGGCGCGCAGCGCGGGCGTGGGCGCCCAGGCCATCAGCGTCTTCACCAGCTCGGTCACCGGCCCCGGCACCTTGCCCGAGAACGAGTGGTAGTAGGGCAGGGCGGTCATTTGCCGGTGGGCGGCGTCGGCCAGGCGCTGGTCACTGAAGCCCAGGCTGGCACACCACAGGCCGGCCATGCCTTCCAGGTAGCGCTTGCCGTGCTCATCGACCACATGCACGCCGTCGCCCTTGACGATCACCAACGGCCCGTCCTGCTCCAGCTGGCGCAGCTGGGTGTAAGGGTGCAAGTGGTGGGCGATGTCGCTGCGGCCAGCGGGGGAGACCTCGGAGGTGGTGGTGGTCATGACGCGGCGGTGAAAGTCAACATGCCTCTGATGATATGCGGCACACCAGGCGCGGGCGGTTTCTGGGCGCCGGGTCGCCGACCGCCAGGCCTGCGGTTGCGGTTGCGGCTGAGGCGCTCGGTCGCTCCAACCGTGTGTTCGGTCACGCGTCACGCGTTTGTCATCTTCTTTTGGCGCTGATGTTTTTTATCATTTATCGTCTTTTCCCTACTTTGGTCGTCACATGTCCTCCATGCCATCCGCAAACCTGTTCCAGTCCAGCGCCACCGCCAACGTGGCCCCCCGCCGCATCGGCAACTGGCGGGCGATGGTCCTGACCGGTGTGATGGCGCGTGTGGAAGGGCGGGTCACCGAGTGGAACAGCGAAGGTCTGGTGTTCCACAGCGACCGTCCGTTCCCGGAAGGGACGCGCTTGAAGCTGGTGGTCGCGCTCACCGACAGCACCGACCCCAATCGGGTTCGTCCGCTGACGGTGCCGCTGCGGGTGACCTTTCACGTGATCCGCGGCATGGTGTTTCGCATGACCTGCCGTTTCGAGGCGCTGGACGCCATCACCCGCGGCACGGTGGATGCGCTGCTGATGCACCGCCCGCTGTCCGCGGCCTGAGTTTGGGCCCACCACCTGGCGCGCCGCGCGCAGCGCGGGCGTGGTCTCCCCGGCCATCCGCGCCTCGACCAGCCCGGTCACCGGCCCCTGTGCTTGGCCTTGTGCGCAGCGGGTACGCTCACGGCACCCTTCAACAGGAAACTCGCCATGTCTGAACCCCTGTGGCGCTGGCCCGCGCATCGACTCACCGCCGCCATCCGTGCGGGTGCGGTGTCTGCCAGAGAGGCGGCCGAGTCCGCCCTCGACCGTGTGCAGGCGGTCAACCCGGCGCTCAACGCCATCGTCGACGTGCTGCCCGACGAGGCCCTGGCGGCCGCCGACGCTGCCGATGCCGCGCGGCGGCGGGGTGACGCCCTGGGCCCGCTGCACGGCGTGCCGGTGACGGTGAAGGTCAACGTCGATCTGCGTGGCCGGGCCACGACCAACGGCGTGGTCGCTTTCAAGGACAACATCGCCACCGACGACAGCCCGGTGGTGTCCAACCTGCGCCGCGCGGGCGCGGTGATCATCGGCCGCACCAACACGCCGGCGTTCTCGGTGCGGTGGTTCACCGACAACGACCTGCATGGCCGCACCTACAACCCCTGGTCGCGCGCACACACGCCGGGCGGGTCCAGCGGTGGTGCGTCGTCTGCCGTGGCCGCCGGCATGGGCGCCATCGCGCACGGCAACGACCTGGCCGGATCGGTGCGCTACCCCGCGTATTGCACCGGCGTGTACGGCCTGCGGCCGTCGTTCGGCCGGGTGCCGGCCTACCTGTCCAGCGCCAAGGACGAACGGCCGGTGTCGATGGCCATGATGTCGGTGCAGGGCCCGCTGGCCCGCCATGTGGCCGACCTGCGCCTGGCCCTGGCCGCCATGAGCCCGGGCGATGCACGCGACCCCTGGTGGGTGCCCGCGCCGCTGACCGGCCCGGCCCTGCTGCGGCCCATGCGCGTGGCGATGACGGTGCAATGCCACGGCGCACCGGCCGACCCGGCAGTGGTGGCCGCCATCCGCCAGGCTGGCGCCTGGCTGGCCGACGCGGGGTATCTGGTGGAAGAGGTGGAGCCGCCCGACATGGCCGAAGCCCACCGGCTGTGGAACCTGGTCGGCAACGACGAGGCGCGGTTCTTCATGTGGCCGGCCATCGCGCAGCTGGGTGACGAGGGCGTGCGCAAGTCCTTCGGCTGGATGCTGGCCGATTCACCGGTGCTCGACCATGCGGCCCATCTGCAGGCCTTTGCGCGGCGCAGCACGCTGATCCGCCGCTGGCAGCTGTTCATGGAGCGCTACCCGCTGGTGCTGGGGCCGGTGTCGGGCGAACCGCCGTTCCCCTGGGGCCTGGACGTGGAAAGCGCCGACACCATGGCCCGGGTGTTGCGCGCGCAAGAGTCCCAGTTCGCCCTGCCGCTGCTGGGGCTGCCCGGCCTGTCGGTGCCCACCGGCATGGCCGGCGCGGTGCCCATGGGCGTGCAGCTGACGGCACCGCGCTTCCGCGAAGACCTGCTGTTCGCCGCCGCCGAGGTGATCGAGGCGCATTGCCCGGCGATGACGCCGATCGACCCGCGCTGAACCAGGCACCCTGCCGCCCGGCGGCTGGCGCACCCGCCTGGCGGTGGGCAGAGCCTTGCCCCAGCGCTGGTTGCCGGTTGCCGTTAGACTCGCCCCCCCTCTCTCCGCCGTTGTGGTCGCCCACAGCCGGCTTTCTTGGCCAGCCGTTGCACAGACTGCTGCAACCGCTGACCCCGCATGCAAACACCCGATCCGATCGACATCGTCTACCTGTGGGTCGACGGCAACGACCCCGCCTGGCGCGCCAAGCGCCGCCACGCCGCACAGGGGCTCAGTGCTGCACAGCAGCACAACATCGCGCCGCATGCCAATGTCGAGGGGCGGTTCCGCGACAACGATGAACTGCGCTTCAGCCTGCGCGCGCTGGAAACCCACTTTCCGCAGCACGGCCATGTCTACATCGTCACCGACGGGCAACGCCCGGGCTGGCTGCGCCCCAGTGAGCGCCTGAGCATCGTCGACCACCGTGCGTTGATGCCGGCCCACGCTGTGCCCACCTTCGACTCCGGCAACATCGAGTCCTACATCCACCGCATTCCGGGCTTGTCGGAGCGTTACTTCTACTTCAACGACGACGTCTTCTTCGGTGCCCCGGTGCACACCGAAGACTGGTTCTGGGACGGCGGCATCTACGCCGCCTGGTCTGCCGAAGCCGCTGTCAGCGCGGGGCCGCCGAAGGCCCAGGGCGGCGCCCTGGACAACGCCTGCCGGCGCTCCATCCAGTGGCTGGACGCCGCCATCGCCGCGCCGGCGCCCTGGCATGCCGGCCAGACCTCGCGTTGCGCCAGTTACAGCCACACCCTGCGCACCTTCGCGCATGCGCCGCGGCCGATGCTGAAGTCGATGTTGTTCGCGCTGGAAGACATCGCGCCCGAGCTGTTCGACGCGGTGCGGTCCACCGTCTTCCGGGACTGGGCCAAGCCGACGATCGTCTCCGACTTCGTGATGCGCTGGGCACTGGCACACGGCCAGGCGCGCATGCGCGGTTATCGGCAGCTGCATGTGAGCAGCGGAGACGACGACAGCGTGGCGTGCCTGCGCGAGCTGAGCCGCCAGGCCGGCGCCATCGACTTCTTCTGCATCAACGACACCACCGACGACGCGGCCTTCGACGATCCTCGCCTGGCCCGGGTTCGTGCCGGTCTGCAGGCCTTGCTGCCCCACCCGTCCAGCTTCGAGCAGGCCTGCTGCGCGGCCGACCTGCCAGCAGGGGCCGGCCGCGTCGACGCGGCGCGTTTCGACACCCATGAGCAGGCGTGTCTGTCGGCCTTCGCGAACCCCGCGCCCGGCGCCCGGCGCGACCAGCCGCAAGCCGTCACAGTCCCCTGAGGCCTGGCGCAGGGCGGTCCATCGGACGGGGAGTGCGCCGGCAGCTGGCAGTGCCAGAACCCCGTCTGTCCCCGCGACTGCTTGGATGGACTTGACGGGCGCGGCGAGCCCTGCGTGCCCGGTGGCGTCCGCCGACAGTCGCCTGGGAAACCTGCCTGACCCCACCCAGTCTGGAGCAGACCACCAAGGCGGCAGGCTGGCCAGGGTCGGCGGCTGGCGCAGCAAAGCGTCGCGGATCGTCCGTTGCGCGGGTTTGGGCTTGGCCGCAAGGATCGACGATCAAGCCGCCCGCGGTCTTTCAACGCGCCGTCGGCCTGCTGCTGTGTCAGCCCAGCATGCGCCGGATGGCGGTGCGCTGGCCGTCCACGAAATGGTGCTTCAGCACCGCCGCCAGATGCAGCGTGATCAGGCCCACCAGCGTGATCGGAAACACCGCGCCGTGCCAATCGGTCAGCAGTTCCGCTGATGACGGGTTGGCCAGGCCAGGCCAGGCGAGTTGCAGCCCCAGCAGGTCCAGCGCTTCGCCGCGTGCGAACACCAGCCACAGACCACTGATCGACATCGCCGCGAGCGCCAGGTAGAGCAGGGCATGCGCCGCGCGTGCCAGCGCGGCCTGGCCGCGGGCCGTCGCGTCAGCCTGGCCGATGTGCGGTGGCGGGCTGCGCATCAGCCACAGCACCCGCAGCATCACCACCAGCAGCACGATCACCCCCAGCGCCTGATGCGCTGCGACGAACTCGACGCGCTCAGCCGACCCCGGCGGCAACACCGCGATGAACAGCCCCATCGGGATGCTGCACAGCACGACCACGGCGGTGACCCAGTGTCCGTAGCGGGAGACCAGCCCGAAGGAATGAGACGAGTTGCGCCAGAGCATCGGTCCGAGCCGGCCGCGTTGGAGTTGGTGCCAGGCCGACCAGATCAGCCCCACAGCCGCAGCCAGTGCGATCAGCGCCTGACCGGTCAGGAGCAGCGGCCGGATGGCATCGGCACCGCCTGCCGCGCCGCGCAGCGCGGCGAAGCTGCCGTCGGAATGGGCGAGCACGATGGACAGCACGCTCATCAGAAGGCACGCCGCAGCCAACAGGGTGCCCGATGCCCGCATGAAGCGGTTGCGGTGGTTCAGCGACACGGCCAGCGCGATGGCCAGCAAGAGGTATCCAAGGGCCATGGGTGGGCGGTCTGCGTGGATGGAATTGGCGCTTGGTCGCGCTCGCCGCCGTGGGCTTGTTCCACACCCCGCCGCGCGGGCGGGGTGTGCGGGCTTGCAGGTTCAGGCCTTGGCCGCGTACCCCAGCACGGCCTTGGTCTCCAGGAACTCGCCGAAGGCGTGCTCGCCCCATTCACGGCCGTTGCCCGACTGCTTGAAGCCGCCGAACGGCGCCATCAGGTCGGGTGCGGCGCTGTTGATGTTGACTTGGCCGGCGCGCAGGCGGCTGGCCACCTTGCGGGTGGCCTCGGCGTCGGCGCCCGACACATAGGCCGCCAGGCCGTAGGGCGTGTCGTTGGCGATCGCCACCGCTTCGTCCACCGTGTCGTAGCCCAGGATGGTCAGCACCGGGCCGAAGATCTCTTCGCGTGCCACCGTCATCTGGTTGTTCACGCCGGCCAGTACCGTGGGCTTGACGTAGTAGCCGGTGGCCAGGCCCTCGGGCTTGCCCAGGCCGCCGGCCACCACGGTGGCGCCTTCGTCGATGCCCTTGGCGATCAGGGCCTCGATCTTGTCCCACTGCGCGGCGCTGATCACCGGGCCCAGGGCGGCGCCGCTGTCGGGCGCGCCCACGGTGGTGGCCTCGGCCACCGCCTTGGCGGTGGCCAGCACTTCGGCCATGCGGTTGTTGGGCACCAGCATGCGGGTGGGGGCGTTGCAACTCTGGCCGCTGTTGTTCATCACGCCGCGCACGCCAGCCGTCACCGCCTTTTGCAGGCCGGCGGCGTCCAGGTCGGGCAGCAGCACGTTGGGGCTCTTGCCACCCAGTTCCTGGTGCACCCGCTTGACGGTGGGCGCGGCGTTGCGCGCCACCTCGATGCCGGCGCGCGTGCTGCCGGTGAAGCTGACCAGATCCACCTCGGGGTGGCTGCTGATCGCCGCGCCCACGGTCGGGCCGTCGCCGTTGACCAGGTTGAACACGCCGGCCGGCACGCCCGCGGCATGCATGATTTCGGTCCAGATCTGGGCCGAGAACGGGCTC
>JBBAPL010000118.1:0-16940 GCA_040400895.1 Aquabacterium sp.
GCAGGCGCTGATCGCCACCACCGATTTCTTCATGCCCATCGTCGACGACCCGTTCGACTTCGGCCGCATCGCCGCCACCAATGCCATCAGCGACGTGTACGCGATGGGCGGCCGGCCGATCCTGGCGCTGGCGTTGGTGGGCATGCCGATCAACGTGCTGAGCACCGCCACCATCGGCCGGGTGCTGGAAGGCGGCGCGTCGGTGTGCCGCGCGGCGGGCATCCCGATCGCTGGCGGCCACACCATCGACTCGGTGGAGGCGATCTACGGCCTGGTGGCCCTGGGGCTGGTGCACCCCGACCATGTCAAGCGCAACGCCGACGCCCGCCCCGGTGATCTGCTGGTGCTGGGCAAGCCGCTGGGCGTGGGCGTGATGAGCGCGGCGCTGAAGAAGGGCGAGCTCGATGCCGCCGGCTACGCCCAGATGATCGACAACACCACCCGGCTCAACACCCCCGGCCCGGCCCTGGCGGCGCTGCCGGGCGTGCATGCGCTGACCGATGTCACCGGCTTCGGCCTGGCCGGCCATGCGCTGGAGCTGGCGCGCGGCGCCGGCTGCACCGCGCAGATCGACTGGGCCCGCGTGCCGCTGCTGGCCGGCGTGCACGGGCTGGCCGGGCGCGGCTTCATCACCGGCGCGTCGGCCCGCAACTGGGACGGTTACGGCGCAGACGTGGCGCTGGCCGCGCACCTGGGCGATGTCGACCGCGCCCTGCTGACCGACCCGCAGACCAGCGGCGGCCTGCTGGTCTCGTGCGCGCCGCAGGCGCTGGAGGCGGTGCTGCGCGTGTTCCGTGAGCAGGGCTTCGGCCAGGCGGCGGTGATCGGCGAGGTGGCTGCCTACAGCAGCGGGCCGCGCCTGGTGGTGGCCTGAAGCAGGTGGGCGCGCGATGACCACCGGCGACCAACACATCCGCCTGCACACCGACGGCCGGCTGGCCACGGTGCAACTGCACCGCCCGGCCGCGCGCAACGCCATGAGCGTGGCCCTGATGCGCGAACTGACCGCCGCCGCCCACGCCCTGGCCGAACGCACCGACATCGACGCGGTGCTGCTGACCGGCGATGCCACCTGCTTCACCGCCGGTGCCGACCTGAAGGACACCGCTGGCTGGGCCAACGAAGCCTTGTCGCTGGTCGAGCGGCGCGAGATCGCCGGCGTCGGTTGGCGTCTGTGCAAGGCCTGGGAAGAACTGCCCCAGGTCACCATCGTCGCCATCGAAGGCTATGCGGTGGGCGGCGGGCTGGCGCTGTCGGTGGCCTGTGATTGGCGGGTGATCGCCAGCAATGCCTTCGTCTCGCTGCCCGAGATCGCCCTCGGCATCCCGCTGACCTGGGGCGCCATCCCCCGGCTGACCGCGTTGGTGGGCCCGTCGCGCGCCAAGCGGCTGACCATCCTGTGTGAACGCCTGGGCGCGGCCGATGCGCTGGCCATGGGCCTGGTCGACCATGTCACGCCGCCTGGCGGCGCGCTGGCCAAGGCGACTGATCTGGCGCAGCAGGTGCTGGCCATGCCGGCGACGGCGGTGCGCATGAGCAAGGCCACCGTCAATGCGGTGGCCACCGCCGGCCACCTGGCGGCCGGCCACATGGGGCTGGACCAGCTGATGCTGGCCGGCGCCAGCGACGAATCCAAGGCCGCGCGTGCCGCGGCGTTGAAGCGGCGCTGAGCCGCAGGCCGTCAGCGCGCCGGCATGTCGCCCGGCCCGCTGACCAGGCTGACGGTGGCGTCGTCGGGCAAGGGCGGGAACTGCGCGTTCCAGTCCAGCCACTGCTGGCGCATGTCGGCCAGCCGTTGCGGGTCACGCGCGGCCTGGTTGGCGCGCTCGCGCTCGTCGTCGGCCAGGTTGAACAGGTATTCGTGCGCGTCCACCTGCAGGTACTTCCAGTCGCCGCAACGCAGCGCACGCTGGCTGCGGTGCAGCATGCGCCAGTGCATGGGCCGGGCAAAAGTGGCGGCCGGGTCGCGCAGCACCGCAGCCAGTGACACGCCGTCCAGCGGGTGGGCCGCATCGGGCTGGCCACCGCCCAGCGCCAGCAGCGTGGCCGACCAGTCCATCGTCAGGCAGTGCTGCGCCGTCACGCCGCCCGGGGCGATGGCCGCCGGCCAGTGCGCCACCCAGGGCACGCGGATGCCGCCTTCGGTCAGGTCCATCTTGCCGCCCACCAGCGGCCAGTTGTCGGAGAAGCGCTCGCCGCCGTTGTCGCTGGTGAAGACGATCAGCGTGTCCTGCAGCAGGCCGTGCGCCTGCAGGCGCTGCACCAGCTGGCCGATGCCCTCGTCCATGTGGTGCACCATGCGCTGGTAGGTCTGCACGTTGCCGCCGTCCAGGTGGGTGATGCGGCGGTGCAGCGCGGTGCCCAGGTGGGCGTCGTCGCGGGTCTCCCAGGGCCAGTGCGGCGCGGTGTAGTGCAGGCTCAGGAAGAACGGCGTGCCGCCCTGCGCCGCCGGCGCCCAGTCGTCCACCTGGCGCAGCGCCCGTTCGCTGATCAGGTCGGTCAGGTAGCCGATGTCCTGGCGCGGTGTCTCGCCTTCGTACAGGTCATGCTCGCCGGTGCTGCTGCAGTGGCTGAAGTAGTCCACACCGCCGGCCATGACGCCGTAGAACTGGTCGTAGCCCGAACGCAGCGGCCCGAAGTGCGGCGGGTAGCCCAGGTGCCACTTGCCCACCAGGGCGGTGCGGTAGCCAGCCTGGCGCAGCAGGCCGGGCAGGGTGGGCACGTCCGACGGCAGGCCCAGGGTGGCGCTGCCCTTGCTGCGGCTGTTGATGGGTTCGTCCAGCGCGCCGCGCAGCCGGTACTGCCAGCGCATCGTCATCAGCGCGAAGCGCGTGGGCGAGCACACCGGTGCATTGGCATAGCCCTGGGTGAAGCGCAGGCCGTCGGCTGCCAGCGCGTCGATGTGCGGCGACACCGCACCCCATGGGCCCGGCCGCCCACCGTAGCAACCCAGGTCGGCATAGCCCAGGTCGTCGGCGACGATGTAGATGATGTTGGGGCGCCGCCCCGGCGTGTTGGCGGTCATCGTGGCGCGCTCCGTCTCAATCGAACTGCAGGCCGGCCTTCTGGATCACCGGCACCCACTGGGCCTTGAAGTCGCGCAGCATGGCTTCGGTCTGCGCCCGCGTGGCCGACACCGGCTCGGCCCTCAGCGCGATGAACTTGTCGCGCAGGTCGGGCTGCTGCATCACCGCCGCCACCTCGGCCGACAGGCGCTGCACCTGCGCCGGCGGCAGGCCGGCGCGGGCGTACAGCACGTTTCAGCCGCTGGCCGACAGCTTGAAGCCGGCTTCCTGGAAGGTGGGCAGCCCCGGCACCGCCCGGGTGGCGCCCGACGTGGCCAGGATGCGCAGCTTGCCGCCCTCATGCAAGGGCAGCAGGGTGTCCAGCGTGTCGACGGCCACCGGCACATGGCCGCCGATCAGGTCGGTGCTCAGCGGCGCCGATCCCTTGTAGCCCACCACCTGGGTCTGCACCTGGGCCGCCTGGCCCATCATCAGCGCGAAGAAGTGCGGCAGGCTGCCGGTGGCCGGCACGCCGATGCTGGCCTGGTTGGGGTTGGCGCGCAGCCAGGCCATCAGGTGGGTGAGTTCCCGCACCGGCACGGCCGGGCCCACGGCGGCCGCGAACTCGTAGCGCGAGACCTGCCCCACCGGCTGGAAGTCCTTGGCGGGGTCGTAGCCATTGTTCTTGTAGACCAGCGGCGCCACCACCATCAGCGCCGGGTTCACCAGCACCAGCACCGGAGCGTCGGCCGGCCCGCCGGCCACCTGGCGCATCGCCAGGCGGCCGCCGGCGCCCACGATGTTCTCGACGATCACCGGCTGGCCCAGGCGCGGCTGCAGCGCCTCGGCCAGCAGCCGGGCGGCGCGGTCGGATGACCCGCCCGGCGGGTAGGGCACCACGATGCGCAGCGTGCCGGCCGGCGCCTGTGCCCAGCCGGGTGCGGCGGCGGCCAGGCCGGTGGCGGCCAGGGCGGCCAACAGGGCGCGGTGGAACAGGCGGCGTTGTGTCATGGGGGTGTCTCCGGGTGGGCGCCGCCGATGCGGCCAGCGCGCGGGTTCGCGGTAGTCTCGGGTCCGGCCCCTGCTGGCCCCGACACCGTGCCGGCCTGCATGCTGGCGCACCCGCCGGCAGTTGTTGAAAACAATCATGCACGAACCGCACGCAAACCCTGATCCGCTGGGCCAGCCACAGGCCCTGGGCGACCTGCTGCTCTACCAACTGAGCGTCATCACACGCACCAGCGGGCTGCCGATGGTGCGGCTCTTCGAGGGCGAGTTCGGCATGACACGCCGCCACTGGCATGTGCTGGCCTTGGTGGTGGAGCATGGCGGGCTGGCAGCTTCGCAGCTGGCGGCGCTGTGCTGGCTGGACCGCCCGCAGGTGTCGCGCGCGGTGGCCGGCCTGCGTGCCCAGGGCCTGGTGCAGCCCGGCCCGGGGCCGGCGCGCGGCCGCCTGCTGCTGGCCACCGACCAGGGCCAGGCGCGCTACCACCAGGCGTTGGCACGGGTGGCGCAGTTCAACGCCGACCTGGCGTCGGTGCTGGACCTCGCCGAGCGGCAGCAGTTGCAGGCCCTGCTGCAGCGGCTGCAGCAGCGCGTGAAGACGCTGGCCGTCGAGGTGGCCGGCCAGGTGCCGCCGGCGCGGCGCAGCCGGCGTTCTGCGCGCGGCGCCTGAGCGGGGCTGCAGATCGGCCGGCGGCCTGGGCGCCAAGGCCGTGGCGCCGGCGCCGACAATCGCGCAATGCCCGCTGAACGCCCGCCGTCCGCCGCCCTGTCGGGCACCGCCTTCGCCACGCTGCTGCTGATCGCGCTGATGATGGGCGCCAACCATGTGGCGGCGCGGCTGGCCTTCAACCACGGCGTGGACGTGGCCACGGCGGTGATGTTCCGCAGCGGCGTCACTGCCTTGGTGGTGGGTGCGCTGGTGCTGGCCACCGGCGTGCCGCTGGCGCTGTCGGCCCGCCAGCGCCGCGCCGTGCCGGCCATCGGTGTGCTGGTGGCCGTGCAGAGCCTGTGCCTGTATGCGTCGGTGGCGCGGCTGCCGGTGGCGCTGGCGCTGCTGGCCTTCAACACTTACCCGCTGTGGACGGCGTTGTGGGCGCGGCTGGTCTACCAGCACCGGCCCGAGCCACGCGTGCTGCGCGCCATGCCGGTGATGCTGCTGGGCCTGGCGCTGGCGCTGGACGTGTTCGGCGCCGCCTCCGGCCTGGGCGCGGCCGGGCAGTGGGCGCAGATCGGCGTGGGCGTGGCGTTTGCGCTGGCGGCTGCCGCCACCTTCGGCCTGGCGCTGGTGCTCACCCAGCACGAGGTGGCCGACCTGGACGGCCGCCTGCGCACCGCGCTGACCATGGCCCAGGTGGGTCTGCTGGCCGCGGCGGGCGTGGCCTGGCAGGGCGGGCCGCACCTGCCTGCCGACGCAGCGGGCTGGGTGGGGCTGGCGGCGCTGACCATCCTGTACGGCACCGCCTTCACCATCATGTTCACCGTGCTGCCGCGGCTGGGCGTGGTGGGCAACTCGGCCATCATGAATGTGGAGCCGGTGTTCGCCCTGGTGCTGGCCTGGGCCCTGCTGGGCCAGCGCATCGCCCTGGTGCAGGTGGCCGGCGGTCTGCTGGTGGTGGCCACCGTGATGTGGCTGGGGCTGCGCAGGCGGTAGATGGGGCACCCGGCGGCGGGACACCGCCGCCACCCGCCAGGCGGGTCGCCGGCCGGCTTGGGAGCGGCCCGGCGCTCGGCCGGCGTGGGGCACCCGGCGGCGGGGTACCGCCGCCACCCGCCAAGCGGGTTGCCGGCCGGCTTGGGAGTGGCCCGGCGCTCGGCCGGCGTGGGGCAATCGGCGGTTCTAGAACTCGACGACTTCGGCCTTGATGCCGCGCCCGGCCAGCAGCACGCGGGCGCGTTCGGCGTCGACCAGGCTGGTGAACGGCCACCAGGCCGCGCGCCACTGGCCCTGGCTCTCCACCAGTTCGCCATGCTCGGGTGCCGGGCCGTCCAGCCGGCTGGCCGCTGACTTCATCTGCGCCAGGCTGCCGGCTGCGGCGGCGCGTTGGCGGCTGGCCAGGCTGACGACGGCATAGACCGGGCCGGGCAGCAGCGTGGCCGGTGGTGGTGGCACCGGCTCGCCGCGCAGGCGGGCCGCGTCGACCTTGGCGGCATAGCGCTCTACGTCCGACAGCGTGGGCCGGATGCTGGCTTGCGGCTGCGATGCCGCGGTGTCCGCCGCGGCGGTGGTCTCGGCGGCATCGGCTGCGCCGCTGGCGGCAGGCTCGGCTGGGCCTGCGGCGTGGGACTGGCTGGCCGCTGGTTCGGCCGCACTGGCTGCGTGTGCCAGGGCCGTGGCGGATGCGGCCCTGGCGGCAGCCGACGCGGCAGCCGGGGCAACGGCTGCGCTGGCTGCCGCCAGGGCCGCCGCGCTGGCGGCCGCCATGGCCGCCGTGGCCGCCGTGGCGCCGTCATCGGGCAGGCCATGCAGCGGCCGCAGGGTCCAGCCCAGGCCCACCAGGCCGACGGCCAGCACCAGGCATGCACCGCCGACGCGGCTGGGGTGGTAGGCGCGCGGGCCCAGGATGCTGCCGTCGGCACCCACCAGCACGCGGATGCGCCGGTCGCCCACGCCGATGGCGGCGGTCAGCACATGCAACGGCAGATCATGGGCCAGGCCCTTCTGGCGCAGGTGCGCCAGCTGCGCGCGGTCGGCGGCGATGCTGCGCCGCGGCCAGTCGGCTGGCGCCACGGGCTGGGGCTGGCCGTGGCGTTGCGCCCAGCGCGCCACCTGGGCGGTGCGCAGTGGCCAGATGAATTCGCGGCTGAAGGCGGCGCGCAGCGGCGGCAGGCCCGCCTGTCGGCCGGTACATGCCCGCCGCAGCGCCGCCAGCAGGCGACGCCAGCGGCTGGCCGGCGGTGTCGGCATGTCCAGGTCGGGCGCGGCGTGGGCGCCGGCGCCACGGGCGGCCGCGCGGCGCTCGACCGCCCGCGCCAGCGACGACGCCGGCACCGCACCGTGCGTTGGTGGGTAGACCGAATCGGTCAGCAACGGCACGGCGCCAGGCGCGGGTGCTGCGGCCGATGCGGGTGCCGGCAGGGCAGCAGCGTGATCGGCCTGGGCCGTGCCGGCGGCGGTGTCTGTGGCCGCCGCGGCCATGGCCTCAGCGACGGCGGCGGCATCGACGTCCGTGTCGGCGTCCGGCGCGGGCGGCTGCTCGTCAGCCGATGGCGACGCGGCGGCGGCGTCGTCGGCCGTGTCGGGCGCTGCTGCGGGTGGGTCGTCGCCGTCGAGCAGCGGAATCACCAGCGCCGTTTCGCCATCGGCGACGTCTGCAGCGTCCAGCGCGAGGTCGATCTGTGGCGCGGTGGCGGCCGGGGCTGCCGCCGGCGCATCGAACAGCGCCGCATGGGCATCGGGCAGCATCGATTGCACGTCCAGCCCGTCGATCCCCGGGGTGCTGGTGCCGGCCTGCTGGCGTGCATTGCGTTGGGCCAGCGCCTCGGCCAGCGTGGGGCCGGCGGCGGCGGGGGGCGCGGATGGCGCTTCAGGCCCGGCCGCGGGACCATCGCCCCAGAGCGTGGCGCTGGCGAATGGCAGCCGCACCTCGCCGATGCTGTGCACCTGCGTGGCATCGATCCGGCGCGCGAGCGGGTGGCGGTTGTGCCAGGCCACCACACGCGCCGTCAGCTCGTGGAGGCGGGGCGCTTTCATGATGTGCCCGGATTGTTGGCGCCGCTGCCGCGCGCCAAGCCGGCATCAACGACCGGAAAACGTCGTTGTTCGACCGCCGACGCTGCTCAGTTCGTCAAGCGGCCGCCACGGAACCGGCTCTGCCGGGCCGTCAGCGGCGCCCCCCTGGGGGGGCGCCGCAGGCGCCTCGGGGGGAGAGGTCACATGCCGGCGTAGTTGGGCCCGCCGCCGCCTTCGGGCGTGACCCAGACGATGTTCTGCGTCGGGTCCTTGATGTCGCAGGTCTTGCAGTGCACGCAGTTCTGCGCGTTGATCTGCAGGCGGTCGCTGCCGTCGTCGTTCTTGACGAACTCGTACACGCCGGCCGGGCAGTAGCGGCTCTCGGGCCCGGCGTACAGGGCCAGGTTGATGCCCACCGGCACGCTGGCGTCCTTCAGCGTCAGGTGGGCCGGCTGGTTCTCTTCATGGTTGGTGTTGCTGACGAACACCGAACTCAGCCGGTCGAAGCTGAGCTCGCCGTCGGGCTTGGGGTAGGTGATGGGCCGGCAATCGGCCGCGGGCTTGAGCTTGGCGTGGTCGGGCACGCTGTTGCGGATGGTCCAGGGCGGCACCCAGTTCAGCTTGGGCATCAGCCACTGTTCGATGCCGGTCATCAGCGTGCCCACCAGGTGGCCCTTCTTGAACCAGGGCTTGAAGTTGCGGGTCTGCATCAGTTCGGCATGCAGCCAGCTCTTCTCGAAGGCTTCGGGGTAAGCGCTCAGCACGTCGTGGCTGCGGCCGGCGGCCAGGGCCTCGGCCACGGCCTCGGCGGCCAGCATGCCGGTCTTGATGGCGGCATGGCTGCCCTTGATGCGGGCGGCGTTGAGCATGCCGGCGTCGCAGCCGATCAGCGCGCCACCGGGGAACACCAGCTTGGGCAGGCTCTGCAGGCCGCCGTTGTTGATGGCGCGTGCGCCGTAGCTGATGCGCTTGCCGCCTTCGATGTGGGCGCGGATGGCGTGGTGCGTCTTCCAGCGCTGCATTTCCTCGAACGGGCTCATCCAGGGGTTCTGGTAGTCCAGGCCCACCACGTAGCCCAGGGTCACCTGGTTGCCTTCCAGGTGGTAGAGGAAGCCGCCGGCAAAGCTGCCGTCCTCGATCGGCCAGCCGCTGGTGTGCACCACCAGGCCAGGTTGGGCCTTGTCGGGAGGCACTTCCCACAGTTCCTTGATGCCGATCGCAAAGCTCTGCGGGTCGCGCCCGTCGTCCAGCTTGTACTTGGCGATGAGTTGCTTGCCCAGGTGGCCGCGGGCGCCCTCGGCAAAGACGGTGTACTTGCCCAGCAGTTCCATGCCGAGCTGGAAGTTGTCGGTGGGTTCGCCGTCCTTGCCCAGGCCCAGGTTGCCGGTGGCCACGCCACGCACCCGGCCCTGGTCGTCGTAGAGCACCTCGGCGCCGGTGAAGCCGGGGAACACCTCCACGCCCAGGCCCTCGGCCTGCTCGGCCAGCCACTTGGTCACCGCGCCCAGGCTGATGACGTAGTTGCCTTCGTTGTGGAAGCAGGTCGGCATCAGCCAGTCGGGGATGGTGGCGGTGCCGTCTTCGGTCAGCTGCAGCAGCTGGTCACCGGTGACGGGCTGGTGCAGCGGTGCGCCCAGATCCCGCCAGTTGGGGATCAGCTCGTTGATGGCGATCGGGTCCATCACCGCGCCCGACAGGATGTGCGCGCCGGGCTCGCTGCCTTTTTCGAGCACCACCACCGAGATTTCGCGGCCCTGGGTGGCCGCCACCTGCTTGAGCCGGATGGCGGTGGCCATGCCGCCGGGCCCGCCGCCGACGATCACCACGTCGTACTCCATCGCCTCACGCGGGCCGAACTGGGCCAAGATCTCCTGCGGTGTCATCCCGATGTTCCTGTGTCTGGGGGTCTGGCCGGCGGCCTGGTGGCCAATTGCGGCAACAACCCACGATTCTAACCAGCGGTACCATAAAAAAGCACGGTCGTGCTATTTACGGGGTGACTGCAGCACAACGGCCACACAACGGCGGCGGCGGCGTGTCAGTGGCGGCTTGATTGCCGATTGCCCGCCAGTTCCGACCTTGGGGGCGGTGCGCTTGCAGTAGGCTCAGGTTCCAGAGGTGTCTGCGTTCCGCGCGGCCCGCCCTTGCCCTGTTCCGAGACGATGCCGAGATCCGTTCCCATCCGACCTGGCGATGCACTGATCCCTGCTGCGCAGGTTGCAGAGCGGCGTCTGCAACTGGCGCTGTGGGCCAGCGGCGAAAGCGTCTGGGAGTGGGTGGCCGCCACCGACCATGTCAGCGTGGACGTGGCCGCCGACAGCCAGGCGCCGTTTGCCGGCGCCCAGCAGGGCATGTCGCTGGAAGCGTTCTTTGCCCGCGCCCATCCGGACGATCTGGCGTCGGTGCGGCTGGCCTGGCAGTTGCACCTGCGCGGCGCCCACCCCGACATCGATGTCAACTTCCGCATCCACGACGACGACGGCCGCCCGTGCTGGCTGCGGATGCGTGGCCGGGCGCTGGACCGCGACGCGCAGGGCCATGCACGCCATGTGCTGGGCACGCTGAAGGACGTGACGGCCGAGCGCGACGCCGAAGAATCCCTGCGGCTGATGGCCCATGCCTTCAGCAGCACCCGCGACGCCCTGGCCGTGATCGACCCGCAGTGGCGGGTGCTCGAGGTCAACGAGGCGCTGGTGCGCCTGGCCGGCGACGACAGCGGCATCATGCCGGGGACGGACCTGCGCCGCTGGCTGGCGCTGGACGACCAGGTGCTGCCGCTTGTGCTGGCCGACGGCAGCTGGCGCGGTGACCTGGACCTGCGGGCGGACGCCGCCGGGGCCACCGTGCCGGTGGAGGCGTCGATCACCGCGGTCCTGGCCAGCGGCGGCCAGCGCCATTGTTTCCTGGTGGCCTTGCATGACCTGCGCGCGCAGCGCCAGACCGAGGCGCGGCTGCAGCGCATGGCCATGGTCGACGAGCTCACCGGCCTGCCCAACCGGCTGGCCGCGCAGTTCCACACCGACGCGGCGCTGGCGCTGCCCCAGCCCCAGTTCGGCATCCTGTTCGTCGACCTCGACGGCTTCAAGGAGATCAACGACTCCTACGGCCACGACCATGGCGACCAGCTGCTGGCGATGGTGGGCCAGCGGCTGCGCAAGTCGCTGCCCGGCGACGCGTTCCTGGCGCGCTGGGGCAGTGACGAGTTCCTGGTGGTGCTGGCCCCGGGCAGCGGCGACACCGAGGTGCGCGCGTCGGCCCAGCTGGTGCTGGCCGTGCTGGCCGGGCACTTCGAGCTGGGCCTGCATGAGGTGCGCATCACGCCGACCATCGGCGCGGTGCTGGCGCCGCAGGACGGCATCGATCGCAGCGTGCTGCTGCGCAAGGCCGATTCGGCCATGTACGCCGGCAAGGAGCGTGGTCGCAACTGCCTGGTGTTCTTCGATGCCAGCCTCGACGTCGGCGCCCAGCGCCGCGTGCGCATGACCAGCCTGCTGCGCATCGACACCGACCGCAACGGTTTCCACTTCGACGCCCAGCCCAAGGTGAATGCCCACGGCAAGCCGGTGGGTGCCGAGCTGCTGATGCGCTGGACGACCGAGGCCTTCGGCAGCGTGCAGCCGGAGGAGTTCATTCCGCTGGCCGAGAAGGTGGGTCTGATCCAGTTGATGGGCCGCCACGCCGCCCACGCCGCGGCCCAGCTGGCGGCGGCCTGTGCCGAGCAGGGCCATGCGCTGCCGGTGGCGGTGAACCTGTCGCCCAAGCAGCTGCTGCTGCCCGGGCTGGACCGCCTGCTGCTGCAGGCCTGCCGCCGCTACAACGTCAGCCCCTCCATGCTGGAGCTGGAACTCACCGAGTCGGCGCTGGTGCACAACATGGACATCGTCACGCCGATGCTGCACCGCCTGCGCAACCACGGGTTCAGCCTGTCGCTGGACGATTTCGGCACCGGCTACTCGTCGCTCAGCTACCTGCGCCACCTGCCGTTCGACAAGGTGAAGATCGACCGCAGCTTCGTGACGGACATCGACCACGACCCGGCTGCCACCCGGCTGCTGGAGAGCATCGTGCAACTGTGCGGGGTGCTGGGCATGCGCAGTGTGGCCGAGGGCGTCGAGACGCCGGCGCAGCTGGCGGCGTTGACGGCGATGGGCGTGGAGGAGTTCCAGGGCTACCACTTCGCGCAGCCGATGCCGGTGAACGAGTGGCTGGCGCTGTTGCGCCACACCGGCGCAGGCTTGCCCACGCTGCCCTTGCAAGGCGCCGTGCTATCGTGATTCGACCCGGCTCTGGCGCTGGTGTGCCGGCAATTCGGCCCAGGGCCAATCCCTCTTCTTCCACCGCTGTCCGGCTGCTGCCGACGGGGCTTCCACCATGAGCTACAACATCGATCTCTCCGGCCGCGTGGCCTTTGTCACCGGCGCGTCCAGCGGCCTGGGCGCGCACTTCGCCCGCACCCTCAGCCAGTCCGGCGCCGCGGTGGTGCTGGCCGCCCGCCGGGTGGAGCGGCTCAAGACCCTGCGCGCCGAGATCGAGTCGCAAGGTGGCGACGCCCATGTGGTCGAACTGGATGTGACCGACCCCGACAGCATCAAGTCGGCCGTGGCCCACGCCGAGACCGAGATGGGCACCATCGACATCCTGGTCAACAACTCGGGTGTCAGCACCACGCAGAAGCTGGTGGACGTGAGCCCCGACGACTACGACTACGTGATGGGCACCAACACCCGCGGCGCGTTCTTCGTGGCGCAGGAGGTGGCCAAGCGCATGATCGCCCGCAGCCGCGGTGCGGCACCCGGCACCTTCACCGGCGGGCGCATCGTCAACGTGGCATCCATGGCCGGCATGAAGGTGCTCAGCCAGATCGGCGTGTACTGCATGAGCAAGGCCGCGGTGATCCACATGACCCGCGCCATGGCGCTGGAATGGGGCAAGTTCGGCATCAACGTCAACGCGCTGTGCCCGGGCTACATCGACACCGAGATCAACCACCACCACTGGCAGACCGAGGCCGGCCAGAAGCTGATGAACATGACGCCGCGCAAGCGCGTGGGCAAGCCCGCCGACCTGGATGCCGCGCTGATGATGCTGTGCGCCAACGAGAGCCACTTCATCAACGGCGCCATCCTGTCGGCCGACGACGGCTTCGGCGTTTGACCAGGGGATGCTGACATGGCGCGTGCACTGACGCACGTCGAAGCCCGCGTGCTGGGCGTGCTGGTCGAGAAGCAGGCGACGGTGCCTGACACCTACCCGCTGTCGCTGAATTCCCTGGTGGCTGGCTGCAACCAGAAGACCGCGCGCGACCCGGTCCTCAACGCCAGTGAATCGGACGTGCTGGCCGCCATCGACGGCTTGAAGAGCCAGAGCCTGGTGTTCGAGACCAGCGGCGGGCGGGTCAGCAAGTACGAACACAACGCCGCACGCGGCCTGAACGTGCCCGGCGCCGCCGCCGCGCTGCTGGCCGTGCTGATGCTGCGCGGGCCGCAGACGGTGGCTGAGCTGCGCGCCAATGCCGAGCGCCTGCACCGCTTTGCCGACATTCCGTCGGTCGAAGGCTTCCTGAGCGAACTGGCCGAGCGCTACCCGCCGCGCGCCGTGCTGCTGCCGCGCGCCCCCGGCGCGCGCGAGCCGCGCTGGGCGCACCTGCTGTGCGGCGAGGTGCAGATGACCGCCGAGCACGCCGCCGGTGGCGGCGGCAGCGACGACGACACCATCAGCGTGGGCGAGCTGGTGGCGCTGAAGGCCGAGCTGTCGCGCCAGGGCGCCGAACTGGCCGACCTGCGGGCACTGGTGCTGCGCGTGGCGGGCGAACTGGGCATCGCTGTGCCCGGCACCGACACGCCGCACGCCTGACCGCTGGCGGGTGTTGCGCCGCGCGGCGCAGTGGCCTGCTGCAGGCGTCAGGTCACACCGGCACCGTGTCGATCTCGGCCATGGCATGCCCCAGCCACATCTTCAGCCGCTGCCGCTCCATCAGCCCCAGACCCGGCCCGCCCTTTTCGGTGACGTTCTTCGCGGCCCAGAAGCTGGCGTTGGCCGCGTCGATCTTCTGCACCACTGGGTCGTGCAGATGCTTGAGCGTGATGACGCGGGCGCCGAAGGCCACCGCGCGGGCTTGCTCGCCGCTTTTTTCCAACTGGCTGAAGTCGTCGCCGCGGAGTTGGTTCTTCACCAGCACATAACGCAGCCGGGCGCCGAACTGGTCGAGCAGGCGCGCCAGCAGGTCGACCGAATCGCGGCCCGAGTCCATCACATGCCAGTAGTAGATGGCCATGCCGTTGAGCTCGGCGAGGTCCAGCACACCGGACTCGTCCATCCACTTCACCAGCGGGGCATGGGTCTGGGCGGCCAGGTCGACCAGCACCCGGCGGCCGGGTTCGTCGGCCGCGCTCTCGACGATGGCGTCCAGCGCCTCGTAGCGGTCGGCCAGCACGGGGGACGCGTAGCCGGTGTAGTAGCGCAGCAGCGCGCCGTGTGAGCGGTCGGTGTCATAGCCCACGAAGGGCATGGCGTGGTCGATGAAGTACTGCGCCAGCAGGCGCGCCAGCATCGACTTGCCGACGCCGCCTTTCTCGCCACCGACCAGGTGGATCTTGGACTGCGTCAGGGTTTCAAGCATCGGGGGCTGGTTCATGGGCGTGTCTTCAATCCGCCGGGCCAGGCCCGGTGGTGGCAGCTGTTGGAGGATTGGCGTGGGCGTGCACAAGGCATGCCAGCCGCCGCTGAGCGCCCATTGTGGCGCGGCGCTGGGCGGCGTTGCCCCTGCGGATGTGGGCTAGCATCCAGCAGTTGTCGATTGGCCCGGCCTGCACCAAAAGCGGCTGCGGCTGCCCCACCAACGAGATGCGGACCATCGCACCGTGCCCCAGGCCACCCTGCTCGTCGTCGACGACGAACCGCTGAACGTCTCGCTGCTGTCGCAGCTGCTGCGGCCTGAGTTCCGGGTGCTGGGCGCGCTGTCGGGCGCCGGCGCCCTGGCGCTGATGGCCGCCGAGCACCCCGACCTGGTGCTGCTGGACGTGATGATGCCGGCCATGGACGGCCTGGCCGTGCTGCGCCAGATGCGCAGTCAGCCGGCCCTGGCCGGGATCCCGGTGATCTTCGTCACCGCATTGGGTGCAGAGTTCGACGAGGAAAGGGGCCTGGCGCTGGGCGCGGCCGACTACATCATCAAGCCGATCAAGCCCGCGGTGCTGCTGGCGCGGGTGCGAGCGCACCTGGCGCTGCGCCAGGCGCAGGCCCGCCTGGCCGACCAGAACGCCTGGCTGGAGCTGGAGCTGGCGCGCCGCATCCGCGACGGACTGCTCGCCCAGGACCTGATGTTGTGCGCCATGGCCGAGTTGGCCGAGACCCGCGACGACAGCACCGGCAACCACATCCAGCGCACCCGGCTGTATGTGGAATTGCTGGCGCGCCAGCTGCAGGCGCATTCGTCCTATGCCGCGTTGCTGGACGAGGCCCAGCTGCAGCGCATGGTCAAGGCCGCGCCGATGCATGACCTGGGCAAGATCGGCATCCCCGACCGCATCCTGCTCAAGCCGGGCAAGCTGACCCCGGACGAATTCACGGTGATGAAGACCCATGCCTGCATCGGCGCCGACACCATTGCCAAGGCGATGGACAAGGTGCGGGCCCTGCATGCTGGCGACATCCCCGCGCCCGCCAACGACACGTCCGCCGAGCCTCTGCGTGCACTGGAGGTGGCGCGCGACATCGCCCACTGCCACCATGAGCATTGGGACGGCAGCGGTTACCCCCAAGGCCTGGCCGGCACCGACATCCCGTTGGCCGCGCGGGTGATGGCGGTGGCCGACGTCTTCGACGCGCTGACCAGCGCAAGGCCCTACAAGCAGGGCTGGCCGGTGGCCGATGCGCTGGACTACATTATCCAGCGGGCTGGCCGGCAGTTCGACCCGGTGGTGGTGCAGGCGTTGGTTGACTGCCGTGCCGACGTCGAAGCCGTGGCAGATCGCCTGCGCAACTGACAACGCCATGACTGCCCCCGCGTCGGCACCCGGGCCCGGCAACCCGATGCACCGGCGCCTGGACAGCATCGCCTCCCGGCCGGTCGTGCAGGTGGGCCTGGCCGAGCGCCTGGCGGACGTGGCCCGGCTGATGGCGGCGCGCCGCCTGTCCTGCGTGCCCATCGTCGGTGCTGACGGCCGGGTGCACGGCAGGGTCAGCGAGAACCGGCTGCTGGACGTGCTGCGCGGCGGCCTGGCCGGCGACACGCCGGTGCGCGATGCCTGCGATCCGATGCTGACCGTCGACGGCGGCATGCGCTGTGACCAGGCCTGGCAACTGTGCCTGCAGCGCGGTGTGTCCCACCTGGCCGTGGTGGACGCAGACCAACGCCTGGACGGCATCGTCAGCGAGACCGATTTCCGCAGGCTGATGCACCTGAGCATGCTGGCCGGCCACCAGCTGGTGCCGTCAATGATGCAGCCGTTGGCGCGGGTGGTGCGGGTCGACCCGTCGCTGCAGGACGCCGCCCGTGCCGTCGGCCTGATGGACGTCAGCATGGCCCAGGACCGGGCGCTTCAGCGCGCCATCCTGGACGCGCTGCCCGATCTGGTCTGGCTGAAGGACCCCGACGGCGTGTACCTGGCCTGCAACCCGCGCTTCGAGCAGCTTTTCGGCGCCACCGAGACCCAGATCGTCGGCAAGACCGACCGCGACTTCGTGTCGCCCGAGGTGTCCGATTTCTTCCGCCAGCATGACCTGCAGGCCATGGCCCGCAACGCGCCGTCCAGCAATGAGGAGCTGCTGCGCTTCGCCAGCGACGGCCACACCGAGCTGACCCACACCATCAAGACCCCGGTGCGCGACGCCCGGGGCCGGCTGCTGGGCGTGCTGGGCATCGGCCGCGACATCACTGCGCTGCGCCGGGTGGAAGACGGCTACCGCCAGCTGTTCTCGCACAACCCCGCGCCGATGGCGGTGTACGCCCGCCACAGCCAGCGGTTGGTGGCGGTGAACGACGCCTTCTGCGCGCTGTATGGCTACACCCCCGACGAGGCGCTGCAACTGCAGGTGGCCGACCTGCTGATGCCGGTGCAGAAAGATCTGGCCCGTGCATCCATTCCGCAAATGCACGGGCTGTTGTCGGCCGAGTGGCAGCACCAGCGCCGGGACGGCACGCCGATGCAGGTGCTGGTGCAGTCGCACGACCTCATCCGCGACGGTGTGGACTGCCGCCTGGTGGTGATCACCGACATCACCCGCCTGCACCGCAGCCAGCAGCGTGACCAGAGCCGCCT
>JBBAPL010000119.1:0-16916 GCA_040400895.1 Aquabacterium sp.
ACGGTGAGCGCCAGCACGCTGTAGGCGCCGTCGGTGTGCTCGTCCACTTGCTGCGCGCCCACCGCCAGGCTGCAGGCCTGGCCATCGGCGCGCAGCACCAGGTGGGACTGGGCCAGGCTGGCGATGTCGGCATGGCGGCTGCGCAGCTCGCCCCAGGTGATGTGGCCGTCGCCGTCGGCATCCAGGCCCAGCGCGACGTCCAGGTCGCGCAGGGCGATGTCCCAGCGGCCGGTCAGCACGGCGCCGTCGGCGGCCAACGTCAGGTAGCTGTCCGACGGCTTGTGGGCCGCGGCGGTGCCGGCCAGCAGCAGGCTGCACAGCAACTGGCCGCACAGCGCCAGCAGCGCGGCCAGGCGGCGGCTCACCGCAAGCCCTTCAGCGCCACGGCCAGCGGCTGCAGGGCCACGCTCTGGATGCCCGAGGCGGCCTGCCAGTCCAGCGCCGGCTGGGCAGCCGCTGGCTGGCGTGCGGCCAGCGCGGCTTCCAGCAGGATGCGGGCATCGGCCGGCTCCTTCTGCACCGCGAAGTTCTGCTGCGCCAATTGCAGCGCGCGCGCCGCGTCGCCCTGGATGGCCAGCACGAAGCGCGACTCCTCCTTCTGGTGGCTGGCATCGCCGCGCTGGCTGGCAGCAGCAAAGCGCGCCGCCAGCGCCCGGGCGTGGCCGGGGGCGCTGGCGTCGCCCGCGGCCTTGGCGGCCAGGGCCAGGCGCAGCAGCAGCACGTCGGCGCGGCCGCGGTCCTTCAGCAGGGCCAGCACCTCGGCTGGCCGGCCGCGGTCGAGCAGGAAGTCGGCATACGCCGCCAGCAGGTACACATCGGGCAGGCCCAGGGCCAAGGCGTCGCGGAAGGCGGCTTCGGCCTGCGGGAAGGCGCCCCGGCGCTCTTCGGTCTCGGCCAGGCGGGTCAGCACCCACAACCGGGCCTCGGCGCTGGCGTCGGGCTGCTGGGCCAACGCCGCACGCAGCGCCGCGGCAGCCGCCGGGGCCTGACCGGTGGCGGCATCCACCTGAGCGCGGCAGGCAGCGGCAACCAGTGGCGTGGCATGCGGCGCCAGGCCGTCGCAATTGCGGCGCGCGGTCGCGTAGTCGGCCTGCACCATCAGGATGGCACCGCGCCAGGCCCAGGCATCGCCCAAGTCGGGCTGTTGGCGCAAAGCGGCGTCCAGGTCCGCCAGCGCGGGAGTGAACTGGTGGTCGAACTGCAGGATCTGCGCGCGCAACACCCGCACCGCCACCGGCGGGTCAGGCAGGTTGAACCAGGGCTTCAGCGCGGCCTGGGCATGGCCGACGAAGCGCGGGTCACCCTCGGCGGCCACTTCGTCAAAGCAGCGGCGGGCATAGGCCACGGCCGCATCCAGGTCCTGCGGCGCCCGTTGCCAGGCCTGGCGCAGGGCCAGCAGTTGACGGGCCCGGGGGTCGGTTGCGCGGGCTGGCACGGTGGCCAGCACCTGGCGATCATCGGACGGCGTGAACGGCGCGGCCGCAACCGGCTGACACCACACCAGAACGAAGGACAGCGCAAGCAGCGCGAGAGGGAAGCCGAACACGGGCTGCATGTTAGCGGCCAGGGCAAGCCCGGGGGACGTCGCGTGAAACTCTTGTCAACCGATTGGATCCGCAGCCGTTGTGCATGGGTGTGTCGACGGGCAGCTTTATCCGCCGGCCACGGCCCATCCGAGATGCCAGGGCTTCCCCGGCGCCGGAAACCTAGACCTACCAACGACGAGATTCACACCATGACCAAGCTCTTCACCGCCCTGATCCTGACCGCCTTCGCCTTCGGCGCCCAAGCCGCCTCCCACGCCGGTGGCGCCCCGATGAAGGACAAGGCCGCCAGCGCCCCCGCCGCTGCCGCCAGCGCCGCCAAGAAGGATGCCAAGCCGGCCGCGAAGAAGGAAGAAGCCAAGAAGTAATTCTTCGGGCTTCCGCCAAGAAGGGCAGGCGCTTCGGCGCCTGCCCTTTTTTCATGGCCGGCCGGCGGGTCTCCTAGACTGGCGGTCCTGCCACACCAAACGAAGTCCACCCGCATGTCTGAATCCTTCCACGTTGGACTCATCGGCCTGGGCGTCATGGGCCAGCGCATGCTGGCCCGCTTGGCCGCCCATGCGCGCCTGCGCGCCACCTGGGTCTGGGACGCCGACCCCGCCGCGCTGGCGCGCACGCTGGCGGCCTATCCGCAGTTGCAACCTGCCGCCAGCGCCGAGGCACTGATTGCCGCACCCAGTCTGCACACCTTGTACATCGCCACGCCGCCAGCACCGCACATGGCGCTGTCGAACCGGGCGTTTGACGCCGGGCTGGCCGTGTTCTGCGAGAAGCCGCTGACGGTGGACTTCGACGCCGCCCGCCGCACCATCGCCCGCATCGACGCCGAGGGACACCGTGCTGCGGTGAACTTCTCGCTGGCGTCGTCGCCCGGCCTGGCCGCGCTGCGCGCGGCGGCGCAGGGCGGCATCGGGCAGCTGCAGGCGGTGCAGATCGAGCTGGCCTTCGCCCGCTGGCCGCGGCCCTGGCAGGCCGCCGCCGGCGCCTGGCTGGCCGAGCGGGCCGAGGGCGGCTTCAGCCGCGAGGTGCTGTCGCACTTCATCTTCGTGCTGCAGCGGGTGCTGGGCACGGCGCAGGTGCTGCAGTCGGTGCCCGACTACCCGGCCGACGGCCGCAGTGCCGAGCGTGCCCTGGCAGCCACGCTGCAGGCCGGCGGCGTGCCGGTGCAGGTGCTGGCCGCCGTGGCCGGCGCGGTGGACGACTTCAACCGCTTCACGCTGCAGGGCAGCACCGGCGCGGTGGAACTGCGCGACTGGTTCGGCCTGCAGCAGCGCCAGGGCGATGGCCCCTGGCAGCCGCAGGGCGATGCGGCCGCGATGCGCCAACGCGGCCAGGCCGACCAGTTGGACCAGTGGGTGGCGCTGATCGAAGGCCGGGCGCACAGCCTGCCCGGCTTTGCCGAAGCGCTGGCGGTGCAGCAGACCATCGAGGCGCTGCTGGCCGGCGCCCCTGCCGCGGCGTGAAGGCCGGCACCGCCCAGCCCGGCGCTGCCCCAGCCGACCTGTCGGGCCACACGCCCATGATGGCCCAATACCTGGGCATCAAGGCCGACTTCCCCGACACGCTGGTGTTCTACCGGATGGGGGATTTCTACGAGCTGTTCTTCGACGACGCCCGCAAGGCCCATCGCCTGCTCGACATCACCCTGACCACCCGTGGCCAGAGCGCCGGTGAGCCGGTGGTGATGGCCGGTGTTCCGGTGCATTCGGTCGAGAACTACCTGGCCCGGCTGATCAAGCTGGGCGAGGCGGTGGCGATTGCCGAGCAGGTGGGCGACGTGGCCACGTCCAAGGGGCCGGTGGAACGCAAGGTGGTGCGGGTGGTGACGCCCGGCACCATCACCGACAGCGCGCTGCTCGACGACCGCGTCGACACCCTGCTGTGCGCGGCCACCAAGATCCGCAACACCTGGGGCCTGGCCTGGCTCGGGCTGGCCAGCGGCCAGCTGGGCGTGACCGAATGCGCCGAGGCCGACCTGGCCGGCTGGCTGGCCCGGCTGGACCCAGCCGAACTGCTGGTTCCGCAGGGTGACCTGGCCGACACCCTGCCCGCCGCCATCACCCAGCACCGCGCCGCCCGCACGCCGCGCCCGGCCTGGCAGTTCGACACCGCGCTGGGCGAGCGCAAGCTGTGCGCGCTGCTGAAGGTGGCGTCGCTGCAGGGCTTCAACGCGCAGGACCTGGCCGTCGCCCAGGCCGCCGCCGCGGCGCTGCTGAGCTTTGCCGAGCACACCCAAGGGCAGGCGCTGGCCCACGTGGCCACGCTGGAATCCGCCCGTGCCAGCAGCCTGATCGACCTGCCGCCGGCCACCCACCGCAACCTGGAGCTGACCCAGACCCTGCGCGGCGAGAAGGCGCCCACCCTGCTGTCGCTGGTCGACAGCTGCCAGACCGGCATGGGCAGCCGCAGCCTGCGCCACTGGCTGACCCACCCGCCGCGCGACCGGGCGCCGGCCACCGCGCGCCATGCCGCCATCGCTGCGCTGATGGGCCACGGTGCCGAGCCATTGCGCGCTGCGCTGCGCAACGTCAGCGATGTCGAGCGCATCACCGCCCGGCTGGCGCTGCGCCAGGTGCGCCCGCGCGAGCTGAGCGGCCTGCGCGCCACGCTGGCCCTGCTGCCGGTGCTGCGCGCCACCCTGCCCGACGCTGGCGCCGCCCGCTTGCTGGACGAGGCAGCAGACGCGCTGCAGCCGCCGCCCGACCTGCATGCGCTGCTGCAGTCGGCCATCGCCGACGAACCCGCCGTGCTGCTGCGCGACGGCGGCGTGATTGCCACCGGCCACGACGCCGACTTAGACGAGCTGCGCGCCATTGGCCAGAACTGCGACGCCTTCCTGCTCGACCTGGAGGTGCGCGAGCGCAGCCGCTCGGGCATCAACAACCTGCGGGTGCAGTTCAACCGGGTGCATGGCTTCTACATCGAGGTGACGGCCGGGCAACTGGACAAGGTGCCCGCCGACTACCAGCGCCGCCAGACGCTGAAGAGTGCCGAGCGCTTCATCACGCCCGAGCTGAAGACCTTCGAGGACAAGGCCCTGAGCGCGCAGGACCGCGCCCTGGCCCGCGAGAAGTGGCTGTACGAGCAACTGCTGGAGCAGTTGCAGGCCCACCTGCAACCGCTGGGCGCGCTGGCCCGTGCGCTGGCCGCGCTGGACGCGCTGGCCGCGCTGACCGAGCGCGCCGCCACGCTGGGCTGGTGCCGGCCGCGCTTCGTGCCGCAGCCCTGCATCGACATCCAGCAGGGCCGCCACCCGGTGGTGCAGGCGCGGCTGATGGAGACCGGTGGGCCGGACTTCATCGCCAATGATTGCCGGCTGGATGCGCGCACCCGCATGCTGGTGATCACCGGCCCCAACATGGGCGGCAAGAGCACCTACATGCGCCAGGTGGCGCTGATCGTGCTGCTGGCATCGATGGGCTCGTTCGTGCCGGCGCAGGCTTGCATGCTGGGGCCGGTCGATGCCATCCACACCCGCATCGGCGCGGCCGACGACCTGGTCAACGCCCAATCCACCTTCATGCTGGAGATGACCGAGGCTGCCGCCATCGTGCATGCGGCCACGCCGCACAGCCTGGTGCTGATGGACGAGATCGGCCGCGGCACCAGCACCTTCGACGGCCTGGCCCTGGCCGGCGCCATCGCCAGCCAGCTGCATGACCGCAACCAGGCCTTCACGCTGTTTGCCACCCACTACTTCGAGCTGACCGAATTCCCGGCCAGGCACCCGCGCGCGCTGAACATGCATGTGTCGGCCGTGGAGGCGGGGCACGACATCGTCTTCCTGCATGCCATCGAGCCCGGCCCGGCCAGCCGCAGCTATGGCGTGCAGGTGGCACGGCTGGCCGGCATGCCGGGCACGCTGGTGCGCCAGGCCCGCGCCACGCTGGAGGCGCTGGAAGCCCAACAGCGCGCCGGCGATGCCCAGGTGGACCTGTTCGCCGCACCGCCGGTGGCCGCCCAGCCGGCTGAGCCCTCAGCGGTGGATGCCGCACTGGCCGCCATCGACCCCGACGTGCTGACCCCGCGCGAGGCGCTGGACGCGCTGTACCGGCTGAAGGTGCTGGCGGGCCGCGGCTGATCTGGCCGCCGGCCGGGCCGGTCAGTAGCCGATCGCCGCGCCGTCGCTGCGCGGGTCCGACCCACCCAGGCGCATGCCGGTGTCGGTATCGATGACGATGCCATGGGCATGGCCGGCCAGCTCGTTCCAGTCGCCCCAGCGGTCCAGCGGGTGGCCGCGGCGGGCCAGTTCGTCCAGCGTGGCAGCGGGAAAGCGGGCCTCGATGTGCAGGGTGTCGCGCGCCTCGCCCAGCGCAAACCGGCCCGACAGCCAGCGCGGCGCTTCCAGCGCCTCCTGGATGTTGCGGCCGTGGTCGATGAGGTTGACGTAGGTCTGCAGGTGGATCTGCGGCTGGCCGTCGGCCCCCATGCAACCGACCACGCTCCACAGCTTGCCCTGGCGGAAGCCCATCGACGCGATCAGCGTGTGCAGCGGTGTCTTGCGTGGCTCCAGCCGGTTCGGGTGCTGCGGGTCGAGTGAAAAGTAGGCCGCGCGGTTCTGCAGCACCACGCCGGTGTTGCCGGCGACCACCGCCGAGCCGAACACACCGTACAGGCTGTGGATCAGCGACACCGCATTGCCATCTGCATCCACCACGGCGATGTAGACCGTGTCGCCAGTCAGGCTGCCGTCGGCCGACACCTGGTCCCAGGGCAGCGCACGGGCCGGGTCCATCTGGGGGCGGCGGGCATCGGCATGCGCCTTGGAGATCAGCTGGTCCATCGGCACGTCGGCAAAGGCCGGGTCGGCCAGGTAGCGGTCGCGGTCGTGGTAGGCCACCTGCTTGGCCTGCACCATCAGGTGCGCCGGCTCCGTGCCCAGGAAGGGCTGCTTGTGCAGCTCGAACGGCTCCAGCAGGTTCAGCATCTGCAGCACGGTGAACCCCTGTGTGGGCGCGGGGGTCTCGTACAGCGTGACGTCGCGGTAGGTGCCGTGGATGGGCGTGCCCCAGCGTGCGTCCTGGGCCGACAGGTCGGCCTGGGTAAAGAAGCCGCCTTGCGCGGCCGAGAAGCGCGCCAGCTCGGCGCCCACCGCACCGCCGTAGAAGCCGGCCGGGCCGTCGGCGGCCACCGCCTGCAGCGTGCGCGCCAGGTCGGGGTTGCGCAGCAGGCTGCGGGCGCGCGGCACCTGGCCGCCGGGCAGGAAGATGGCGGCGGTGTGGGTGTGCGCTGCCAGCTCGGGGCGGGTGGCCTCGATCCAGCCGGCCAGCCGCTCGGTGACCGGGAAGCCGTCCCGCGCATAGTCCACCGCGCTTTGCAGGCAGCGTGCCAGCGGCAGGCGGCCGTGGGCGGCATGGGCGGCGCCCCAGCTGGCCACCGCGCCGGGCGTGGTCAGCGTGGCCGGCAGGACGCCGCGAAACGGCACCTCGGTATGGCCGCGCTGTGCAAACCAGTCGATGCTGGAATTGGCGGCTGCCCGGCCGCCGCCGTCGAGGTAGCGCACCGTGCCGGTGGCCGCGTCGTGGATCAGCCAGAAGGCGTCGCCGCCCAGGCCGGTCATGTGCGGGTAGATGACGGCCAGGGCCGCCGCTGTGGCCACGGCGGCATCCACCGCCGAGCCGCCGGCACGCAGCACATCGACACCGGCCTGCGAGGCCAGTGCGTGGGGGCAGGTGACCATGCCCTTGGGCGCCATCGTGACGGCGCGGCCTGTGGTGATCTGCATGCGGAAGTCTCCTGTGATGGTTGTTCTGGCGCACCGGCGGGCCGAAGCCCCCGATGATGCCCGCTGGCCGGCGCTTTGGCAGGCGGTGTCAGCCCCTGGTGCCGGGGATCCAGTCGGTGCCCGCCAGCGGCACATGGGCCATGGCCGCGGCCTCGACCGTCAGCGCCACCAGGTCTTCACGCTCCAGGTGGTGCACGTCCTGCTTGCCGCAGGCACGCGCCAGCGTGGTCAGCTCCATGGTCAAGGTCTTCAGGTAGTTGCGCAGGTGGCGCGCGCCCCAGTCGGGCTGCAGGCGCTGTTCCAGCACCGCGTCCTGGGTGGTGATGCCCACCGGGCAGCGGCCGGTGTGGCAGTGGTGGCAGGCACCGGCGCGGGTGCCCAGCGCGGCGTAGTCGGCGCTGGCGTCCACCGGCTGGCCGTTGTCGAACCACATCGGCCGGTTGCAGCCCAGCGCCATCAGCGTGCCCTGGCCGATGGACACCGCATCGGCGCCCATCGCGATGGCCTTGGCCACGTCGGCCCCGGTGCGGATGCCGCCCGAGACGATCAGCTGCACCTGGTCCTTCATGTTCAGGTCTTCCAGCGCGGCCACCGCCTGGCGCACCGCCGCCAGCGTGGGGATGCCCACATGCTCGATGAAGCAGGTCTGGGTGGCGGCGGTGCCGCCCTGCATGCCGTCGACCACGATCACGTCGGCACCGGCATGCACCGCCAGCTTGACGTCGTGGAAGACGCGGGTGGCGCCCACCTTCACGTAGATGGGCTTTTCCCAGTCGGTGATCTCGCGCAGTTCCTGGATCTTGATGGTCAGGTCGTCGGGGCCGGTCCAGTCGGGGTGGCGGCAGGCGCTGCGCTGGTCCACGCCTTCGGGCAGCGTGCGCATGGCGGCCACCCGCGGGTTGACCTTCTGGCCCAGCAGCATGCCGCCACCGCCCGGCTTGGCGCCCTGCCCGATGACCACCTCGATGGCGTCGGCACGGCGCAGGTCGTCGGGATTGAAGCCGTAGCGCGAGGGCAGGCACTGGTAGACCAGGGTTTTGGACGCGTCACGCTCTTCGCTGGTCATGCCGCCGTCGCCGGTGGTGGTGCTGGTGCCCATTTCACTGGCCGCCAGGCCGATCGCGCGCTTGACGTTGGCCGACAGCGAGCCAAAGCTCATGCCGGCGATGGTGATCGGGATGTCCAGCACCACCGGCTTCTTGGCGAAGCGGGTGCCCAGCACGGTCCTGGTGAGGCAGCGCTCGCGGTAGCCCTCCAGCGGGTAACGCGACAGCGACGCGGCCAGGAACACCAGGTCGTCGAAGTGCGGCAGGCGTCGCTTGGCGCCCAGGCCGCGGATCTCGTACAGCCCGGTGGCCGCGGCACGGTGGATGTAGTCGAGCGCGGTGCTGTCGAAGGTGGCCGATTCCTCGGCGTGGGGGGTGGCTTGGGGGGGTGTGGAAGGCAGCATGCTCAGTACTCTTGTTGGGCGTCGACGTTCCAGTGGTACAGCGACCGGGCCGAGGCCACGCGTTGGAAGCTGCGCGGATCGTGCGGCTGGCCGGCGGCTTGCAGCAGTTCGGCCAGGTCGGCCAGGTCGGCATCCGTCATCGGCTCGATCTGCGCGTCGGCGCCCAGGGATGCGATGCGGCCCTTCACATAGATCACCGCTTCATACAGCGAATCACCCAGGGCATCGCCCGCATCGCCGCAGACCACCATGCGCCCGGCCTGGGCCATGAAGCCGGAGAAGCTGCCGACCGAGCCACCGACGACGATGTCGGCACCCTTGAGCGAGATGCCACAACGCAGGCCGGCGTCGCCGTCGATCACCAGCAGCCCGCCATGGGCCGACGCACCCGCGCCGTTGGACGCGAAGCCCTGCACATGCACCCGGCCGCTCATCATGTTCTCGGCCACGCCGGTGCTGGCGCTGCCTTCGATCACCACGGTGGCCAGCTGGTTCATGCCCCCCGCGTAGTAGCCGGCGTGGCCGTGCAGCGTGACATGCACCGGCGCGTTCAGGCCCACCGCCAGGTTGTGCGCGCCGTCGGTGTTGCGCACGCTGACCTGGCGCCCGGCCAGGGTGTCGGCGGGGCCGTGCAGGAACTGGTTGAGTGCGCGCACGGTGGTGTGCTGCAGGTCGAAGACCAGGGTGTCGTCCACAGGGGTGTCCACGGGGTTGTCGAGGGTGTTGTTCACGGTCACAGCGTCCAGACGTACATCTGCTCGGGCGCCGGCTCGAACACCCGCGCGTGCTTCACGCCCGGCAGGTGGGCCAGGGACCGGAATTCACTGGCGATGGCGACGTAGTCGTCGGTCTCGGCCACCACCGCCGGCTTGCAGGCGAAGGGGTCGCGGATCAGCGCCAGCGCGGTGGGCGTGCCCATCAGGAAGGTGTAGAAGCCGTCCAGCACCTCGAAGGCCTTCTGCAGCGCCATCGGCAACTCATCGCCCTCGCGCAGGCGCCATTCCAGGAAGCGGCAGGCTGCCTCGGTGTCGTTGTCGGTGTCGAAGCGGATGCCGCGTGGCTCCAGCATGCGGCGCACTTCGTTCGGGTTCGACAGGCTGCCGTTGTGCACCAGGCAGAAATCCTGGCCGGCGGTGAACGGGTGGGCGCGGTCGGGCGTGACGGCCGATTCGGTGGCCATGCGGGTGTGGCCGACCAGATGGCTGCCCTTGAGTCCGCCAAACGCATAGCGCTGCGCCACCTGGGCCGGGGTGCCGATGTCCTTGTACAGCTCGATGCGCTGTCCTGCCGACATCACATGCAGGCGCGGGTCGTGCGCCAGCACCCAGGCCTTGGCCGGGTCGGACGGGCCGCTGAGCGTGACCACGGCCTGGTTGCCGTGGGCCGCCAGCGTGGCGTCGACCGCCAGCGCGGCATTGAGCGCTGCCACCAGCGCTGGCCAGTCGTAGGCATCGCCAGCGCTTGTCAGCCCTGAATACAGGCTGATCTTGCAGCGGCCCTCGGGCAACGGCGGGGTGAACACCGCCATGCCGGCCGAATCGGGCCCGCGGTCGGACATGCCGATCAACATCGGCACCATCAGCTCGCCCAGCTGGCCCTGCAGTTCCGGGCGCTTGAGCAGCAACCCGACGATTCCACACATGTGCTTTGTCTCCTTGGGTCTCAGAAAAACTCGAGATAGGTCTTGGTCTCCCAATCGGAGACATGGCGCATGTATTCCAACCATTCCATGCGCTTGAGCTTGAGGAACTCGCCGGCCAGCGGGCCCAGCGCACCGCAGATCACGCTGTCGGCCTGCAGCGCGTCCAGCGCGGCCAGCAGGTTCTGCGGCAGCAGGCCGATGCCGGCCTCGCGCAGTTGGGCTTCGCTCCACTCATACAGGTTGACGTTGTGCGGCTCGCCGGGGTCCAGCTGGCGGGCGATGCCGTCCAGCCCCGCGGCCAGCACGCCGGCGGTGGCCAGGTAGGGGTTGCAGGCGCCGTCGGGCAGGCGCAGTTCCAGCCTGCCCTTGGGCACGCGCACCATCGCCGAGCGGTTGTTGTCGCCATAGGCGATGTAGGCCGGCGCCCAGGTGCTGCCGGTCAGCGAGCGCCCCACCACCAGGCGCTTGTAGCTGTTGACGGTGGGCGCGCACAGCGCGGCCAACGCCGGCGCATGGGCCAGCAGGCCACCCAGGAAGTGGTAAGCCATGGTCGACAGGTGCAGGCCGCGCTTGTCGGTCTTGTCCTCGAACAGATTGCGTTTGCCGTCGCCAATCGACAGATGCATGTGCATGCCGTTGCCCGGCAGGTGCGCAAACGGCTTGGGCATGAACGAGCAGATCAGCCCCAGCTCATGCGCGATCTCGCAGGCGGCCATCTTGAAGAACACGAAGTGGTCGCACGAGGTCAGCGCGTCGGTGTAGGTGTAGTTCATCTCGAACTGACCGTTGGCGTCTTCATGGTCGATCTGGTAGACGTCGATGCCGGTGGCGCGCAGCGCGTTCGACAGCCGCTCCAGAAACACCCGCGTGCGTGACAGGCCCTTGTAGTCGTAGCAGGGCTTGGCCAGGGTGTCGCTGGGGTCGCAGGGCTCGATCTGGCCGCTGATGCCGCGCTTGAGCAGGCTGAACTCGGGCTCCAGGCCTGTGAACATCGTCCAGCCGTTGGCAGTCAGCCGGTCGAGCTGGGCACGCAACATCACCCGGCTGTCGAATGGCCAGGCTTCGCCGTTGACATGGCCTTCACAGACGATGCGCGCCAGCCCCGGCTGCCAGGGCACCAGCGAGATGGTGCGCAGGTCCCCCACGGCCATGAAGTCGGGGCCGTGCGGCTCGATGCCCACGCCCCAGATCGCGAACCCGGCAAAGCCCGCGCCGTCGGTCAGCACCGTCTCCAGGTGCGCCAGCGGCACCGACTTGGCCTTGGCGACGCCATGGATGTCGACGAACTGGGCCAGCACGTACTGCACGCCCTGCGACGCCAGGTGGGCACGGGCCGACGCCGCATCGGCAAAGCGCAGCGGGCTGCCGAGATCACCTGCGCCCGGGGGAGTGGAAGTGTGGACGGTCATGGCTGTTCGTGGTGGTGGAATATTTCCTGGTGAGCATAATTGATGCCTGTGGTGAAAACAAGCAAACTCATCCCTACACTGGGCGGACGCCCGCCTCGCCAAAAAGCCCCATGGCCCGCCGACCCGCCACCGCACCCGCCGCACCACCCGCCCAGACGCTGCAACCGCCGTCGCTCGAAGCGTCGGTGGGTGCCGCCATCCGGGAACTGCGCCAGCGCGACGGCCTCACGCTGGCGCAGGTGTCGGAGCTGGCCAACCTCAGCAGCGGCATGCTGTCGAAGATCGAGAACGGCCAGACCGCCGCCGGCACCGATGCGCTGGCGCGCATCGCCCGGGCGCTGGGGGTGTCGATGGGCATGCTGTTCAGCAAGTACGACGCCACCGGCACCGGCGCGCAGCATGTCAAGAAGGGTCAGGGCATGGAAGTGGTGCGCCGCGGCACCAAGAGCGGGCACACCTACCACCTGCTGGCCTACGACCAGGGGCCAGCCAAGCTGTTCGAGCCGTTCCTGATCACCATGGACGACGACTCGCAGCGCTACCCGACCTTCCAGCACCCGGGCACCGAGTTCCTGTACATGCTGGAAGGCCGGCTCGAATACCGCTGTGCGCAGCAGACCTACCTGCTGGAGCCCGGCGATTCACTCAGCTTCCCGGGCACCGTGCCGCATGGGCCCGAGCGCCTGGCCCAGTGCCCGATCAAGTTCCTGTCGATCATCGTCTACCCACAAACTGCCCCATGAACACTGCCACCCCACAGTTCGACGTCATCGTCATCGGCGCCGGCGTCATCGGCAGCTCGGTGGCCTACCACCTGGCGCGCTTCGGCGCCAAGCGGGTGCTGGTGCTCGACCGCACGCAGGTGGGCGCCGGCACCACGTCGCAGTCGTCGGGCATCCTGCGCACGCACTACTCCGTCATCCAGAACGTGGAACTGGCACTGGCCTCTTGGCAGGTGTTCCAGAACTTTGCCGGCTACCTGGAGGACGACGAGGCGTCGGCCGGGCTGGTGAAGTGCGGCTACCTGATCGCCTCACCCGACGGCCCCAAGCTGGGCGCGCTGCGCAGCGCCCTGGACGGCCAGCGCGCCAAGGGCATCACCGTGCAGACACTGGACGCCGCCCAGGCCACCAGCCTGCTGCCGATCGCCCGCTTCGACGACGCCGCACTGATCGGCTTCGAGCCCGAGGCCGGCTTTGCCGACGCCTACCTCACCGCCACCGGCTTTGCCCGCGCCGCCCGGCGGCTGGGCGTGCAGATCATCGAAGGCGTGGAGGTGCAGCGCCTGCTGCACGACGGCGGCCGCGTCACCGGGGTCGAGACCTCGCAGGGCAGCTTCCACGCGGGCACCGTGGTCAGCACCCAGAACATCTGGGCCCGCGACATCGAGCGCTGGACCGGCATCGCCTCGCCGGTGGCCGCCGAGCGGCACACCGTGCTGGCGCTGCAGGGGCCGCAGCCCTACACCTTCCAGATGCCGGTCTACAAGGACCTGGGCTCGCCCGGCATGCTGTACTGCCGCAGCTACGGCGGCACGCAGATGCTGGTCAGCGAAGGCGGCACCGGCGAGACCCTGCCCGCGCCCGACAACCAGCAGGGCCCGGTGCCGATGGACTACGTGGCCGAGGTGGGTGCCCAGGTGGCCGACCGATTCCCCAGCTTCGAGACGGCCGGGCTGGCGTCGTCCTGGACCGGCGTCTACGACGTCACGCCCGACTGGAACCCGGTGCTGGGCCGCCTGCCCGGCATGCAGGGCCTGGTGGTGGGCTACGGCTTCAGCGGCCATGGCTTCAAGCTGTCGCCCGGCATCGGCCGGGTGCTGGCGCAAGAGGCGCTGGGGCTGCCCACCGACGTGCCACTGGCGCCCTATGCGCTGCAGCGCTTTGCAGCCGGGCAACCGCTGACCGGCCGCTACGGCGTGGGCGCGGTCAGCTGAAGGCGCCGGGCACGCTGGCCGCAACGCCGGCGCCAACCGCTTGGCTATGATCGTTCGCACCGGGCCTGCCACCGCCGGACCCAGGAGCCCGCACGCTGCCGCCTGAGCCAGAGCCAGAGCACAGCCCAACGACCGCCACCACCGCCAGGGCGAGGGCTGATACCCTCCTAGGCCAGCCGGGCGCCGCATGCGCCGGGCGCCCGCCCCCACTGCACCCATGACCTACTGCATCGGCATCCGCCTGAACGCCGGCCTCGTGTTCCTGAGCGACAGCCGCACCAACGCCGGCATCGACCAGATCAGCACCTTCCGCAAGATGATGGTCTACGAGGGTGCCGATGACCGCTTCATGGTGCTGCTGTCGGCCGGCAACCTGAGCATCAGCCAGAGCGTGCGCGAGATCCTGCAACTCGAGAAGATCGACCGCGGCCCCGACCAGCCGGCGCTGACAATCTGGAACGCTGAGAGCATGTTCGACGCGGTGCGGGTGTTGGGCAGCGCGGTGCGCCGCGTCTACCAGCAGGACGGCCCCAGCCTGAAGGCCGCCGGCATCGACTTCAACGCCAGCATGATCTTCGGCGGGCAGATCAAGGGCGAGGCAATGCGCATGTTCCTGGTGTATTCCGCCGGCAACTTCATCGAGGCCACGCGCGAGACCTGCTTCTTCCAGGTGGGTGAAAGCAAGTATGGCAAGCCCATTCTCGACCGCGTGCTGACCCCCGGCACACCGCTGGACGAGGCTGCCAAGTGCGCACTGGTGAGCATGGATTCCACGCTGAAATCCAACCTGAGCGTGGGCCTGCCGCTGGACCTGCTGGTCTACCGCGAGGGCAGCTTCTGCACCGAGCAGATGGTCTGCATCGATGACCAGAACCCGTACTTCCAGATGATCCACAGCACCTGGGGCCAGCGCCTGCGCGAGGTGTTCGAGGGCATCGTCGACCCGGTGTGGGACGGCAGCGCCGCCGAGCACCCGCTGGCACCCAGCGCGCGCTATGCGCCGATGGGCAAGATCAGCAAGCCCGAGGACCGGATCGTCTGACCCGCACGGCCGGGACCGGCCCAGCGCGGCTGGTTGTCAGGCAGACCGGGCCGGTGCGGCCGGCGCTGCGCCGCGGGCGTTACCCGGAGCGCCACCGCGCCACAAGTGCGCGCGCCAGGCCAGGCCGATGGCGCCGGCCAGCAGCAGGCCGCAGCCCAGCATCAGGCTGGCCGTCCAGCCGTAGCCGATGCGCGGGATCAGCGCGCCGGCCACCAGCAACCCGAGTGGCAGCGGATAGATCGCCAGCATCCGCACGCCCATGATGCGGCCGCGAAAGCGCTGGTCAGTGCTGCGCAGCAGCAGCATCGACAAGGCCAGCATGCTGATGCTCTGGCAGGCGCCAGCGGCGGCCAGCAGCAGCATGGCCAGCACCGGCTGCTTCGTGGCCACGAAGCAAAACAGGCACAGATACCACAGCACGCAGGCCGTCAGCATGGTGCGGCCCGGGCGCAGCCGACCGCCCACTGCGCCCATCAGCACCGACCCCGCCAGTGCCCCGCCGGCAAAGCTGGCCACCAGCCAGCCCAGGCCGCGCTGGTCGAGCTGGAACACGTCGCGTGCGATGTAGGGCATCAGCCCGCCGGTCAGCGGAAACGCGGTGAGGTTGACCAGCGCCGCCACGGCCATCGCCGCCAGCAGCAGCGGCGTGTGCCAGATGTAAGCCAGGCCCTCGCGCAGTTCACGCCAGGGTGAGGGCTGCGCCAACGGCGCCTGGCCCGGCGCCGGCGCCGCCAGCGGCTGATGGCGCCCGCTGTCGGCCTGCAGCGTCAGCAAGGCGCCGGCCAGGTGGATCAGGCTGATCGCCGCATAGGCCACCACCATGCCGAACGCCGCCACCACCGCGGCCCCCACCAGGGCGCCAGCCACCTTGGCCGAATCCATGCTGGTGCGCGAGATGCCCATCGCCGCCATCAGGTGCTGGGGTGGCACCGTGGCGCCGACCAGCGCGGTGCGCATGCCGATGTCCGACGGGCGCAGCATGCCGGCCACCCCCGCCACCACCAGCACCGCCCATGGGCTGAGCTGGCCGGTGGCCGCCAGCAGCAGGATCACGCCCGACAGTGCGGCATAGGCAAAGCGCATGCTGGCCAGCACGCGGCGCAGGCCCAGGCGGTCGCCCAGCGTGCCCAGCAGCGGCGCCGCCAGGGTGCCGATGAACTGCAGTGCGGCAAAGCCGGTCAGCCACACCACCGACCCGGTCTGCACTAGCACATACCAGCCCAGGATCAGGGTCTCCATCTCCAGTGCCCAGGCCGTGCACAGATCGGCCGGCCACTGGAAGCGGAAGCTGCGGCTGGCGAACGGGGCCAGCATCGGCCAGCGGGCCGCGGCGGGCGTCAAGGGCGGTGGGGCCTCTGCGGCGCTGGCGATGGCAAGGTCTCCTGGATGCCGTCGGATGGTGGCCCGACCCGGCCACTCCAGCCAGCACCTGAGCGACAAGCCGCGTGCCGGAAGGCCAGCCACCCGGCTGCGCCCGCCACGCACCACAGCAACAGCCACGCACTCCCATGCACCGGCGATGCCGCCAGCAGCACGGCACCCAGTGCCCAACGGCCGGCCTCCTGCGCCCGAGCCGCCGCGCCACGGTCGCCCACGGTCGACAGCAGTTCCAGCTGCAGTGCCAGGGCCAGGCCGCAGGCAGCGCCCAACGGCAGGCCGATGCCGGGCGCCACCGCCAGAAAGTGCATCGCCAGCGCCACCAGCAGTGCCAGCTGGCCCAGCGCATGCCAGGCCAGCGCCGGCGGCAGCGGCGGCGCATGGGGCTGGACGTTGGCCAGGTCGGTTTGGGGCCGGGGCGCGGCGGCCTCGGCGCCCGCCGGCCGCCAGCCGGGGCGGCGCCACAGCACGCCCAGCCGGTCGGCCCAGGTGCGGGCCAGGCGCCAGTCCTGCCACATGCCGGCGTACACCTGCAGGTTGGCGCGCCAGGGGCTGAAGCTGCGCAGCGCGCCGCGCACGCCGTAGACGATGGGCTCGCCGGGACGCTCGTCGGCAAAGCTGCCGAACAGCCGGTCCCACAAGATCAGGATGCCGCCGTAGTTGCGATCGATGCACCAGTCGTTCTGGCCGTGGTGCACCCGGTGGTTGCTGGGCGAACAGACCACCCGGTCGAACCAGCCCAGCCGCCCCACCAGCCGGGTGTGCACCCAGAACTGGTAGAGCAGGTCGAT